>JAZNUR010000030.1:0-63154 GCA_045592405.1 Oscillospiraceae bacterium
TCGTCGGAGATCACGCCCTCGGAAAGCGGATGGACAACCTTGATATAGGCAGGTGTTTTGCCGATCATCCGATAAGCGTCCTGACCGACAGCCAGAATACGTTCGGTACAGGTGTTGTAGGCGATGACGGAGGGTTCCGTCAGCACAACGCCTTTTTTGCCCAGCGTCATGACAATATTGGCAGTACCGAGATCAATTCCGATATCCGGTGTAGTGTTCATAATTCCTTCCTCCTGTTTTTCCGAATGGTAGTTGCCGCTGCAGCGGCAACTACCGCAGCTGCACCATTTTCTTTTAGCAGTGCTGCACAGCGGTTCAAGGTGTTTCCCGTTGTGAGCACATCATCGCATAATAGTATCCGCATTCCGTCAAGCCTGTGATCACGAATGTCAAAGCTTTCCGGATGCTTTGCACGCTCCGCAGCACCGAGTTTGTGCTGTTCGATGCTGCTGCGTTTTTTGATCAGAATATCTTCATAAATCGGCAGATCCAGCAGCCTTGCAATTTCTTCTGCAATCAGTGCTGCCTGATTGTATCCACGCATCCTCTCCTTGGAACGATGCATGGGGACGGGCATTACGCAGTCAAAACGAAGCTCTGTCTTTTGCAGACGTTCTGCAAGAATGCGTGCCGCAAATATCGCAAAATTGGTGTTTCCCGACGTCTTGAGCTGTAAAATTGCCGGAACTGTTCCTTCCGCATATGCGGAACAAACCACTGCACCGTCATAGACGGTGGGCGTCCGACTGCACATACAGTCGGGCTTACCGCAGGTGTGACAGTAATCTTCCGGCCTGAGCACAAGCTTTTCCGAACACGCCGTACAAAGAAGCTCCTGTGCCGTCAAAAAGCAGCCGCACGCAGGACAGCGGTTCGGATAAAAGAAATTAAGTAAAGATTTCGTCCATTTCATTGCCGTCACCCGATTGCATACTTAATTCCAGCATATGCTTCAGACACGAATAGCGGTTGGTGCGTCGGTTATTGCTGACCATCTGTTCCACTTTTACGGGGGAGCCGATGACGATCAGCAGCTTTTTGGCACGGGTAACCGCCGTGTACAGAAGATTGCGATAGCTAAGCTTTTCAAATTTTCCCAGCAGGGGAATGATCACGGCTTCGAACTCGCTGCCCTGACTCTTATGTACAGTAATGGCATATGCGAGTTCCAGCTGTTCAAGCAGCATCAGCGGATAAACCGTGATTCTGCCGTCAAAGTCAATGACCGCTTCGCCCCTGCGGCGGTTGATCGTGCGGATATGACCGATGTCACCGTTGAAAATTCCTGTTCCGCTTTCGCCGTCCTTCGTCCACGTGATATCGTAATTATTTTTCGTTTGCATGACCTTGTCCCCTTCACGGAACTGGTAGAGGGCGGATTTTACCTCCGCCTTTTCCGCCGTCGGCGGATTCAGACGGGACTGCAGTGCCTTGTTCAGTTCCACAACGCCGAGGACACCACGCCTTGACGGACAGATGACCTGTATATCACGGGTGGGGGAGTATCCGTAGGCATTCGGCAGACGTCTGCTGATGAGATCGAGCAGAAGCTCGGAGGTTTCGGGAAAATCCAATCTGTGGAAAAAGAAGAAATCACTGTCCTTCCTTGAAAGATCGGGCATTTCACCGTTGACGATCTTGTGGGCATTGGTGACGATGCAGCTTTGCTGAGCCTGACGGAAAATCTCCTTCAGTGCGATCACCGGCATACACTGACTGTCGATCAGGTGCCGCAGAAGATTTCCCGCACCGACGGATGGCAGCTGGTCGCTGTCCCCCACAAGGATCACCTTGCAGCCGAGCGTCAGAGCACGCAGCAGATGGGAAAACAGCAGCACATCCACCATGGACATCTCGTCCACGACAAGTACATCGCAGGCAAGGGGATTTTCCTCGTTGTGTACAAATTTCTGACCGCCGATGGGATCGAACTGGACTTCCAGCAGACGGTGTACGGTTTTGGCTTCATAACCCGTCAGATCGGAAATACGCTTTGCAGCTCTGCCCGTGGGAGCAGCGATCATCACACGGAATCCCTGCTTTTCGTAGAGGGAAATAATGGCATTGAGGGTGGTGGTTTTACCCGTACCGGGGCCACCCGTCAGAATCAGCAGACCACGGGAAAGTGCCGCCTGAATCGCTTCTCTCTGCAATGCCGCATATTGAATGCCACGATTGTTCTCTGCCTGTGTGATCATGGCACTGTAATCATTTTCGTTTCTTGCACCGAAATCACGCATTACATTGATGCGGTCGGTAATATAGCGTTCTGCCTGATAATATTCCTTGAGGTAAACGAATTCCCGTTCCCCTTTGATGTATTCCACAATGGTATCCGCCTTGCGTTCCTCCTGATAGGCGGCGTAAAAAGCGGATTCTGAAATTTCCAGAAAGGCGGACGCCGTTTGTGCCAGACGATCGAGCGGCAGGCAGGTATGTCCCAGTCCTGCATTATGCCGCAGCAGATGGATGATTCCCGCCCCTATGCGGCATTGAGCATCCTTGGGGATGTGCAGATCACGGGCATAACTTTCCACATTCTTGAACTGCATTCCGATTTCCTCATGGCACATGAGATAGGGATTCGCTTCGATGACATTGCGGCATTGATCGCCCCACACACGGAACGCACGCATGGCATAACGTGATTTGATGCCGTAGTTTTCGAAATAGGAGATGACGCCCCGAAGTGCAAAAATATGCCTTGCCTCCCGTGCAACGTCCTCGCATTTATTTTTGGACATACCCCGTACTTCCATCAGACGCATGGGTTCATTTTCCATGATTTCCAGTGTGCGAGCTCCAAAAGTATCGACGATCTTTCCGGCAAGCACCTTGCCGATGCCTTTGATCACACCGGAGGCAAGATAACGGCGTATGCTGTCAGTGGTGTTCGGGAGCTTGCGTTCACAGGATTCCGCCTGGAACTGCGGGCCGAATCTCGGATGCGTGATATATTCGCCGTAGAGCGACAGACATTCGCCCTCATCAATATCGCCAAGCTCTCCGACGACAGTGATTGGCTCACCGCCCGCATCCAGATCCAGCACAATATAGCCGTTTTCCTCATTGCGGAACAGGATGTTTTCTACGGTTCCTTCAATGTGCAGCACTTCCGCCACTTTCTCACCTCCGAAACATTGATTCTGTGCATCCTATGCGGATACACCCACTCCATTCTATTATACAGTATTTTCAGACGGAATGCAACCGCTTTCGGAGTTTTTTTCAACACTTTCCGGAAATTCCAGCCGCAGAGCAAGCAGCCTTTGGGCTTCCGACAATGACATACAGGTAAAAAAATCATACTGCCTTGCAATTTCTTCGCACATCTGTGCAGTTTCCGTGTCCTCATCGGCATACATCAGAAGTACACTGTGCAGCACACTGCTGTCCATCCATGCCACCTGTCCGGCGAACAGTTCCAGAAAAGCCCTGGTCGATGCGTCTGCATTCCGCACCGGCAGTACGGCAAAGGGGGCGATCAGCTCGGGCTGCTGTATTTTGCGTGGAGATAATACGAAAAATGCCAGAAATCCCGAAACAGCAGCAAACAGAAGTATGCCGAGCAATACAACGGCGTCCATAGTACCCCTCCAATTTCAACAGATTTTCCATGGTACATTTTATGCAAAATTCCTAAAGATGTGAAAAGAGAAAAAAATTGAAAATAACTATAGAAAAAAACGCCGAGGTATGGTATAATAGAAAGAAACAGTAATGCAGGAGGAATGCCCATGTTGCCGATGGATTGCCATACGCATACCGATTGTTCGCCCGATAGCGACGCATCCGTTTTTGAGATGTGTGACCGAGCAAAGCAGCTCGGAATACAGGCGTTTGCGGTGACCGATCATATTGAGTTGTGCCGATTCTATCCGCAGGGCTTTTATGCCGCAGAGGCACGCAATGAAGAGGAATTCTTCGACTATGCCGCAAGGTATGAGAGAGCCATGCAACAGAATATGCAGGCAAAAGAAAAATATGGCGGCGGACTGCTGCTGATCAGCGGTATCGAAATGGGTGAGCCGAATGCGGATTTTGCACTGGCAGAGAGCCTTTTGCAGGACAAGCGGCTGGATTTCGTCATTGCCTCGCTCCATGAGCTTCCCGACAAGCCGGATTTCTATTTTCTGGATTATGGAAAAGAGGACGTTGCTGCACTGCTGGATGCTTATTTTTCAGAGCTTCTGAAAATCTGCAGATGGGGAAAATTCGATGTGCTCGGACACCTGACCTATCCGCTGCGGTATATCATCGGTGACGGAGGCGTCCCCGTGGATATGAAGCAATGGCAGGAATATGTTGCGGAATGTCTGAAAGCCGTGATTCGTAACGGACGGGGCATTGAACTGAATACATCCGGCTATCGTCAGAAATATGGAATGCCGTTTCCGCATGAGGAATACCTCAGATTATACAGGGATCTGGGAGGAACGCTTCTGTCGCTTGGATCGGATGCACACCGTCCTGAGGATGTGGGCGGCGGCATTGCACAGGGAGCTGCTCTTGCGAAGGTCTGCGGGTTTGACCGCGTATGCTATTTTCTGCGGCATGAGCCGCATTTTATAGAAATCTAACTCTATAGAACGGAGGAAACGAACATGATGAATGAAGTATTGGAACTGCTCAAGCAGAACGCCAGACTGACCAATGCACAGCTTGCGGATATGCTTGGAACAACGGAGGCGGCGGTAGCCACAGAAATTCACCGTCTGGAATCCAAGGGAATTATCAGAGGCTACAGTGCCATTATCAATGACGAGCTTGCGAAAAGCAACGAGGTGGAAGCCATCATTGAACTGCGTGTAACGCCCAAGCGTGACTGCGGTTTTGATGAAATTGCCAGAACCATCATGATGTATGATGAGGTGGAAAGCGTTTCCCTGATGTCCGGCTCCTACGATCTGTCCATTTGTGTAAAGGGCAGAACCCTCAAGGAGGTTGCACTGTTCGTATCACAAAGACTGTCTGCTCTGGAGGGCGTGGTTTCCACGGCAACTTCCTTTGTACTGAAACGTTACAAAGAAAAGGGTATTTTTATTGAAGAAGAAGAAAAGGATGAAAGGGGCTTAATCTGTCCGTGATGAATTATGAGAAAATCTTATCCGATCGTGTGCAGAATATGAAACCTTCCGGTATTCGGAAATTCTTTGATCTTGCTGCACAGATGGATGACGTGATCAGTCTTGGCGTTGGAGAACCCGATTTTCAGACACCGTGGTCGATCCGCAAGACGGCGATCAATGTGCTGGAACGCAAGCGTATCGTTTATACCGCAAATTCCGGTCTGATGGAATTGCGTCAATCCATTTCACGATACCTGAAAAGAAAAAACAACCTTGAATATGACGGCGAGCATGAGATCATCGTGACTGTCGGCGGTTCGGAGGCGATCGACATTGCCATTCGGGGAATCATCAATCCCGGTGACGAGGTGCTGATCGTGGAACCGAGCTTTGTTTGCTATGCTCCGATCGTGGAAATGACCTGCGGTGTTCCCGTGGCGATCCCCACGAAGGAGGAGAATAAATTCAAGCTCACCGCAGAGGAGCTGCGTGAGAAGATTACCGATAAGACAAAGCTCCTGATCCTGCCGTTTCCGAACAATCCCACGGGCGGTATCATGACCCGTGAGGATCTGGAAGCAATCGCAGAGGTGCTGCGTGGTACGGACATCATGGTGCTGTCCGATGAGATCTATTCCGAGATGACCTACGGCAGAAAGCATTGTTCGATTGCAGAACTGGAAGGAATGCGTGAGCGTACACTGCTTGTGAACGGCTTTTCAAAGGCATTTGCTATGACTGGCTGGCGTCTTGGGTATCTTTGTGCCCCCGCACCTGTGATCACACAGCTTGTGAAGATCCACCAGTATGCGATCATGAGTTCTCCGACCGTGAGCCAGTATGCGGCAATCGAAGCACTGGAGAACTGTGATGATGAAGTACAGCATATGGTGAAGGAATACAATGTCCGCCGCCGTTATCTGGTGGAGGCATTCAACCGCATTGGTCTGACCTGCTTTGAGCCGGAGGGTGCGTTCTATGTGTTCCCCTGCATCAAGAGTACGGGACTGACAAGTGAGGAATTCTGTGCAAAGCTTCTGGAGCAGGAGAAGGTGGCAGTGGTTCCCGGCAATGCGTTTGGCGACAGCGGCGAGGGATTTGTGCGTGTTTCCTATGCCTATTCCCTCAAGCATCTGATGGAAGCCGTGTCACGTATCGAAAAATTTATCGGAAGTCTGAAGCAGTGAGGCAATCATGAATAAAACGATGAAGCTGCGATGCAATGCCAAGATCAACCTTTCGCTTGACGTTACCGGAAGGCGTGAGGACGGCTATCATACGCTGGAAAGCATTTTTCAGAGCGTTGCGGTATATGATATATTGACGGTTTCCGTACAAGCCGGCAGCGGGATTATGCTGCATTGCAATATTCCGGGTTTGCCGAGGGATGAGCGGAATCTTGCCTATCGTGCGGCACAGGCAATGCTGAAAGCGTCTGAAAAGCCTTGCAGGATCACGATCGACCTGCATAAGCACATTCCTTCCGGAGCCGGTATGGGCGGCGGAAGTGCGGATGCGGCAGGCGTGATCTACGCTCTGAATACGTTGATGGGATGCGGTTTTTCCGACGAAAAACTTCGTGAAATCGGGCTTTCGCTGGGTGCGGACGTACCATTTATGCTGATGGGCGGAACTGCACTTGTGGAGGGCGTGGGAGAAATCCTCACGCCCCTTGCTGCATTGCCGGAGCTACCCCTTGTTATTCTCAAGGGCAGACAGAGTATGTCAACACCGAAGGCGTATGCGGCAATTGACGCACTGGAACATCCCCGACATCCGGATACGGCACAGATGCTCAAAGCCGTCCGTGAGAAGGATATTGCCCTGCTTACGCAGCACTGCGGCAATACATTTGAGGATGCAGTCATCCTGTCGGACGTAGAACGTGCGAGAAATGCCCTGCTTGAGGACGGGGCGGAATGTGCTGTCATGACGGGCAGCGGATCGGCAGTATTCGGGATCTTCTCCGACAAACAGCGAGCAGCGGATTGTGCCGCAAAACGCAGGGGCGAATTTGCGTTCGTGCAGGCTTGTACGACCGTTACAGAGCCGCTTCCGGTGATATCGGTGCGTTCCGGCAGATATGACAGAAAACAAAGAAAACGCAGGAAAACGAATCCACAGAACTCCGACAAATAAGCGGATTTCGCACAATCTTTGTGTGATATTGCCTTAACAGGATTCGTACCAATACTACAACTGTTGTACTGGAGAGTTAAGAAATGAAAAGGAACAGAATCACCGCCTGTCTGCTGGTTTCGGCAATGGCAGCATCCAGCAGCGGTTCAGTAACAGTTCATGCGGAAAAAAATACGGGCAGAGGGCTGCATATCGGAGCCTTTGAAAGTTTTGCAGAATATGAGGCAGCCTGCCGCAGCAGTTTTGTGAGAGCACCGCTTGCGGCGGGAAGCGTGTCCAAAAAAGCGGCGTCCGCCGAGCTGCCCGATTCCTATGATATGCGGAAGGACGGTCTTGTCACAAGTGTCAAGGCACAGGGGAATCATGGCGTATGCTGGTCGTTTGCGGCGATGCATTCACTGGAAAGTATGCTGGTGGCGGACGATCCCGATATAGATCTTTCCGAGTGGCATCTGGCGTATTATGCCTATTCGGATACGTTCGGATTTCCCGTCAGTGAGGGAACAACGGATCGTGAACGATTCAAATTGGGAGGAAATTTCGAGATACTCAGCCCCATGCTGACGGGCTGGATCGGACCGGTTTCCGAGTACAAATTCCCCTACGATGATTTTTCCGTGCTGGAAACAAAAAAATCCGCAGATGATATCCGCCGTGAAGCGGAATATCATGTTACGGAGGCAGTTGAATTTTTCCGTACCGTTCCATCCGGCGAGGAACTGGAAGCGGCTTATGCCGCTGCAAAAGCGGTGATTTATGACGGTCATGCACTGTCGCTGAGCTATTCCGAAAGCAGCAGTTATTACAACAATGCGACCGACGCCTACTATTGTCCCAGTGTTGGAACAAGCGGATCCTATCATGCGGTCAGCGTTGTGGGATGGGATGACAATTATCCTGCCTCCAATTTCAAGCATGATCCCGGAAGGGACGGTGCGTGGCTCTGCAAGAACAGCTGGGGTGCGGATGACTGCGACGGCGGCTATTTCTGGCTGTCCTACGCCGATCAGTCCGTGTATGAAATGTATTATCTGGAGGCGGAGCCTGCACAGCGGCACAGCGGGAATTATCAGCACGATGATTACGGCTGCGGCGTAGCATTGTCCGTGAATGAGAAGGATACCTCGGCAAAAGTGGCAAATGTGTTCACGGCGGAGAAGGATTCCTATGTGACGGAGGTCATGATCTTTACCGCCATGCCCGATGAAGCTTATGAGGTGCAGGTTTACACAAATCTGCGGTATCAGGACAATCCGAGTTCCGGTATTCCTTCGGCAGTCACAAAGGGTGAGCTTGCAAATATCGGCTACCATACCGTGAAGCTTGACCAGCCCGTGAAAATCACGGAGGGACAGCGGTTTTCCGTGGTGCTTACCCTCAGTGGTGATCCCGGACAGCACATTGCCTGTGAGGCAACGTACACGAAGAAGAATGTGTATGCGGATGGTTCGGAGAAAATTCTGGATTCGTACCTGATTTCCGAGGAGATGATTCGCAGGGATTTCAATACCGGCGAAAGCTTTTATAGTGCTGACGGTAAAAGCTGGGCGGACATATACTACGAATACGTGGAGGATGTCAGCTACAGCGATGTGGATGAAAACGGCGTGCAGGTGGAAGTTGTCAGCGAAATGCTGTTCGGCAATCTGTGCCTCAAGGCGTTGACACAGGATGCAGATGTTGTGGAGTTTTCCGGTTATCAGAAAGCACTTCCCATCGGGGAGGAGATCACACTGCATACTGCGGGAGGCGGCGATATTTACTATGCTGTCAACGGCGGAACATATAAGCTGTATACAAATCCGATTGTATTTGACGGAGCAATGACCATTTCCGCCTATGTGGACGGCTGTTCCGAGATATTTGAACAGCACTATGATGTGCGTGAAGCACAGCTCAATGTGCTGGGCTATGAGGCTGCCAACCAAAAGGGCGAACTCGTTTTTGAGGAAACGGCACTGCATACTTATGAAACTACATATCACGGTACGCTGCCGCAGAATATAAAGCTGATGCCCATCACCACGGGCAAGGTGGTTTGCGGCGGTATGCCGCTTCCCTCCGGAGAGCTGACACAGCTTTCGGTGGGTGCTGACGGCAGGGAACAGCTGGTACTGAACGTTTCGCAAAGCGGAATGAAGACGACGAGGTATATTGTGCACTTCACCGGGTCGGATGATTTTATGTCGGGTGACGTTGATATTGATGGTGCTGTGAATGCGAAGGATGCAGCAGAAATTCTGGTGTATGCAGCAATTGCAGGTGCAGGTGGCGATGCCGTGCCGCCGACTGAGGAATGGCGGCAGCGTGCGGATTTCAACTGTGATGGTGAAATCAACGCCAACGACGCATCGGAGATTCTGGTGTATGCGGCAGAGCTTGCCGTGAATTGAGTCAAAGAGAAACTATGTAATGAAGGATGAGGAGAAACTATGTTAACTTTCTTGGATTCGCTGTTGGTCAGAACGATGCAGCTCAATGCATTTGTCATCGCCATGCTGCTGACGCTTGTGGGAATCAAGGCCTTCGGAAGATTTCTGCCGAAGGATCAGGGACGTGAATTTGCAGTCAACGGTGCGTTGTCCGTCGGAAAAACCCGTGGCGTGGGCATCATCATGATACTTTCGCTCATTGTGACGAGCATTCTCTGTGTGCCGCTGTCGGTGGAATACAGCATTTATCTGGCGGCACTGTTCGTGGAAATGCTCAGCGGCTATCTGGATGATGCATCCGAAAAGCCGTGGGGCGAGCTGAAAAAAGGGCTCATCGACATGGCAGTTTCCGTGGGCGTATCCGTGACGGTTTACTATTTCCACGGCGGTGAAATCGTGCTGCCGCTGCTGAATCTGAGTTTCACCGTGCCTGCGGTGCTCTATGTGATTTTGGGAACGATCCTCATCTGGGCAAGCATCAATGTGACCAATTGTGCCGATGGCGTGGATGGTCTGTGCGGTTTGCTTTCTTTGGTAACACTGGCTTCTGCGGCAATGCTCCTGCAGTTTGCAGCGGAAACGGGGATGCAGACGATTGTGATCGCCATGCTGGGCGTACTGCTGATCTATCTCTGGTTCAACTGCTCTCCGAGCAGCCTGCTCATGGGGGATGCAGGTTCCCGTGCTCTGGGACTGCTGATCGCATTGGCGTTCATGGCAGCAGGTGTGCCGGTGCTCTGGATTCCGATGGCATTGCTGCTGATCATCGACGGTGGTCTGGGACTGCTCAAGCTTACGGTGCTGCGTGTATTCAAGGCAAAGAATTTTATGAAGAACATCCGTACTCCCATTCATGACCACGCACGAAAGAACAAGGGCTGGAGCGATACACAGGTTGTCATCCGCTTCACGCTGCTGCAAATTTTGATTTGCGGGGCAGCTATTGCAGTGATCTTTCTTATGAATTAGAATACCATAAAATCCCCGTCTGTTTTGCAGACGGGGATTTAGTATGTTGAAAAAGAATTTCCAGTGATCTTCCAGCCCGCCGCAGGCGGGCTGGAAGATTGCATTTTGTATGCGTTTTATTTCCTCAACCTGATCTTCGGATGTGCCACCGCACGCTGAAACTGCTGCAGGGCTCTCGAAAGTGCCGCAACGGGCAGACCCACCACATTGTTGTAGTCGCCCTCAATGCTGCGTACCAGCAGGCAGCCATATCCCTGAATTCCATAAGCACCCGCTTTGTCAAACGGCTCTCCCGTGTCAAGGTACTGTTCAATTTCCGCATCCGTCAGCTCGTAGAACGTCACGAGCGTTTCCGTTGTGAATACCGTGCTTTTCTTGCCGCAGTAAAGTGCAGTTCCCGTCATAACCTTATGTGTTTCGCCCGAAAGTCTGCGGAGCATACGATATGCATCCTCACGGTCACGGGGCTTGCCCATGATCTCATCCTCCAGCACCACAATGGTGTCACAGCCGATGACAATATCCTCCGGAAACAGCTTTGCTGCCGCCTGTGCCTTGGCATCCGCAAGGAATGACGGTGCAAGCTCCACAGGCATTCCCGCAGGCAGTGTTTCGTCCGCATCCACGGGATGCACGGTAAAATCCTCAGTGATTCGTTTTAAAAGCTCCTGCCGTCTTGGAGAGGCAGATGCCAGTATCAGTCCCATATTGAACCATCCTTTCACGCCTTGTAATACTCCTATCATAGCACATTTCTGTGAAAAATGCAAGGCGTTTCGGCTCCCTTATGAAAAATCCCTTGCCAAACTCTCTGAAAAGGAGTATAATATAATGAGAAAAACGATCGCAATGGAGGAGCATTATGAAACTGGTGATTCAGCGTGTTACGGAAGCGTCCGTGACAGTAGAACATGAAGTCGTCGGGGAGATTGGAAAGGGGTATCTTGTTTTGCTGGGTGTTGGCGAGGAGGATACCGAGGAAACTGCCAGAAAACTTGCGGACAAGCTGGTCAAGCTGCGGATTTTTTCGGATGAAAACGGCAAAACCAACCTTTCCGTCAGGGATGTGGAGGGGGAAGTGCTGGTGATTTCGCAGTTCACGCTCTATGCGGACTGCAAAAAGAATCGCCCCAGCTTCTGCCATGCAGGAAATCCGGAGCTGGCGGAGCATTTATATGAGGTATTCATGGAGCATCTGCGTCCGCAGGTGAAACGTGTGGCACATGGCATTTTCGGAGCGGAAATGCAGGTGCGGCTTTGCAATGACGGTCCGTTCACCGTGCTGCTTGAGGGATAGGAGGAGAGCATGAAAATTGACAATCAGGAGCGATTTGACAGATTCATTGACGCCATCCGCCTCAATCTCATTGTCTGGCGTGATAAGGGCGGCATTGGCTTTGCGGAATTGTGCAATAAACTGGAGATTTCCGAGCGTACCTTACGCCGACGCTACCGCAGTCCCGAAACATTGACGCTTGAGGAATTGTATGCGTGGTGTGAATTGTACGGAAAAGACCCGTGCGAGGTGCTGCTCAAGGCATTTGAAGCGTCGAAGAAATGATGCCGTTTATCGGAAGATCCCTTTCAGCTTCGCCGTGGACATTCCCGAAAGTTCATATGCGGCATCGAGCATTGCATTGAGATTTTCCTCGCTGTACTCGATTTCCTTGGAGTAATTTTTGGCGATCTGTGCACAGTTTTCAGGGGAGAGCGTACCGTATTCCAGCCAGTGGTCAGCGAACAGACAACCGATAACGGCGACGCTCACGGCAGCGAGCTTGACACGGGATAAGAATTCCCCGTCGAACGTCCCCTTGAGAAAATACCGCCAGATAAAATAAACCGCAATATTCCGCAGGTATGCAGATGCCTGCGGATTTTCTTTTGCAAAGCGTTCCTTGCTTTCGGTGATTTCCCCAAGACGCTTATTTGCCGATGCAAGTGTCGGACGCCAGTTTTTGCCAATCACTTCGAGCGTCTGCAAAAATTCCAGTATTTCAGGCATATCCGGCACATCGGCTGGAATTTCTGCAAATTGCTGCGGAAATGCCGATATCCCGTTGTCCAGACATTCCTGACGGTTCTCTGCAAGCTCCAGCATTCTGCCGATACGCTCGCCGAGTGAAATTTCCTCATTCTGCAGAATATCAAACAGCTCCTTCCGTACAGTACGAAGACAGGTGCAGAATGCTGCGTCGAACGGTTCGCATTCCTCGTCGGGGATTTCCGTTTCCACGACGGTAAAAGGGGTGTTGTCCGTAAGGATGATGCGTGCGGCTTCCTCACAGCATAGCCCCAGACCGCCCTCCTTTATATTTCCGAACCACTCGTAGAAACGAGGATGATCGCTGCAGATCTGGCAGAGGGAGGATTCACCGAGCTGCAGGATGATATCGCAGAGATTATTCGCATTCAGAAAGGGGCAGCGTTCCTGTTCGTCAATCTGAAAGTATGCAGTTTCGCCGAAATGAATGCAGGAACGCAGACGCTGCCCGAATGCACCGTCGATCTGCTTGTAGGAATCGGCGGTTTCCCTGTCAATGTCGATCTCCCAGCCGATGCAGCAGCTGTCCGTACACGCACCTGCGATGCAGGTGAATCGTTCATAATAGGATGGTGCTCTGAAAATCATGGCTTTCCTCCGCAATTTCTCTTGGCGTTTTCCCTCGCCGCAGGCGGGGGAAAACGCCATAAATACGTTCTTCCAGCCCGCCTGCGGCGGGCTGGAAGAACGCTGAAAGATTTTTTTATAACGAGCAGAAACAAATCTGATGGATCTGTTCCGGCAGTTTTCAAAATATGATCGTTCGGAATTACTGCTTCATCAGTGAATCCGCATTGAATTTGCACGTCAGAAGAATACCCACAGCCAGCATAATGGAACCTGCACCGATGGCTGCACTTGTTCCTGCGATCTGCAGAAAACGCCTGCGGCGAAGCTTTCTGGAAAGCTGCTCATACAGTCTTGCCTGTGTGCCGGACATATTGCCGCCCATTCCGGCAGGGGTGCAGACCGGCATTTCGGTATTCCGTGCAATGTTGTAATCACGGTAATACCTGCGGCATTCCGGACAGCTTTTCAGATGGGTGCGAATCGCCTCCGCACTCTCTCTGCTGACAATTTTCTCTTGATATAATTCGACAAGATCCTTTACGATCTCACACGTCATGTTCATTTTGAATCGCCTCCAACATCAATTTTTTAGCCCGATGATAAATCACTCTTGCGGAATTCTCACTGATTTGCAGTGCTTTGCCGATCTGTGCAAAGCTCATGTCTGCATAAATCCTGAGAATCGTGACATCACGGTATTTATCCGGAAGGTCTTTGAGTGTCTTTCGGATACTTTCCAGCTGCAGCTGTCGTTCCACTGCTTCTTCCAGCCTTTCTGACTGCTCACCAAAATAAATATCTGCAATCTGCTCCGTACTGATGGAATCAATATGGTATTTGTTCTTTCGCAGATACCGATAATAAGTATGCTTGGCAATGGATGCAAGCCACGTGAATACATCACTGTCACCACGGAAGCGGTGGAATGAAACAAACGCCTGATAAAAGGTTTCCTGCGTCAGTTCTTCTGCAAGGTCACGCTGCTCGGTCAGCTTGTACAGAAATGCATAGATTCGGGGAAAGTATTCTTTGTATAAGGATTCAAATTCACGGTTCATGAATACACCTTCTCCCTTTGTTCATAAAGTTAGTACCGGTTGTTCGAAAAATGTTACAAATTTAAATTCGTGTTATTGCACAAAATCGAAAAGTAAAATTTGTGCAATATTTTTGTAACAAATTTGCTTTGCAGTGTTACTAATTATCGTAACGCTTGCGTAAGGAATTTTGAGGACGCCGAAAGGCGTGCAATCAGGAGGAAACAGAATGAGTTTCAGAATCATTGGCACAGGAATGTATGTGCCGTCCAACGTTGTAACAAATGATGATCTCGCACAAATCGTGGAAACCAACGATGATTGGATCACCAAAAGAGTCGGCATTAAGGAACGCCGTATTTCCGAAACGGAGTTCACCTCCGATATGGGTTATGAGGCTGCAGTGGCAGCACTGAATGACTGCGGCTGCAAAGCAGAGGATATTGACCTTATTCTGGCGGCAACCGTCAGCGGCGAAACTGTTTCCCCGTCCATGGCGTGCATGATTCAGCACAAGCTTGGTGCGACCTGCCCTGCTTTGGAGATCAATGCAGCGTGTTCCGCCTTTATTTTCCTGCTGGAAACAGCGGCAGCCTATTTTGCACTGCGTAACTACAAGAAAATTCTGGTAGTGGGCTGTGAACGCATCAGCGGTATTCTTGACTGGGCGGATCGAGGCACCTGCGTGATTTTCGGTGACGGTGCGGGTGCAGCAGTGCTGGAAAAGGGTGACGGCTACCTTGACGCAGTATGCAATGTCAAGGGCGGTGATGATGTCATCAAGATTCCGCATGGTCTGGGTTGCTCTCCGTTCTTCAAAGCGGAGCAGGATTCTCCCTACATCCATATGCAGGGACAGGAAACCTTCCAGTATGCGGTTACTGCACTTTGCGAGGATGTGAATATCCTGCTGGAACGCAACAACCTGACAATGGGGGACATTGCGTTCATCATTCCGCATCAGGCAAACAAGCGTATCGTGGACTTTGCACGCAAGAGACTGCGTATGCCGGAGGAGAAGATGATTGTCAACATCGAAAAGTACGGTAATACCTCCAGTGCGTCCATTCCGATCGCTCTCAATGAGCTGGCAAAAAGCGGAAAGCTCAAAAGGGGCGACAAAATCATTTTCTGTGCATTCGGCGGCGGTCTGGCTGACGCAGCCTGCCTGATCGAATGGTAATTTTGGTGAATGCCGGAGCGATCCGGTTCACATACAGAAGCACTCTGAACTGTAAACAGGGCAGAGCCTGACTACATTATATCATAAAAAAGGAGTAAAAACAATGGTACAGGAAAAAATTATTGCAATGCTGGCAGAAGCAACTGACACAGACGCAGCAGAGATCACTGCAGACACCAAGTTTGCAGATCTGGGCATTGATTCTCTGGACATGACAGAGATGGCAATGGATCTGGAAGATGAGTTCGGCATCACTCTGGAGATGTCTCCTGAACTGAGCACTGTTGGCAAGCTGACTGAAGCTGTAGAGAAGCTGGTAGAGGCTTAATCAATGATGCAGTCGCCGATTTGTGAAATTCTCGGCATTCAGTACCCTGTATTTCAGGGCGGCATGGCATGGATCGCTGACGGCAAGCTTGCCGCAGCGGTCTCTAACGCCGGCGGTCTGGGCATTATTTCCGCTATGAATGCAAATGCAGAATATTTGAGAGAACAGATTATCATCGCAAAGGGACTTACCGATAAGCCCTTTGGTGTAAATATAATGCTCATGAGTCCCTTTGCGGACGAATGTGCACAGGTTTGTGCAGAAGAAAAGCCCGCCGTTGTTACCACAGGTGCAGGCAGTGCAGTCAAGTATATGCCGCTGTGGAATGAAGCAGGCATCAAGGTGATCCCCGTTGTTGCGTCCGCAGCAATGGCAAAGCAGGCAGAACGTGCAGGTGCGTTTGCCGTGATCGCCGAAGGACAGGAGTCCGGCGGTCATATCGGTGAGCTGACAACCATGGCACTTGTACCGCAGGTCGTGGATGCGGTGGAAATTCCCGTACTGGCGGCAGGCGGTATCGGTGATGGCAGGGGTATTGCAGCTGCCATTATGCTGGGTGCCTGCGGTGTGCAGATGGGAACCCGATTCCTCGTTGCAAAGGAATGCGGCGTGCACCGGAATTATAAGGATATGGTTCTTGGTGCGAAGGATATTTCCACACAGGTAACGGGCAGACGCTTTGGCGGCAACACCTGCCGTGGCATCAAGAATAATTTCACCCGCAACTTCATCAAGGAAGAATATGCTCCCGAGGCAACTGCGGAGAGTGTGGCAATGCTCGGTGCAGGTGCACTGCGTATGGCGGCAGTCGAAGGTGATGTCAAGCAGGGCAGCGTCCTCGCCGGACAGATTTCCGGCATGGTCAAGAAGGAGCAGACCTGTGAGGAAATCATTAACGAGATCATGCAGGAGGCAGAAAACTGCCTGAAAGGAGCAGCGGCATGGGTAAAATAGCATTTGTATTTTCCGGACAGGGTGCACAGCACGTTGGCATGGGACAGGATTTCTATGCATCCTTTCCGGCTGTCAAGGCACTCTATGGGGCTGCGGAGCAGCTTCGACCCGGTACGCTGGAACAGTGCTTCACCGGTGACGGTGCCGCACTCAAGCAGACCGAAAACACCCAGCCCTGTCTGTATCTTGCAGACCTTGCGGCAGCAATGGCACTGCGTGAGAACGGCATCATTCCGGATGCAGTGGCAGGCTTCTCCCTTGGTGAGATTCCCGCACTGGCATTTGCAGGTGCGTATTCCCATGAGGATGGATTTCGTATTGCCGCAAAGCGTGGCTTGTGCATGGCAGCGGCTTCCGATGCTGAAATCGCATCCATGGCGGCAATTGTTAAGATCCCCAGCGAAAAGGCAGAGGAATTGGCAGGGGCGTATGACAGGGTGTATCCGGTGAATTACAATTCTCCCATGCAGCTTGTGGTTTCCGGTGACAAGGAGCAGCTCAATGCATTGCGTGCCGATGTCAAGGCGGCAGGCGGCAGAGCCGTTCCGCTTGCAGTCAGCGGTGCATTCCATTCCCCGTATATGACACCGGCGGTAGCTCCCTTTGCAGAGGCTCTGGCGGAATTTGAAGTAAAGCTGCCGGAAATTCCGGTATATTCAAACTACACATCACAGCCTTATGAGGGCGATCCCAAGGCATTGATGTGCAGTCAGATCAACAATCCCGTAAAGTGGACGCAGCTCATCCGCAATATGGCGGCAGAGGGCTTTGATACATTCATCGAGTGCGGTGCAGGCAACACCCTGCAGAAGCTCGTTTCCCAGATTTTGCTGGAAGCAAAGTGCTTTTGCGTAGAAAACGCAGAGGGACTGCAGGAAACTCTGGAAGCACTGAAATAAACAACAAACAACCATAATTTCGATTCAAGAGAGGAATGAACAGCTATGCTGAAAGGGAAAACAGCCGTTGTGACCGGCGGTTCACAGGGTATTGGTAAGGAAATTTGCAGAAAATTTGCAGAAAACGGTGCGGATATTGCAATTGTAGATGTTTGTGCACCGGAGAAGGCACAGGCTGCGGCAGATGAGCTGGCAGCACTGGGCGTAACTGTCAGAACCTATCAGTGCAATGTCGCTGACAGTGCAGCTGTTGCGGAAACCTGTCAGGCGATCCTGAAGGATTTCGGCGGTGTGGATATTCTGGTTAACAATGCCGGTATTACGAGGGATAATCTGATCCTGCGTATGTCCGAGGCTGATTTTGACGCAGTTGTCGATGTCAATCTCAAGGGTGCATTCTATATGACAAAGAATTTCTACCGTCAGATGATGAAGAAAAAATACGGTAAGATCATTAACATCAGCTCCGTATCCGGTCTGTTCGGCAATGCGGGACAGGCGAACTATTCGGCATCCAAGGCGGGCATCATCGGTCTGACAAAGTCCACCGCAAAGGAATTGGCAGCAAGAGGCATCTGCTGCAATGCCATTGCACCGGGATTCATTATGACAAGCATGACAACAAGCTTTCAGGGCAATGAGGAACTGCTGAAGGCAATTCCCGCAAATCGTTTTGGTAAGCCCGAGGAGGTTGCAGGTCTGGCACTGTTTCTGGCGTCCCCTGCATCCGATTACATCACGGGCGAGATAATCCGCATTGACGGCGGAATGGCAATGTAGGAGGAATGAACAGATGAGAAGAGTAGTAATCACCGGCATGGGTGCAGTGACTCCCATCGGCAACAATGTTGCGGATTTCAGGGAAGCACTGTTTGCCGGCAAGAATGGTATTGACAGGGTGACACGCTTTGATGTTTCCGAGTCCAAGTATACCATGGCGGGAGAGGTCAAGGATTTTGATGCAGTTGCATTGCTCGGCAAGCAGACTGCAAGAAAAACCGACCTGTTCACACAGTATGCAATGGTTGCTGCAAATGAAGCAATGGCACAGAGTGGTGTACAGGGTACTGTGGAAAACGACCGTCTGGGCGTGTGCTTCGGAAGCGGCGTCGGCGGTATCGAGACGCTTTGCGGTGAACACCTGAACCTGCTGGAAAAGGGTGTCAGAAAGGTTTCTCCCCAGTTTGTACCGAAGATGATTTGTAATATCGCTGCCGGTAATCTGGCGATCATGTTCAATGCAAATGGCCCCTGCACATCAGTTTCCACTGCCTGTGCAACCGGTACCACTGCAATCGGCGAGGGTTACCGTACCATCCTGCACGGCTATGCAGACGCTATGATCTGCGGAGGCTCGGAAGCAGCCATCAATGCACTGTGCATGGCGGGATTCGGCAATTGTCAGGCACTGACAGCTTCCGATAATAAGGATGAAGCGTGTGTGCCTTTTGATAAGAGAAGAAGCGGCTTTGTTATGGCAGAGGGTGCCGGCGTTTTGGTTCTGGAGGAATATGAACACGCTGTACGCCGTGGTGCAGTCATTCTGGCGGAAGTATGCGGCTATGGCTCTACGTGCGACGCTCACCATGTTACTGCTCCCGATCCCGAGGCAACCTACACGGCAAAGGCATTCAGGGACGCCTATGCTGAATGCGGCGTAGCTCCCGAAAAGATCTATGTCAATGCTCACGGTACGAGCACACCGCTCAATGACAAGACCGAAACGGCTGCCATGAAGAGGGCATTCGGTGAGGATTTTGCAAAGAAGCTGCATATCAGCTCCACCAAGTCCATGACAGGGCATATGCTGGGTGCAACGGGTGCCGTTGAGGCAATCGCTGCAATTCTGGCACTGAATGCGGATACTGTTCCGCCGACGATCAATTACAAGGAAGCGGATCCCGAGTGCGATCTGGATTATACACCCAATACTGCTGTCAAGACAGAACTGGAACTGGCACTGTCCTCCAATCTGGGCTTTGGCGGCCACAATGCAGTTATTGCATTCAAGAAGGTTTAAGGGGGCTTTGCAGATGCTGAAGGAAGAAATTATGCAGATCCTGCCCCACCGTGACAATATGCTCCTGCTTGATGAAGCAGAGGCGGTTGACGGCAAGGCACACGGCAAGCTCCATATTACAGGCAATGAGTTTTTCCTCAAGGGACACTTTCCCGGAAATCCCGTTGTTCCCGGTGTGATCCTGTGTGAGATTCTTGCACAGTCCGCCTGCGTGCTGCTTGCAGAGCAGTGCAAGGGCTGCACACCGTATTTCACAGGTCTTGACAAGGTGAAGTTCAGAAATCCCGTCAAGCCCGGAGATACTTTTGAAACCGAATGTGAAATCACCAGATCCAAGGGTGCATTTTATTTCTGCACAGGAAAGGGCTATGTGAACGGCAAGCTTGCTGTTTCGGCAGATTTTTCCTTTGCGATCGTTGCACCGACAGCGGAGGCATGATATGAGTTTTATTCAGGAATTTCTGCATGACAAGCTCAATCGGGCTGAGGTGCAGACCGTGACCTGCAAAAAATGCGGCCACGAGGAAACCGCATATGATCTGCAGAAGAACAGCTATATCTGTTCCTCCTGCGGATTTCATTATCGTATTGGTGCGAGAGATCGTGTGAAACTGCTGTTTGACAAGAACAGCTTCCATGAGCTGTTCACGGGGCTGACCAGCAGGGATTTTCTCCATTTTCCGAGCTATCAGCAGAAGCTGGATAAGGCAAGGGAAACTACGGGCGAGGAGGATGCTGTGATTTGCGGCATCGCCACCATCGCCGGTATTCGCTTTGCGACGTTTGTGATGGAACCGAAGTTCATCATGGCAAGTATGGGTTCGGTTGTAGGTGAAAAGATCACACGCCTGTTCGAATATGCAACCGAACATCGACTCCCCGTTGCAGGCTTCACCGCATCGGGCGGTGCAAGGATGCAGGAGGGCATCATTTCCCTGATGCAGATGGCAAAGGTAAGTGCCGCAGTCAAGGTGCACAGTAATGCAGGACTTCTGTATGTAACGATATTGACCGATCCCACAACGGGCGGTGTTACCGCAAGCTTTGCAATGCAGGGCGATATCATTCTCGCAGAGCCGGGTGCACTGGTTGGCTTTGCAGGCAGACGAGTGGTGGAACAGACCACCAAGAGCAAGCTGCCTGACAATTTCCAGAGTGCTGAATTTCTGCTGGAACATGGCTTTGTTGATGCCATTATTCCCAGAAAAGAGCTGCGTGACACCCTTGCAGAGATCCTGCACATTCATAAGAGATAAGGAGGCGAGTCGCTATGGATTCCTACGAAAAGCTCAAAACTGCCAGACAGAATGGCAGACCGACGGGTGGTGCATATGTGAAGGAGATCTTCGAATTTCCGCTTGAACTGCACGGCGACCGCCGTTTCGGCGAAGATCTTGCCATCATGGGCGGTATTGCCTATATCGGCAAGCGTCCCGTTACCTTTATTGCAATGGAAAAGGGAACGGATCTGCAGAGTCGTATTGCACGCAATTTCGGCTGTCCCAAGCCAGAGGGCTATCGCAAGGCACTTCGCCTGATGAAGCAGGCGGAGAAGTTCCATCGTCCCGTGATCTGTTTTGTGGATACACTCGGTGCGTACTGCGGTGCAGATGCCGAGGAACGTGGACAGGGGCAGGCAATTGCCGAAAATATCATGGAAATGCTGGGGCTGAGAACTCCCGTGATTTCCGTTGTCATCGGCGAAGGCGGCAGCGGCGGTGCATTGGCACTCGCTTCCGCAGACAGGGTGCTGATTCTGGAAAATGCCGTATATTCCGTTATTTCTCCCGAAGGCTGTGCAAGCATCCTCTGGAAGGATTCCGGCAGAGTGGCAGATGCGGCGGATTGCCTGCATATCACTGCTGAGGATATGAAGGAATTCGGCGTTGCCGAGGAGATCATCCCCGAAGATTTTGAACATTTCCCCAAAATGTGTAAAAATCTGAAAAATGCACTCGTTCGTGAACTGAATTCCCTCTGTGCACTGTCCGAAGAGGAGCTGCTGGAACAAAGATATCAGCGATTCCGCAAGTTCGGCATTTATCATGAAGCTAAAGTATAAAAATTCCTGTTCTCCCATCCCGAGTTCCTCGGGACGGGGGAACTATCATCCCGATCAATAATTTAGGAGTTTAAAATATGAAAGCACTGTATCAGAAATTCAGCCATGCTCAATTTGATGAAAACGGCCAGTTCACCAGCTTTTCGCTGGACTATCCTGGGAATTTCAACTTTGCATATGATGTGGTAGATGCGATTGCAGCGGAAGAACCCGAAAAGCGTGCACTTGTCTGGTGCGATGATGAGGGGAACGAGAGGACTCTGAGTTTTGGAGAAATCAGCCGTCTTTCCTCGCAGACAGCCAATTATCTGGTAAAGCAGGGCATCCGGAAGGGTGACCGTGTCATGCTCATGCTCAAGCGGCATTTTGAGTACTGGTATGTACTCATTGCTCTGCACAAGATCGGTGCAGTGGCAATTCCTGCAAGTCATATGATGACTACGGGAGATATTGTTTATCGTTCCAATCTTGCGGATATCCGCACCATTGTCTGTGCGGATGATGAGATGCTTTGCAACAAGGTGCTGGATGCTTCAAAGCAGGCACCGGGATTGACGAACCTTTTCACTGTACGTCGAGATCATGGCGGATTTCGTATGCTGGACAAGCTGATTGCGGAGGAATCCGAGGTGTTTGCACGACTGGAAACCAGAGTGAATGAAGCTTTGGTACTGTATTTTACGTCCGGAACCACGGGCTATCCCAAGGCGGTGATACACAACCACGCCTATCCGCTGGCACATATTGTGACGGCGGTATACTGGCATTGTGTGCAGGACAACGGTCTGCATCTGACGGTTGCGGATACCGGATGGGCAAAGGCATCGTGGGGCAAGATCTACGGTCAGTGGCTTGGCGGAAGTGCCGTCATGGCATATGATTATGAGCGTTTTGACGCTGAAAAGCTGATGAATGTATTGGAAAAGTTTGAGGTTACCACGTTCTGTGCACCGCCCACGCTCTATCGCCTGATGGCGAAAACAGGCATCCGCAAGGAGGCATTCGCAAGTGTCCGTCATGTCTGCACAGCGGGTGAGGCACTGCAGGAGGAGATCATCCGACTGTTCCATGACTGCACGGGACTGGAGATCATGGAGGGCTACGGTCAGACCGAAACCACGCTTCTCCTTGCCAATTTCGCAGGCGGAAAGCCGAAAAGAGGTTCCATGGGCAAGCCGTCACCGCTGTACAACATCCGTCTTGTGGACACACAGGGAAATGAGGTTCCCGTGGGTGAAACAGGTGAGATCGTCATTGATGCATTGGATCGGATTCCCGAGGGGCTCTGCCTTGGCTATGAGAACAACGATGAAGCCAATGCAAGAAGCTGGAAGGATGGTATTTTCCACACGGGTGATATTGCGTACCGTGATGAGGAGGGAGATTTCTTCTATGTCAGCCGTTTGGATGATGTCATCAAGTCCAGCGGCTACAGAATCGGGCCGTTTGAGGTAGAGAGCGTTCTGATCCAGCATCCTGCGGTTGTGGAATGTGCCGTGACGGGTGTTCCCGACGCCGAGAGGGGCAATCTGATCAAGGCGACGGTTGTTCTGCAGGCAGGTGTGGAGCCGTCCGACGAGCTTGCAAAGGAGCTTCAGGAGTTTGTCAAGGAGCGTACGGCGGCATATAAGCGTCCCAGAATTGTGGAATTTGCGGAGGAGCTTCCCAAGACCATCAGCGGCAAGATCCGCTATAATGTCATTCGTCAGAAGGATGCAGAGCAATAATACAGAGGGCTTGGCGTAAGTCGGGCAACAGTATAAAGGCATTAGAGAGGCACTTTTGATATTCATATCAGAAGTGCCTTTGCGTTACCTGTCGTATTGACTTTTCATGATATATGCGTTATAATCAACATATTGGAAAATAAGGATTTGATAAAGGGAGAAATAATGTAATCGAAACGAAAAAGAATCAAGCAGAAAAGATTATGAACGAAATGGCTGCACACTGTGCGATTTCCAAATAACTCGTGAAGAAATCTTTCACGAGTTATACTGCTTTCTATGCAATCCCTTTTCGGAATTTACGCAAAACATCAAGCATTCCCCGAACATTCATGTTATAATGAAATTATGATAACGTTATCAAAGTGGTGATCCTATGAACAAATTTCAAATTCTGTCCGTAGCACTTGAATTCATTGAAGAAAACCTGACGCAGGAACTGACACCGGAGCTGTGTGCAAAAAAGTGCAGCTATTCGCTCTCAAATCTGCAAAAGATGTTCCGCTGTGCGTTCCACATCGGCATCAGCGACTATATTTCCAGAAGAAGGCTTACGGTTGCCGCAAGAGAACTGCTGGAAACAGATGCCGGCGTACTGGACATCGCACTGAAATACGGCTACAATTCCCATGAGGTATTCACACGTGCTTTCGAACGGTTATGGGGCGTTTCTCCGTCCAAGTTCCGTAGGAACAGGCGGTTTTCTGAGATCTTCCCAAAGCTTTCGGAATCAGTGCCGATTACGGACAAGGAAGGGACTGAGATTATGTACGGCAAGTTAATGTTTGATGTGTCGCATCTCTATGAATTTATGAAATCCCGCAGCGGCAAATATGTGGTGTGCTTTGACATGGTGCGGCTGATGTACGTCAATGAAACCTACGGATCGGCGGCGGGGGATATCGCCATTGCGGAATGTCTGCGGAGAATCGACGCCGCATCGAATGAAACGATGCTTCCCATCCGCATCGGCGGTGATGAATTTGTGCTGATTACGGATTTTGAGAATCAGGAGGATGCACAGGAGATTGCTAAAAAAATCCTTGCACATAACGGGGAAACCGTGAAGTCGGGGGAGCATGAATTCCCTGTGGCCATGCGTGCGGGATTCGTGGTGATCCCGAAGGGGAATCTTCGGTATTCAGAATTATTCAGCCAGTGTGTTATCGCCGGGCACGAGGAATAATGCAAACGCTGCTGCACGAAAGTGCAGCAGCGTTTATTTATACATTTTGTTTCATCTCACCGATCGCCGTCCCCGATGCATACGCATTCAGACTTTCGTCCGCACGGACGCCGGCAAGGAAATTGTAAGAACCCTGACAAGCGATCATTGCCGCATTGTCACCGCACAGTGAAAGCGGAGGCATATACAGCTTGTAGCCGTGCTTTTGGCACATCTGTTCCATACTCTGCCGCAGTCCGGAATTGGCCGAAACACCGCCCGCCATCGCAATCGTTGTGTATCCTGTCTGCTTTGCCGCAAGCAGCGTTTTTTCCGTCAGAATCTCCGAAACTGTCCGCTGCAGACTTGCTGCCATGGAGGGTGCATCAATGGCTTCCTTCTTCTGCTCCGCATGGTGCACCATGTTGATCACCGCAGTCTTTAAGCCGGAAAAGCTGCAGTCAAGCTCACTTCCGGCAACACGGGGACGGGGAAGAGCATATTTTGTGCTGTCGCCTTGCTGTGCCGCCTTGTCGATCTGTACGCCGCCGGGGTACGGATATCCCAGTACACGGGCACATTTGTCAAAGCATTCACCTGCGGCATCATCCCTTGTTGTGCCGAGAATGGCAAATTCAGTGTGGGACTTCACCTCGCACAGCATGGTGTGACCGCCGCTGACTACAAGACAGAGGTAGGGCGGTTTGAGATCGGGATGTGCAAGATAATTCGCTGCAATATGTCCCGTGATGTGATGTACGGGAATCAGGGGCTTTCCTGCCGCAAAGGCAAGCCCTTTTGCGAAATTCACCCCAACGAGCAGTGCACCGATCAGTCCCGGTGTGTGCGTGACTGCAATGCCGTCAAGGTCATCCACCGTGACATTGGCGTCGTCGAGTGCCTGCTGTACCACGGCAAAAATATTCTCGCAGTGCCTTCTGGAGGCAAGCTCCGGTACAACACCGCCGAATTGTCTGTGTTCCATCGCCTGCGAGGCAATGACGGATGACCGCAGCTTTGTGCAGTCCTCCACAACGCTCGCTGCGGTTTCGTCGCAGGAGCTTTCGATTCCGAGTATTAACATGATATTCCTCCGAATTTCATCGTTCGTATTTCATCAAAATGGCATCCTCCGCAGGGTTGGAATAGTACTGTTTCCGCAGTCCTACAGGGACGAATCCGTGTTTCCGATACAGCCCGATGGCTGGTGCATTGGATGCCCTTACCTCCAGAAAAATCTGTGTGCCTTCCTCTGTGGATTCCAGAAATGCTTCCAGAAGGCGGCTGCCGATGGACAATCGCCGCTTGTCAGGATGTACGGCAACATTATTGATATCCGCAGAATCCTGCACGATCTGTGCCGTCATAAACCCTGACACGCAGTCCGATTCATCCAGTGCGGCAAGGACAATTCCGCCCTTTCGACCGGCTTCAAGCTGAAACATATCATAGCTCCAGGGATTGGGAATGCAGAGTTCTTCCAGTGCAGCGATCTGTGTGAGAACGGCGGTATCTTCCGCCGTGATCTGTTTAACCCTTAGCGTCATACCATGTTCCTCCACGATTGACCTCTGCCGTCAGCGGCACGGAAAGCTGACAAACCTGCTCCATTTCCTCATGCAGGATCTGTGCCGCCCTGTCAGCGTCAGCAAACGGAACCTCCACGATCAGTTCGTCGTGCACCTGTAAAAGCAGTCTGGCACTTGGCACTTCCCGTTCCAGACGATCATGCACGTGCACCATGGCAAGCTTGATGATGTCCGCTGCCGTACCTTGTACGGGGGTATTCATGGCGATGCGTTTGCCCGCTGCCTGCATCATTTTATTTTTGGATTTCAGCTCCGGCACATAACGCCGTCTGCCATGCATGGTGCAGACATAGCCATTTTCCGTACCGTCCTCTACGACTTTATCAAGAAATGCGGAAACCTTCGGATAGGAGCCGAGGTAATCCTCGATATATTTCTTTGCCTGTGCAACGGAAACATGGATGTCCTTGGAAAGCGAGAACGCACCCATTCCGTAGAGAATGCCGAAATTCACGGCTTTTGCGGCACTTCGCATTTCCGGCGTGACAAAAAGCTCCGGCATATCAAATACCTTGGCAGCGGTTGCCGTGTGGATATCCGCCCCGCTTACAAATGCCTCCTGCATTGCCTTATCACCGCTTAAATGTGCCATCAGACGCAGCTCAATCTGGCTGTAGTCGGCGTCAAGCAGTACGCAGCCCTCGGATGCCCCGAAGAATTTCCGCATATTGCGTCCAAGCTCCGTGCCTACGGGGATGTTCTGCAGATTTGGTTCAATGGAGGAAATCCGCCCCGTTCTGGTTTCTGTTTGCTTGAATTTCGTGTGGATGCGTCCGTCCTCGTCGATGGTCTTGAGCAGTCCTTCCACATAGGTGGAGAGGAGCTTTGTATACTGGCGGTATTCCAGAATCAGCCCGATGATCGGATGCTTCGGGAGGAGTTCCTCAAGCACCTCGGCGTTCGTGGAATAGCCGCTCTTGGTTTTCTTCTTTGCCGGAAGTCCCAGTGTTTCGAACAGCACCACACCAAGCTGCTTGGGGGAGGCAATGTTGAATTCCCCGCCGGCGTAATCATAGATCTGTTGCTGCAGCTGTGCAATATTCTCGGACAAGCTCTCACCGAATGTTCGGATGCCCTCCTTGTCCACGGACACACCCGTGTGTTCCATGGAAGCGAGCACCCTTGTCAGCGGCAGTTCAATATTTGTCCAGAGGGAGAACATTCCATCCTCCGTGAGCTGGGCGATGCCCGTTTCCGCAAGGCTGTGCAGTGTCTGCACAGCCGCAGATTCACCCAGTTCTGTGAAATACGGCACATTCAGCTGTGCACAGAGTGCCGCTACACTGTAGTCGGATGCGGAAGGGTTGAGCAGATAGCCGCAGACTGCCGCATCGAACGTAAGATTGGTGAGCTTGCTGTTGTGTTCCATTGCGAAATGATAGTGCACCTTGGCGTCATCCGTTGCCTTCGGAATATCGAATGCCAGAAATTCCAGAATTTCGGAAACCTCCGATGTGCTGCAAATCCTGTTGTCACTGCAGATCGTCAGTACCCCGTCACGCAGAGTATAAGCAACAGGTGTGGGGAATTCCCTGATCTTGTCCGCAGAATAGGGAATATCCGAAAGCTCCGGTGCGGTTGCGGGTTCGGAAACAATTTCAGCCTTCGGTTCGCCGGAACCGAGGGGCTGCAAGCCGAAACGTTCAAGGATCTTGTACATTTCCAGCTCCGTCAGAATTCTGCGAAGCTCGTCCGTCCGCTGCTCCTTCGGTACGTATTCGGAAAGCTCCGTGGAAACGGGTGCATCCGTGCGGATGGTCGCAAGCCACTTGCTTTCCTCCGCATCCGCTTTACCATCAATCAGCTTCTGCTTGATTCTGGGAGTCGCCTGCACTTCCTCCATGTGGTCATACATTTCTTCAATGCTGTGCCATGCCTGAATGAGTGACATTGCGGTCTTTTCGCCAATGCCCTTGATACCGGAAATATTATCGGAGCTGTCCCCCATGAGTGCCTTGAGGTCGATCAGGTGGATCGGTGCAAAGCCGTAATCTTCACGAAACCGCTCGGGTGTGTAGGGGATATGCTCACGGTTTGTTACCAGATGCACTGTAATGTGTTCGTCAATCAGCTGCAGACTGTCACGATCTCCCGTCATAACAATGCATTCCTGTCCCTGTTTGCTGCAGGCGGATGCAAGCGTACCGAGGATATCGTCCGCCTCAAAGCCCTCACAGCTGACGCAGGCAATGCCCATTGCGGAAAGAATCTGCTTGAGGTAGGGCATCTGCATGGCAAGCTCCTCCGGCATTCCTTTGCGGTTCGCCTTGTAGGAAGCTACGGCTTGATGACGGAATGTGGGGCTTTTCAGGTCGAATGCCACTGCCACGCAGTCGGGAGCCGTTTCGCCGATCGCTTTCAGATAGATATTGATAAAGCCGAACAGGGCGTTGGTGAACACGCCTTGTCGGTTGGAAAGTGCACGGACGCCATAATAGGCACGGTTGACAATGCTGTTGCCGTCGATTGCAAGTAATCGCATGGGGATACCTCCGTTTTCTCATAATCTCTCATTCTACATTATACCACAAACGGAATGGGATTTCCAGTGTTTTGCAAAAAAACTTAGGGTAATGCCTCTAAAGCCGAAGCTTTGTTGTTTAAAAATCCGAAGGGAAAGCCGAAAGCTTAAAATCGGGGGGTAAATTTCTACCAATAGATTGACATATTTTTGATTTTGTAGTATGATTATTAGGTAATCATACAGGGAAAAGGAGAAAAACAGAATGCATCCTAAAAGACATATTCATTACGGTCGGGTTCTGACTGCTGCTGCTCTGCTGGCACTGGTCGGGCTGCTTATTTTTGCCGTTGTGAAGATCGCACAGAAATCAGATGCGGGACAGGTTTCGCTTGAACAGCTCCCGACAACTGAAGTGCAGACGATTCCCGTCGTCACGGAACCTCCGGTTACGGAAGCAACGACGGAAGCTGCAACAGAGCCGACTACCGAAACGATCACCGAGCCGCCCACAACGGAACCTGTGGAGATTCCCGATTCCATCAAGCTGAAAGTGCCGTATATTTCCCAGAAGGGTTTGCTCCCCACGGGATGCGAGCTTGTCAGTGCCAAAATGGTGCTGGAATACTACGGTGCGGAAGTTTCGGTGGATGATATCATAGATAACACAAACAGTATGTATCCCAAGACACAGAATGGAAGAACCTATGCTCCCCATCCCGAGCAGGCATTCATCGGAAGTCCGTGGGACGAGACCAGCTTTGGCTGCTATCCGCCCGTGATCGTGGACATGATGAACAAGCTCCTCCCTGATGGCAAGATCGCAAAGGATGTGACGGGAACGGAGCTGCAGACGCTTGCGGAAACCTATCTGCCGAGGAATATGCCCGTGCTTGTCTGGGCAACCATCAATATGCTGGAGCATTATTCCAATATTGGCTGGTATTTGTACGATGAGGACGGCAATCCCACGGATGAGTGGTACGGATGGCAGGCTAACGAGCACTGTCTGGTGCTTGTGGGGTATGACAGCAAGTATTATTATTTCAACGATCCCTATGGGAATAAGGGGTTGGTTTCCTACAGCAGAGAGCTTGTGGAAAAACGCTTTACCTCCATGGGACAGTATGCCGCTGTGGTGGTGGATGAATAAATTTCAGAATCCTGCTCCTTACGGTGCAGGATTTTTTAGGTAATGCTAATTGTGCCCGCATCCCCTTGCAGTACGCCAAATTATATGCTATAATATAGAAGTATCATAAAAGTGAAAGGAAACAGAAATATGTCCGCTTTTTTGAAAGGCATACGGCACGGAATACCGATTGCACTGGGGTATCTGTCCGTATCATTCGGCTTCGGGATTCTCGCCGCAAAGCATTTCGGTGCACTGGTCGCCACCATTATTTCCATGACCAATCTCACGTCTGCAGGGCAGCTCGCAGGACTGAATATCATGGCGGCAGGCAGTACTGCCCTGAGTGGTTATCTGGAGATGGCACTGACACAATTGATCATCAATATGCGTTACGGACTGATGGGAATCTCTCTTTCTCAGAAGCTCGACGGCACATTCAATACACCCCGCCGATTGATTACTTCATTCGGCATTACCGATGAGATCTTTGCTGTGGCTTCCTCACAGGAAGGGAAAATCACGGCGAAATATATGTACGGTATGATCCTCATTGCATTCCTCGGCTGGACAAGCGGTACATTTTTAGGGGCGTCCGCAGGAGAAATCCTGCCGCCGTCCGTCACCAATGCTATGGGGCTTGCCCTTTATGGAATGTTCCTCGCCATCATTATCCCTCCCGCAAGAAAGAGCAGGGGCGTGCTGCTGGTTGTGGTGTTTGCGGCGATTTGCAGCCTGATCTTCAAATTCCTGCTGCCCTTTGTCACCAGCGGCTTTGCGGTGATCATCTGTGCAGTTGCGGCAGCCGCACTGGGTGCGTGGCTGTTTCCGGTAAAGGAGGAGAACGCATGAATACACTCAGTATCGGTATCTATATTGCTGTCATGGCAGGTGTGACGTATCTTATCCGTATGCTGCCGTTCACCTTGTTCCGCAGGGAGATCAAATCACAGTTTTTCAGAAGTTTCCTGTATTACGTTCCCTATGCGGTGCTCAGTGCCATGACGATTCCGTCAATTTTCTACGCAACGGGGAATATGACAACTGCCGTTATCGGTACGGCTGTTGCCTTGATTCTGGCGTATTTCCGACAGCCCCTGATCGTGGTCGCACTTGCGGCATCCGCCGCCGCACTGCTTGCGGATGTTGTGATGGGGTATCTGTAAGTTTTTTTCGGAGGTGTTCCTTATGAAAAAATCCACACTCTGCATCATCCTTGCCGCCATCATCTGCTGCGGCATCATGGCATGGGTTGACGGCATCCTTATGCCCGGATATGCGGTCAAATCTGCAATCAAGCTCGTGCTGTTTCTGGTCTGCCCGTTTGTGTTGTCACGGATGGATCGGAGCATTGCGTTCGGTTCTTTGTTCCGTGTGCAGAAAAAGGCGATAGTTCGTCCCATTTTGCTTGGATTGGGGCTGTATGGTGTAATACTCTGTGCCTATTTTCTGGTGCGGAATGTGTTTGATTTCTCCAATATTGCGGGTTCTCTGACGGAGAATGTCGGCGTGACGAAGGAGAATTTCCTGTTCGTTGCCGTTTACATATCCTTTGTCAATTCCCTACTGGAGGAATTTTTCTTCCGTGGTTTTGTATTCACAAATCTGAAAGCGGCGTATTCCCGAAAATTTGCCCATTTGTTCAGTGCCCTTGTGTTTGCACTCTATCACGTGGCAATGATGCTTGGCTGGTTCAGCCTGCCGCTGTTTCTTTTGTGCATGGCGGGACTGACCGCAGGCGGTCTGATCTTCAATTTCCTCAACGAAAAGCAGGGGAATATCTACGCTTCGTGGTTTGTTCATATGTTTGCGAATTTTGCAATCAACACCATTGGATTTATGCTGATAAAATAGTTGTAAAGGAGATGCAGTTTTATGGGAATTTTTGATATGTTCCGAAAAAAAGAAGAACCGAAACCACAGCAGCAGCGTCCTGCTGCCCCTGTACCGGAGAAAGCGGATGATTCGCATGACATCATCCTCAAAAGCCGTTCCCCTGTGTGCGATGTCGAGGCATTTGTGGAAAGATCCGAAACCTGCTACTACCTCTATCTCTGGTTCAGTCCCCTGAGCAGCAGCCCGAAGATGAAGACCTGCTGGATCTGCAACAGACGCAGAGCACCGAAGGAGATAGACATGGATGGTATGGGCAAGGGTAAAGCACCCATGATGCCTGCGGAATTTGTCGCACACGATCTGAATGGCATGGAGCTGGATGAGCATTCCCTCTCCATCGTGTGGTTTGAGGAGGGAACGGGTGCGGCACTGCTCAGCGGCAAGGAGATCCTTTGCGTGATCCCCGAATGGAGCGGCTACAAGGATTTCCACGGTTATTCAAAATATGCCAAGGGCACAGGTCCCTTTGCGTGGGAAATGGTGCAGGCACTGCCGCATCTGTGTGACCGTGTGGAAGCAGCTCAGAAGCTTTGGAATTTCTTTCAATGCGAAGGCAAAGAACGTGTGTGGATGATGGCACAGCGTGAGGAGATCATGAAATTTATCGGCACACATGAAAATGATTATGACATTACCCTCAGACAAAACCAGAAACCGTGGGATCCGACATTCCCGCCCAAAGTTGTGGTATCCGGTTCCAGAGATGGTGTGGTTTACGGCGTGACAGCAGGCGTGAGTATGATCGCCATGCCCATGGTGGATTTTCATGTGGATGGTGATCCGAGGGATACAAAGCGTATGGAGCTGGGCTTTGCGACGGTCGAACGGCATCGTCCGCTGTGCCGGCCCATGTATGGAACACTCTGTTCTTTTGCAAATTTCCCGTGGGATCAGCTTACATTTCTGGCACATGGACATACCATTCCATTTCGTAGTATCGGGGGATTTGCAGCCATCTTGTTTGTCAATCCCAGATTCGTGGAGGGGCTGGAATGTCCGTCCTGCACAAGATTTCTGGATGGGAGCGTAGTCAATCTGCTCTGGACAGTTCCGATCACACAGGAGGAGTATGATTTTGCAGTACAGAACAGCTCTGCAAAGCTGCTGGAGAAAGCCGCAGATGCATCCCGTATTCATATTTTTGACGGAAAACCCAAATTTTTATCATAAACACGCAGATCCTGCGTAAGGAGAGTCCTATGACTGAAACAGAATTTCTCACAATCAAAAAAGCCGCTCTGCAGCGGTGTTTCCGCCGCATGAATCCGCAGCAGTTCGAAGCAGTCACTACAGTGAACGGCCCTGTGCTGGTGCTTGCGGGTGCCGGCAGCGGCAAAACCACGGTGATTGTCAACCGTATTGCCAATATGGTGCTGTTCGGCGATACCGCCGAAACATTCACACCCATTCCGACCGAAGCGGAGCTTGCAAAGCTTCGGGATTATATTGACGGCGGAAGCCTCACCATGGGAGAGCTGCAGGATATGATCGCAAGCCGTCCGATCCGTCCGTGGCAGATCCTTGCCATCACCTTCACCAATAAAGCGGCAGGAGAACTCAAGGCTCGCCTTGCTGAAACGCTCGGTGATGCCGCACAGGACATCCACGCATCCACGTTCCATTCTGCGTGTGTTCGGATTCTGCGTACCTGTATTGACAGAATCGGCTATGAAAAGAGCTTTACCATCTACGACAGCGACGACAGCCTGCGTGTGATGAAACAATGCATGAAGGATCTGGATGTTTCCGAGAAGAAATTTCCGCCCAAAAGTATGCTTTCGGCGATCAGCCATGCCAAGGACAGGATGATCTCCCCCGAGGAATTTGCTCTGGATGCGGGAACGGATTACTGGAAGTCCGTGACGGCAAGGCTCTACAAAGCCTACCAGAGCCGTCTTCACGATGCACAGGCAGTTGACTTTGACGACCTCATTGCCCTCACTGTGCGTGTGTTTGAGGAATGTCCCGATGTGCTGGAGAAGTACCGAAATAAGTTCTGCTACCTCATGGTGGACGAATATCAGGATACGAACTACGCCCAGTACCGCCTTGTGAGTCTGCTGGCAGGCGAACATCACAATCTCTGCGTTGTAGGCGACGATGACCAGAGTATCTACCGTTTTCGTGGGGCAACGATCGAGAATATCCTGCAGTTTGAGGAACAGTTTCCGGGCTGCAAGACCATTCGTCTGGAGGAGAATTACCGCAGCACCCAGCATATTCTGGATGCGGCAAATGCCGTGATCTCGAACAATAAGGGACGCAAGGAAAAGAAGCTCTGGACTGCCGCAGGGGATGGCGATAAAGTGACGCTGCTGAAAGTCAGTCAGGAAAAGGATGAAGGACAATTTATTGCGGATACCGTGGAAGCTGCCGTGAAAAACGGTGCATCCTACACGGATTTTGCCGTGCTGTACCGCATGAATGCCCTATCCAACAGCATAGAGCGTGCATTGCTGCGAAATAAGATCCCGTACCGAGTGTACGGCGGTGTGCGTTTTCAGGACAGAAAGGAAATCAAGGATGTGACATCCTACCTCTGTGTGCTGCAAAATCCCAATGATACCGTGCGTTTTGAACGTATTGTCAATACCCCCAAGCGTGGCATCGGTGACTCCACGGTTGCAACGATCGTCAGCATTGCAAGGGATCTGCATATGACGCCGCTGGAGGTCATGCGGAATTGTCAGGATTTTCCGGCATTATCCAGACGCACGGCACCGCTGCTGAGCTTTGCAGGGATGATGGAGGAACTGTCGGAGCTTGCGGAAACGGGGACACTGGAGGAATTGTTTGATGCAGTTCTTGACAAAACGGGTTATAAGCTCATGCTGATCGCACAGGGCGATGAGGGTGAAGCACGTCTTGAAAACGTTGAGGAATTACGCTCAAATATCGTGGAATATATGAAGGAGAGTGCGGAGCCGTCGCTGGAGGGATTTCTGGAGGAAAACGCCCTCTATACGGATGCCGACCGTGCGGATACGGAGGAATGCGTGTCGCTCATGACGATGCATTCGGCAAAGGGACTGGAATTCGACACAGTATTTGCCGTGGGTATGGAACAGGGGATTTTCCCGAGTATGCGGAGCTTTGACAGTCAGGAGGACATGGAGGAGGAACGCCGACTTGCCTATGTGGCAATTACGAGAGCCAAGCGGCATCTGTACCTCATCCACTGCCAGACACGAATGCTGTTCGGTAATTACAATCATAATCCTTTGTCACGGTTTGTTCGGGAAATTCCCGAATCCCGCATTGCAGTTGTAGACAATACGATGCAGCAGATGCGTGAGATGCCTGCGGAAATTTCCGCAAGCTCGGGACTTTCCTACCTGAAGAAGGCACAGGCGGATGCCGTGAGAGCCAAGGCACAGGCACAGGTGAATGCCGCTGCCCCCGCTATGCAGTTTGCCGCAGGCGAACGCATTCTCAGTCCCGTGTTCGGTGAGGGAACGATCCTTTCCGTGACGCCCATGGGGAACGATTCGATGCTGGAGGTTGCCTTTGACAGGGTGGGAACGAAGAAAATCATGGCAAAGTACCAGAAAATCAGGAAACTCTGAGGAGGCCGGAATGAAGCAATGTTATGAAAAAATGCCGCAGGATTCACAGTTTGAATTGCTGGGTGCAGCTGGTAATCCCAATCTGGATACCATGCTTGCACAGTCCTTTGCCGAGGTGTTCAATGACGAGCCGTGGAATGACAGCTGGACGCATCAGCAGGCATTGGAACGGATTCGGGATATTGAGAATACCCCTCGATTCGACGGTGTAGCGGTGATTCGTGATGGAAAAGTCATTGCGGCAATTCTTGGCAGAGGAGAACAGTACTATGACGGAGAGGTGTTCCAGATCGTTGAATTCTGGGTGGCGAATGCATTTCGGCGTCAGGGTATCGGAAGCGGGCTTCTTGCGAATTTCACGGAACATCTCAAAGATAAGGGCATTCACAAAATATTCCTCCTGACGATGCGTGGCGAACGCACGGAGGGTTTCTACCAAAAACAGGGCTTTCAAACGATCTCCAATATGTGTCTGATGGAAAAACTATGTCGAGAAGAGGGTAAAGATGAAATTTAAATATGCAGGAAAATATAACGGCAGTCCCGAATCCTTGCCGCAGAGAACACAAACGGGTGCGGTACAGTTCAAGGAATTCGAGGATTTGCGGAAATTCGGGATTATTATGAATGTTGTTGCCATTGTACTGTGGATTGGTCTGGTGGCGGCAGCTTCCTTCAGAGCCGGATCGCTGCAAGTGAGTGCCATGGGAGCACTGCTGTCCATCGCTGCGATGATGCCGCACGAATTTCTCCATGCACTCTGCTTCAGGGAGGAAGTCAAAATGTACCATAATCTCAAGGACGGTATGCTGTTTGTGGCAGGTACGGAGGATATGAGCAGGACACAGTTTGTGTTCATGTCCCTGCTGCCCAATCTTGTGTTAGGCTTTCTGCCGTTTCTTGTATTTATGATATTTCCGCAGATTCCGATCATCGGTACTTTCAGTACACTCGGAATCTGTATGGGAGCGGGCGATTATTACAATGTCTACAACTGCCTGACACAGGTGCCAAAGGGTGCAAAGGTTTTCATGAGTGGAATCCATACCTATTGGTATGTGCCGGAAAACAAGTGAGAAAGCAGGAGCGAAGGAGTGAACTATTATGCGAAAGGGTGGCTATCTGGCATTTCTGCTTGCCGCAATACAATTCGGCAGCAGTACGCTTTCAGGCTATGCAGCGGCACCGCAGTCCGGACGCCTGCTGTACCACAATTATTCCTCCTATGCGGCAATGGACAGTACTGTGCATCTCTATGATTTTGGCACGGGAGAAAAGCGAAGCATTCAGGATGATTCCTTCATCCACGCAATGAATGCGGATTTCGGAAGCCACTGCTATGATATTGTTTTTATGGCGATCGATCCGATTGCCGATGAATGGGATATTTTCCGCTGCAATACCATCAGCGGAACGCTGACAAACCTGACCGCACAAAGTGGATTTCGCAATGAGGATCCCAAATTCTCACCCGATGGAAATCGTATTGTGTTCAAACGTGGTTATTGGAGCACGCAGACAAATGGATTTGTCTATGATCTGGCAGAACTGGATTTGCACACGGGCGGAATCACGATGCTTACCGATGACAGCGGTGAAGAGTCAATGCCGTTCTATGCACCGGATGGGAAAAGCATTTATTATTCGGAAATTTCGGATGGTGCAGCTGTCATATGCCGTCTGGATCTGCATTCCGGCAGCAAGAGCGTGATCTATGCAGAAAACGGCGTGCAGGCATATTATCCGATGCTGTCCGATGCGGGGCTGTATTTTACAAAATGGCATTCCTCCACGCTGCAAAATGACTGCATCGTGAGGATGGAAGACGAAAGTCCCGTACTTCTGCCATGCAATGATACGGCGTATAACTGTTCCGATCCCTTTCCGCTTGATGATGGCAGTTTGTTTTTCAGCAGCACCAGAAATGGCGGCTATGATCTGTACTATTATGACGGTGAGCAGGAATTTGCACTGACGGAATTTTCCACGGATATGGAGGAGCTGGGCACATCCTATTACGGACGGAGTGATGCGGAGAGAATCATTGCCCAGACCACTGATTTCCTTTTACAGCGAAACAGCTCCGATGTAAATATGGACGCTGACGGTAATGGTGTTGTCAATGGGTTTGATCTTGCTATGCTCAAACGAATGACAGGATAGGCAGCATTTTGCAGTCACTTCCCCCGAACAACGATTGACTTCGCTGTTCGGGGGTGCTTTTTATTGGAAAGCCTTTAATTTTTATTAAAATCATTGACGATAGCAGCAAAATGTGATATAATAAATAAGTATACATTAAAGCGAATGGGGAGAAGAATATGCACGTTACGTTGATCACCTGCACACCGAATCCGGAAAAGACTGTGGCAGCTGCCGCAAAGCTTTGCTACTCCGATACGGACGCCATGCATCTGATGGATGGCATGACTGATGAGGATGCAGGGAATTTTGTGAAAATGCTGGCATCCTACGGGCATGAAAGCCCCATTGAGCACGTCAGCTTTACCTTTGGCATTGAGGGGGTATCCCGTGCACTGCTGGCACAGATCACCCGCCACAGGATCGCAAGCTTTTCGGTGCAGAGCCAGCGATATGTTAAACAGGAGCATTTTGAATACATCACACCGCCCGAAATTGCAGCGGATGCAGAAACTGCAAAGGTTTATACCGATGCGATGCAGTATTCGGTCGATGCCTATAACCGTCTTGCAGATATGCTGGAGGAGCGGCATTATCAGGAATTCCTGAAAGAGGGCGTTTCTGAGAAAGCTGCACGCTCCAAAGCGGAAAAGAAAGCAATCGAGGATGCACGCTTTGTGCTTCCGAATGCCTGCGAAACAAAAATGGTTATGACAATGAATGCACGCAGTCTGCTTAATTTCTTCCGTATGCGGTGCTGTAACCGTGCCCAGTGGGAGATCCGAGCACTGGCGAAGGAGATGTTCCGTTTGTGTTATGAGCAGGCTCCCACGATTTTTGCAAAGGCAGGGCCTTCCTGCTGTGCAGGCCCGTGTCCGGAGGGAAAGATGACCTGCGGCAAGTGTGAGGAAGTGCGTCGGGAATATGATGCACTGAAACAGGGAATACTAAAATAAAACTTCCATAAAGGATGCGGAATATGTTGGAATTTCGGGATATTACCCTTGCAGACCGTCCGTGGATCATGGACTGTCTGCACCGGTCGGATTATCGTGGGTGTGAATACAGCTTTGCCAATAATATGGCATGGCGTAGACTTCAGAATTCAAAAATAGCACGATTCGGGGACTTTTATCTCTCCGTTTCGATGGATACGGAGGACGGTATCCCGTCGTTCATGTACCCTGCGGGGGATGGCGACCACGCCGAAGTGATTGAGCAGATGCGGCGGTTTGCTGAGAATATGGGCAAGCCCCTGCGTATCTGGAATGTCTCCCCCGAACGTCTTGCGTGGATGCGTGAGCAGTTCGGTGAGGACGCTTTCAGCGTGGATGAAAATCGTGACAGCTGGGATTATATCTACAGCAGTCAGGACCTGAGTACGCTGGCAGGACGTAAATACCACCAGAAACGCAATTTTCTGCACCGCTTTGCACAGTATGACGCTGTGCTTTCACCGCTGACAGAACGGGATTTTGACGATTGTATTGCCTTTGCGGCAATACGCTACAACGAAAAGCTGGAGGGCGATACCTCCGCAATTTCCGAGCAGTTTGCCATCGACACCTATTTTCGCCATTTTTCGGAATTGGGGCTCGAAGGTGCAATGCTTCGTGCGGAAGGCAGGCTGATCGCCTTTGCCGTGGGTGAACCGCTTTCATCCGACACGTTCTGTGTGCATATCGAAAAGGCGGATACTGCTTTTCAGGGTGTGTACGCAGCCATCAATCAGGGGTTTGCGGCAGAGATTGCAAAGCGTTTTGCCTATATCAACCGTGAGGAGGATCTTGGACTGGAGGGCTTGCGGAAAGCCAAAAAGTCCTATCATCCGTGTTTTATGCAGGAAAAATATTGTGTAACATTGAAATAGAGGAGAATCACTATGATCTATGTGTTTTTAGCAAACGGCTTTGAGGAAATGGAAGCACTCTGCCCGATTGATCTGCTCCGCCGTGCAGAAAAGCAGGTGGTTACTGTGGGTGTCGGCGGCAAGGTGATCACCGGTGCACACGGCATTCCTGTGACAGCGGACATTACCACGGCAGAGATGGTGCTTGGCAGTGATCTGGAAATGATCGTTCTGCCGGGCGGAATGCCGGGTACACTCAATCTGGAGAAATCGGATGCGGTGCAGACCGCAGTGGATTTCTGCATGGACAGAGATATTTACATTGGTGCGATTTGTGCCGCACCTTCCATTCTCGGACATAAGGGACTGCTTGAGGGCAGGGAGGCAATTGCCTATCCGGGCTTTGAAACACAGCTGGCAGGTGCGGTGATCAGCAAGAATGCCGTTTGTCAGAGCGGTAATATCATTACCGCAAAGGGTGCCGGTGTTGCAGTGGAATTTGGTCTGAAGCTGGTGGAAATTGCTGCGGGTGCATCCGAAGCAAAACGTCAGTACAATGCGATCTGCTGTCAGTAACATGGACATCCCATATGAAAAGAAAACGCTGCGTAGTGCCTTACGCCGGCAACGCAGGGAGATTCCGGAGGAAGTCCGGAAACAGCTTGACGACGGGATCTTTCGCAATGTGACCGCATCCTCGTATTTCCGGAATGCGGACACGCTGCTGCTGTATGTATCATGCGGCGGCGAAGCCGATACGATTTGCATCATCAGAGAGGCTCTGCGGCTCGGAAAGAATGTTGCTGTGCCCAAATGCGGCAATGACGGAGCAATGCAGTTCTTTCTGATCCAAAGCTTTGCGGAGCTTGCAGCAGGTGCATACGGTATTTTGGAACCAACGGGAACACGGAAGCCGCAGATCACGGCGGATTCCGTCTGCTTTGTGCCGGGAATCGCCTTCACAAAATACGGTGAACGGCTCGGACAGGGCGGCGGATATTACGACAGATTTTTAGAGAAATACCCGATGCTGCAAACGATCGGGATATGTTACAGCACCATGCTTCTGGAGGAGCTGCCCTGTGAGGCACATGACCGGAGTGTGGATGCTGTCATTACAGAAAGTGCGATCTACAGCTGCTCTCAATGAGAAATCGGCTGATGAATCATAGAACGAAATAACGGAGGTATGCCATGTCATCCAATCACGAGAATGACCGTCTGCTTGATGAAATCCTCAAGCAGACCGATAAGAAAAATACGCCCGCATCTGCTGCAAAGCCCCAGCAGTCCGTGCCGCAGGAGCGTAGACCACGGGAATCGAGTGCTGAGGTGAAGCCCTACGAGCCGAAACACGCAGCACAGCCTTATCAGCCGAAGTACGCAGCACCCGAGAAAAGTGTTGCCGAGCCGAGCGATATGGAAAAGACCACGATCCGTCAGAGACCCGAAATATCACGCCCGAGAACGGCGGATTCTCTGGATGTACCCGTTGCGGGTGAGGAGCGTCCGCAGGTTCGTCCACGTCCGCAGATGTCAAGGGCGGAACGAGAGGCGGCTGCGAAAAAAAAGAAACGCCGCAGAAGAAATAAAAGTGCCGGCAGAATTTACGGCGTACTGATCATGCTGACGCTGATTATTGTGATTTCTGTAATGCTGTCCGTGAGCATCATTGCTGTGGGTAAGGATATGATCGGCATTGAAGGCACACAGACGCTGGTACCGTTCACGATTCCCGAGGGTGCGACCACTTCGGAAATTGCCGATGATCTGCACGAGGCAGGTATTATTGAATATCCGAAGGCGTTCGTGCTCTTCTCCAGACTGAGTAAAGCGGATGCAAGCTATGTGGCAGGCGAACACGAAGTCAGCAGCATTATGGCGTATGAAGCACTGATTGACGAGCTGACGGGCGTTGAAGTGGAGGACAGAGTGACAGTGGATGTCATGTTCCCCGAGGGCATCAGCGTGTATGACGCTGCAAAGAAGCTGGAGGAAGCCAATGTCTGCGATGCACAGAAGTTTGTCTATTACTTTAATCAGGCAAATTATGGCTATAAGTTTGAAGATTATCTCCCTACTACTATGAGTAAGCTCAAATTCTGCAAGATGGAGGGCTATCTGTTCCCGGATACCTACACTTTCTATGAGGAAATGGAGCCGGAGGAAGTCTGCCTGAAGATCTATAAGAATTTCAATGTGAAGATGACGGATGCCTACTATGCTCGTATGCAGGAGCTGGGAATCACACTCGATGAGATGGTAACGCTGGCGTCCATTGTACAGGCGGAAGCTGCGAATAAAAAGGATATGAAGGATGTTTCCTCCGTATTCTGGAACCGTCTGAATAATCCGGCGGAATTTACAAAGCTTCAGTCCGACCCGACAAGCAAGTATGTTGAGCAGGTCATCAAGCCCAATATTGACCTTGCCGACCAGACGATCTATGACGCATACGATACATATGTATGCACCGGACTTCCTGCGGGTGCGATCGGCAATCCCGGACTTGACGCAATTGAAGCAGTACTCTATCCGAGTGAAACGGATTACTACTACTTCTATGCGAATGTAGAAACGGGCGTGACCTATTTTGCAAAAACGCTTGAGGAGCATTATGAGAACGAAGCAATGATCAAGGAACAGCAGAAGCAGGCAGAGGAAGCAAGAAAGCAAGCGGAGGCAGCACAGTGATGCGGCCGGAGGTTCTTGCTCCTGCCGGAGATGCGGAACGTCTGCAGGCGGCACTGGATTTCGGTGCGGATGCCGTGTATCTGGGCGGAACCATGTTTGGTATGCGGGCGAATCCTGCGAATTTTGACGCACAGGGACTTCGGGAAGCCGTTGCCAAAGCCCATGCAAGGGGCGTGAAGGTGTATCTGACCTGCAATACGCTTCCTCGAAGCAGTGAACTGCAGTATTTTCCCGATTTTGTCGGGGATGCGGTAAATGCCGGCGTGGATGCCATGATTGTGGCGGACATTGGTCTGATGACGATGATCCGTGAGCTTGCACCGCAGATGCCGCTGCACGTTTCCACACAGGCAGGCGTTGTCAATTACGCTTCTGCGAATATGCTCTACAAATTGGGAGCAAGGCGGGTGGTGCTTGCCCGTGAACTGTCCCTTGAGGAAATTTATGAGATCCGTCGGAACACGCCGGAGGATCTGGAAATTGAAGTATTTGTTCACGGTGCGATGTGCGTAAGCTTTTCGGGAAGATGTCTGCTGTCTGCCTATTTCACGGACAGGGACGCAAACCGTGGTGCCTGTGCACAGCCCTGCCGATGGAAATACAGTCTTGTGGAGGAAAAACGTCCCCATATGCCCATGCCCATTGTGGAAGAACCCGAGGGAACGTACATCCTCAATGCACGGGATATGTGTATGATTGACCATCTGGATAAGCTTGCGGAAGCGGGCGTGACCTCGTTTAAGATCGAGGGCAGAGCAAAATCCGCATACTATGTGTCCGTCATTACCAATGCCTACAGGATGGCAGTGGATTACTATATGGAACATCCGCAGAATTACGAGCTTCCGAGAGAAATTCGGGACGAGGTATTTAAGGTTAGTCACCGCAAGTACTGCACGGGATTCTTCTTCGGACATCCGAATGCCTGCCAGTATTATGAATCGGGCGGTTACATTCGTACCTGCGATGTTGTGGGAATTATCAGCCGCTGCGAAAACGGCAGGGTATATGCCACACAGAGAAATCGCTTTTTCGCCGGAGATACGGTGGAAATCCTTGCTCCGAACCAATTGTCGGTTACCCTTACACTGGATGAAATCTATAATGGTGATGGGGAACGGATCACAACGGTGAATCATGCCATGATGGATTTTTCGTTCCCGTGTGATCGGGAATTTCCCGAAAATAGTATCATCCGCATGATGACGGATGAGGAAGCGGATACGGACATCCGATAAGCATTCAACTGTGTTTATTCAAAAAGCCCCCTGAAAAGGGGGCTTCAGCTTGTCGAAGAAGATTTTAGAAGCTTTCCCTCGCCTGCGGTGGGGGAAAGCTCATTTTATTAATTTCCCTCAATATACGCAACGGGATCGAGGTACATATTTCCCTGTTTGATCTCAAAATGCAGGTGGGAGGGGAGGGCACTTTCCACGTCAGCGGATTCTCCGACAGTACCAATGACAGTGCCGCAATCCACTTTGTCGCCGGTGTTCACCGAGAGATCCGCATTCAGATTGCAGTAGCGGCTGGTAATGCCATTCTGGTGGTCAATGGTCACGCAAACGCCCCATAGAGGATCTTCCTCCACGGCTTCCACAACGCCCTTGGAAATGGCACGCACTTCATCACCCGAAGCGGCAGCGATGTCAACGCCATTATGCGTCTGCCAGACACCCGTGGTTGCGGATTTGACAAGTTCCCCCTTGCTGAATGCACCAATCACTTCGCCCACGATCGGATAGGCAGACTGGATTTGAGTATCCGAAGGGGCGGTGGTGACTGCCGTTGTTGTTTCAGATGTAACGGCAGCGGCGGGTGCAGCGGAAGTTTCCGCTTTGACGGATGGAACGTAGGAATGCTCCTGTGTTGTTGGCTGCGTTTCTGTACGGGGGACATTCGTTTCGGGCATCGCTGCCGCCAGATCGTTTGCGGATTCCAGTGCGGAATCGAGCTGGATGGACAGGTTTTCCGCTGTCTGTGTATAGGCAAACCAGCAGGATACGCCGATCATTGCGGTGCACAGTGCCAGCACCAGATAGAATCCCAGATTTCCGTATTTACTCTTGTTTTCGTTTGTGTTAGTATTTTTCATAAATAACACCTCCGTTGGTAGGATTGACCGAAAGTCCCGATTTATACAGCTTGTTCTGAAAAATCTTTACAGGTTTTCAAGGCGGCATACCCATCAGTTATAATTGATTTAGTGATGTCAAAAGTCTTTCGTTGACAAGCCCTTGGGATCTATGGTATAATATAACAGAACCAACAAAGTCAAGCAGGAGGAATATCCGATGAAACTACTCTATACTACGGGAAAAGCCATGTACCTTGCGGAAAACGGCAGGGCAATGGAGCTTCCGAGCTATCGTGTGATGCAATATCAGAATACCATTGAACAGATCCGCCAGAGCAAGGAATGGAAAAGCACCGGCAGAGGAGCACAGTTCATGGGAATTTCGGCAGCCGAGGAACGGGTGGGAGATCCCGTATTCAGCGGACTTGCACTTTATCAGGAACATTTTCTCTATACACTGCAGCTGGATGCTTCCGGCGGTATGTATCGCCGTGGATTTTCAGAAAAAGCAGTGCAGGAGGGATTTGTTTTTTCAAGCAATAGCGTTCGTCTTGGTGAGATTGCAAGCCACGGTGATCATGTTGCCGCTTGTATGCATTATTCCAATGGTACGTCACACATGGCACTGTTCAAGCTCCCGTCCAGTGCCTACACGGAAATCACCGGCGGAGATTCCTGTGAATCCGCTCCGAGCTGGTCGCCCGACGGCAGACTTCTCTATTTTTCTACTGCGGGCATTGCCAGAGAAAGCGGACAGGTTGCAGCATATGCACCCCGTGCGGCAGCTTCCTACAACATCAATACCGAAAAGATGGAGATGCTGATTGAGGATGAAAAGCATGACATTCTTGCTCTGAAAGAGGACGCACAGGGAAATTTCTACTACATACGCCAGCCCTACGATCCGGAACAGGGGAAGAAACGAACCACCATCTGGGGCGTGCTGAAGGATGTGCTGCTGTTCCCGTTCTGGCTGATCAAGGCACTGATTGGATTTCTCAATGCATTCAGCATCCTGTTTGGCGGCAAGCCTGCGGCTGACAGCGGTATGCACGGAGATGTGAAATCAAAACAGAAGTCCGACAAGGAGTTGTTCTTTGAGGGTAAGCTTCTGGATGCAGAGAAGAATAGGAAGGAGAACAAGAAAGCGGGCGATCCGTATGCAGGTATCATGTCCCGCAGCCGTGTTCTGGTACGCCGTGCCCCTGATGCGTCCGAGGAGGTGCTTGCAAAGGGCGTTCTGGATTATGCACTTTGCAGGGACGGCGGTATTGTCTACTCCAACGGTGCCCATATTCTGCATCGGAAAGCGGACGGAACCGTTGAGGAGCTTGTTAAAATACGGATGGCGGCAAAACTGCAGATTGTAGAGGAATGAAAGCCCCGAAATCCCGTTCCTTAAACGTTTACGATAATTTTTTTGAAAAAATTTGAAAAAAACTATTGACAATGCACAAAATATGTGGTATAATGTAATCAAGATAAAGGAACTGCAGAACTTTATAAAAGAGGAAGCGTGATGGACAGCGTTGCTGGGCTGCCGTCGCAGCAAAGGTCAGAAAAGGAGGCGAGCCCCATGGAAATGATCGAAACACAGCAGCAGGCGGCTTCGCCGGTCGCAGTTAAGTGAATGGGTGAATTTGCACAGCAGAGAGGCTGTAAGGCAACCCCGATGAGTGATGATCAATTCTGCGAGAAGTGGTGAAAACGTCTGGTTCTGGTACACGTTCAAGTTTCGAAAGCCGGTGTATCAGAGCAGAATGCAAAGGATTGAGAACGGGCACAGAGACTGAAATATAGCAGGCATACAAACTTAAACCGGAGGTTTACTCCCATGGAAAGGTATTATTTTCCATCCTAATTCTGAAAGTTGTGATGCAATATGAAAGCTTCTGCAAGAAAAATCGTTTTGAAAAATCCTTAACTGAAAGGCGTGTATGACCGATGCACAGAAAAATGATTACGGTTTAACCGGATACTTACAACTGAATAAAAAACAACTCCCGATATGCAGTATTGCGAAAATCGGGAGTTTTTGTGCGGAGCCCGCACGGGCGAGATATTCTGTAAGGGAATGTCTTGACAGTCCCGACCGCAATGCTCTTTCGGCTTACGCCGAGCAGAGCAAAGCTGCATCCATAATAAGACCGCCGCCAAAGGCGGCTTGGGTGCAATACAAGTAGGAAATTGGTGCGGAGCCCGCACAGAGAGGCATCCTGTCATTGCCCCCACCCCAACCCCTCCCCGAGGGGAGGGGCAATCGTTCGGGGACTTCGTCCCCGAACCCCTCTGTGGGGCTTTCACCCCATTTCCCATTTTGAGGTTTTTCGACAAACAGAAAGCCCCTCTGCTTGACAGAGGGGCTTTGTCTATGTTTCCTTAATTTTTTTCCGATACGCCAGTGCCGCTTGTTCCTGCTTGTTGTCGCCGAATTCATAATACACATGATCGGCAATGTTATCGGGCAGGTACTGCTGCTTGACATAGTGGTTTGGGAATACATGGGGATACTGATAGCCAATGGCGTTTCCGAGTTTCTGAGCTCCGCCGTAGTGTCCATCCTTGAGGTGGGACGGAATTTCGCCGTAATCACCCGATCTTACCACCTCAATTGCGGCATCAATCGCATTGATCGCCGAATTGGATTTCGGGGAAGTGCACAGCAGGATCACCGCTTGTGCAAGCGGAATCCTCGCTTCAGGAAGTCCGAGCTGCAGTGCACTGTCCACGCAGGACTTGACAATACTTATCGCCTGCGGATAGGCAAGTCCGATATCCTCGGATGCAATCACGAGCAAGCGTCTGGTGAGGGAAATCAGATCCCCTGCCTCCAGCAGTCTGGCGGTATAGTGCAGTGCGGCGTTTTCATCGCTGCCACGGATGGATTTTTGCAGTGCGGATAAAATATCATAATGTGCGTCGCCGTCCCTGTCATACCGCATATTACTCCGTTGGGTAAGAGCCTTTGCAGTTTCCAGTGTAATGCGAATGCCATCGGCGGTCGGTTCTCCCGAAAGCACGCAAAGCTCCGCCGCATTCATCGCCTTGCGGACATCGCCTCCGCTGCCCTGTGCGATGTGTGCGGCAACGCCGTCCTCAATGCTGAGGGTGTTGCCTTGTTCCTCCTGCATGATGCGGAAGGCACGGTTCACGGCTTTTTCTATTTCCTGTGCATCCACGGGTTTGAATTCAAATACGGTGCTGCGGCTGATGACGGCATTGTACACAGCAAAATAGGGGTTCTCGGTGGTGGACGCAATCAGCGTAATATCGCCGTTTTCAATGTAGGACAACAAGCTTTGCTGCTGTTTTTTATTGAGGTATTGGATTTCATCGAGGTAGAGAAGGATACCGTTCATCGAGGCGAACGTCCCCACATCCGCAATGACGGATTTGATATCGGAAACTCCCGCCTGTGTGCCGTTGAGAATGTGCAGCGTCATATTGGTGCGGTTGGCGATGATGCTGGCAATGGTGGTTTTCCCGTTGCCGGAAGGGCCGTAGAAGATCATATTCGGGATCCTGCCGCTTTCGATGATACGGCGAAGGGGCTTGCCCTCGGCAAGCAGATGCTGCTGCCCGACAACATCATCAAGCGTTTTTGGGCGGATGGAATCGGCAAGTGGCATGGTATCAGCTCCTTTGTAACTTTTTGTGGGGGGAGACGCCTCTCTATGAACTACTCAAAAACCAGCCTAATTCTCCTCAGCATTCTGCAGCTGTCTGAAATCCAGAACAATGGCGAATACACCGTTTCTGCCCATCGATACAAGAAGCGAACCGCCGTCAGCGGTTACATAGGTACCTTCTCCTCTTGTCGGTTCGCCAAGTGCTTTATGCAGTTCGTCAAGCCCGTCATTCGCTGTAAACCCATTGATGGAAAGGCTATCACGATTTGCATCTACTGGTACAAAAGTGATTCTCTCGACAACCTGTGATGGGCTAATTTCCTCTTTGCTGCAAGAAAAAATAAACGTGCAGACCTTGCTGTCCTTATATTTGATATCTGCCTGACTTCCTGCACCGTTTGGTTCGATGGATGATTCATCGATTTCAAAATCCTCACCAAGAGAATCAAGCTGTAGCGGATAGGACAGCGTCACACCGCAAAGAGTGGTCGCTTCTGCCAGCGTTTCCAGCGTCCAGCCTCCCTCCGGAATCGGTTCAGAATCTGAACTGTTGCAGCCGGTAAAAGTCGCAGCAAGCAGTGCTGCAGCGAGAGTGAGTGATAAAACCTTCTTTTTCATGGTTGCCTCCAAAATGGTTATTCCAGACTCAAACACAAAAGGACGGACAGAAGTCCGCCCCTTCGACAAATTCAATTACTGATACAGCGGATACTTCTCGCAGATTGCAGTTACGCCTGCACGGATCTCGTCAGCCTTGTTCTCGAAGTCCGTTGCACACAGATAGATGTACTCAGCAATCAGTTCCATCTCCTCTACGCCCAGACCACGAGTTGTGACAGCCGGTGTACCAATTCTGATACCGCTTGTGACAAACGGCTTCTCGGGATCGTTGTGGATGGCATTCTTGTTCACTGTGATGTATACCTCGTCCAGCCTGTGCTCCAGCTCCTTGCCCGTGATGTTGAACGGACGCAGGTCAACGAGCATCAGGTGGTTGTCCGTACCACCGGAAACCAGATTAAAGCCACGCTTTACCAGACCTTCAGCGAGTGCATTTGCATTCTCGATGATTCTCTTCTGGTATTCCTTGAATTCGGGCTTGAGAGCTTCGCCGAAGCAAACAGCCTTAGCTGCGATGGTGTGCATCAGAGGACCGCCCTGTGTGCCGGGGAAAATCGCAGAATTGATCTTCTTTGCGAGATATTCATTGTTTGTCAGGATCAGACCGCCTCTCGGCCCTCTCAGTGTCTTGTGGGTGGTTGTGGTTACGATGTCTGCATAGGGAACCGGAGATTCATGCAGACCTGCAGCAACCAGACCTGCAATATGTGCCATATCCACCATGAACAGTGCACCAACGGCTCTTGCGATCTCGGAAAGACGCTTGAAGTCGATTGCTCTCGGATATGCGGATGCACCTGCTACGATCAGGCGGGGCTTGTTCTTCACAGCCAGCTTGTATACGGTTTCATAGTTGATGGTTTCAGTTTCGTCATCCAGACCATAGGAAACGAAATTGAAGTACTTACCTGACAGGTTTACAGGAGAACCATGTGTCAGGTGACCGCCGTCTGCAAGGCTCATACCCAAAACAGTATCACCGGGCTGGAGAACTGCAAAATATGCAGCAGTATTTGCCTGTGCACCGGAATGGGGCTGTACATTGGCATACTTTGCACCGAACAGCTTGCAGGCTCTCTCGATTGCAATTTCTTCTACAATGTCAACGCATTCGCAGCCGCCATAGTAACGCTTTGCCGGATAGCCCTCTGCATACTTGTTGGTCAGCACGCTGCCCATTGCCGCCATAACTGCGGGGGAAACGATATTCTCACTTGCAATCAGCTCCAGATTTCTTCTCTGGCGTGCAAGCTCCTTCTGCATACCTGCACCGACCTCGGGGTCAACGCTTTCCACATAACCGATGGTGTCAATCAGATGATCAAACATGGGATGATTCTCCTTCATTTTCAAATTTAAAAGCTTTGTGCATTCGCAAAGCCATATATTTTTATTATACACTACAATGTGAAAAAAAGCAAGGGGTTTGCAGAAATTTCTATGTTTGGCGTCGGACTTTGGTGTTTTGGCAGTAAGCGTTGCTTCGGTATGATTTGGCATATTTTTTTATTCGTCGGAAACTTTTGATTTTTTTTGAAAAAAAGCTTGACAAAGAGAAACCGCTGTGTTATAATAATCAAGGTGCTGATGTGGCACAGGTGGTAGCGCAACGCCTTGGTAAGGCGTAGGTCACCGGTTCAAATCCGGTCATCAGCTCCAGGTGGGGAGTCCCCGCCGACAACACATTTGAAAGTCTCCCTTTTTGGGAGGCTTTCTTTTTTGCGATATTGTCTCATATGCCGCATGATTCCTAACGTTCTGCGGACGAACAGAATCATCACATACTGACAGCACAGCGTCCTTGCAGATGGACGCATTTATGAGCTCCTGAGAATCTATAGAGAATTGAAGATTACACACATTCAAAAATATCCTCACCGGCTTCAGCTGGTGAGGATATCTTTATGTAAAGGCTCTGTATTCTGTTCTTCAGCGGAATGCTCCGGTGCTGCTTCCTCCGGTTTCTGCCTTTCAGAAGCCGGATGCTCCTGCAAATGCGGCTTTTTATGGAAATGCGGTTTGTCTTCCGTCGGAAGTGACGGCTGTTCGGGTGCAATCATTTCCTCTGCCGCCTCCTTCCCGTTGAGATGGGGGAGTATATGCTCCGGCTTTTCCGGATTTTCGGGCTTGGGCGGTAATTCGCCTCCTTCGGGAGGAGCCGGAGGTGTAGGATGTTCTGAATGTTCGACAGGATCCTTTATGCCGCCTTGTCCCGGAGGTGTCGGTGTATCTTCAGGCTCGGGAGCATCAACGCTTGGTCCGTCAGAACTATCTTCGGCAGGTTTCGTGGGAGGCTGGGGCTTTTCGGGAGCATCGGGTTTTTCGGGCTGGGGCTTGACCTTGTCCGGTTTTTCCTCCTTGGGAGCCGGTTCGTGCTTCAAATGCTCCTTCTCATGGACATTCACCTTAATTGCAAGCTTGGGAAGTTCCTCCTCAAATTCGGTTTTGTAGGAATCATACTTCGCATCGTTCTTACTTTCAATATACACATCGACAGTATCACCATCCGACAGGTAGCCGTCCGAAATTTCAGCCTGCAGGATCTCATTGGCTGCCTCGACCTTATCCTTGCCCTTGATATCAAGGGTTTCTATGATCTCCTTGCCGTATTCGGAATCACTCTGCAGACGGATTACCTTGCCTGTACTATTAAGTTCCATACTGATGCCGGCATAGGAAGTGATCGTGACTGCTGAACAGGTCTTCAGATTGCGTGCATAATAAGAATAGCACGGGGCGGAGATAATCCCGATGCAAGCCGCCGCTGCGACAATTCTTTTCATGACAATGATTCTGCTGCCGGACTTTTCCTTTTCTTCCATAAGCACGGGATTCGTAACGCTCTGCCCCACTTCATAACCGAGATTGGCGGCAAAAACGCATCTGCCTTCCTCATCCATCAGTACGGCACGTCCTTTGCTGCACTGCATCACCATATATTTCATCGGGTTTCACCACCTTTCAATACCTGCATAATATGTCCACGCATAATCTCATAGCCGTTGGTGCAGATCAGAAGCATCGCTACGAGATATCGTCTATGTCTTTCCAGTGTTTTTCTTTCCACCTTTGCACCCTCCGCAAGTGCTGCCATGGGCACCCTGCGGGTACGCAGAAAATCCGCAAGCAGCTCATTGTTGCTGCGTGCATAACGCACCGCTCTGCCGCATAGTTCAAGAGTCCGCCGCTGTTTCGGTGAATTTTCGGCAATGTCCGTGAAAGAAACGCCGAATTCCTCCATCTGTGCAGCAAGCTCTGCGATTTCCTGCCTTGTCGCTTCACGCAGCTGTGCTTCTTCAAATGCGTCGTGGCTGTCGCTGATCGAATCGATCAGTTCCGTCTGTGCATCATCATCGGCTGCATTGAGTGAAACCAATCCCTTGTTCCGTTTTTCCCTGCGATAGTAATCAATCAGGCGGTTTCGGATCTGCAGTGCTGCAAATCTGAGAAATGAACCACGAAGCTTGGAATAGCTGCGGATGGCTTCATAAAATGCAAACATGGCAATGCTCAGTTCATCATCGCTCTGATCAGGAGGACGATTGATAAATTTTGCCGTTTCTGCTTTAATAAACGGCATATAGTCGGATATGAGTTCATCTGCCGCACGGCCATTCTTTTTGGCAAGATCAACTCTGGATAAAAGCTCATGAGTTTCGGAGTCCATTTCACACCTCCTATATTTATAATATACGCAAGGTATTTTCTGAAAACGGGGTAACCCGTCAAAAAATATACCGTCCTTTTCTGCTTACATTATATAACAAAAAGCGGCAGCTGTCAATGTTTAACACAACATAGAAAATTTGAAAATATTTTTTCCTTTTACCCCGTTTTTGAAAATGCAGCTGCGTATCCTGTAAATGTAAGGCGAAAAATTACAGCCTGCAATCAAATTTATATGCGGCATGACCGCAAAGAAAAGGAGTGTTCATCATGAATCGTAAAAGAATCATATCCGTAATCGCAGCAATCTGTGCATTTTCCGTTATCACAAGTGCGACTGCATTTGCTGCAAACACACTGAAAACCCAGAAGCCCGCTGAAGAGGATGTTGTGATCGAAGAAACAACAGAAGATACTGAGGCTGATGAGGAAACCACTGAGGAGAGCGAAGAAGCTACGGAAGCTGAAAAGCCCGAAAAACCGGAAAAGCCCGAAAAGCCCGTTCCTCCGGTAGTTGAGGAAGGCGACGGAGAGATTGCTGACGGAGAGACAGAAGAGACTCCCGAAAAGCCGGAAAAGCCCGCAAAAAAGGCAGGCAAGCATGAGATCGAAAAGATGATCAACAGTACATTTGACTTTGAAGCTGCTGATTTCGTTGACGACGAGGCGAAGGCTGCTTGGTTCGAGTTCTGCACAACCAGCCTCGGTGAGGAAGCTCCGGCTCCTGCTCCGAAGGAAGATGCACCGGCTGCAGATGAGGATGCAGAAAAGCCCGCAAAGCCTGCAAAGAAGGCAGGAAAGGCTGAGATCGTTGCCATGATCAAGAGCACATTCGATTTCGAAGCTGCTGATTTCGTTGACGATGAGGCAAAGGCTGCTTGGTTCGCATTCTGCGAAGAGCTGAACGCAAAGCCCGAAAAGCCCGTTCCTCCGGCAGTTGAGGAAGGCGAAAAGCCCGAGAAGCCCGTTCCTCCGGTAGTTGAGGAAGGCGAGAAGCCCGAAAAGCCCGTTCCTCCGGCAGTTGAGGAAGGCGAAAAGCCCGAAAAGCCCGTTCCTCCGGCAGTTGAGGAAGGCGAAAAGCCCGAAAAGCCTGAAAAGCCTGTTCCTCCGGCAGTTGAGGAAGGCGAGAAGCCGGTAAAGCCTGAGAAGCCTGTAAAGCCGGACAAGGGCCCGCATCACGAGAAGAACGAGACAGAGGAAGACGCAGCTGACGAGGAGACATCCGAGGACGAGGCTGCTGTAGAGGAATCCGCTGAATAATCCGCTGCAATTCCATTCAATCATCCCCGATATTCTCCCACGGCTGATTCACATCGGCTGTGGGAGAACTCGTTTTATGGGGACCTTGAATGGATTCTGCATTCGTTCTATTTGTCACGGATTTTTGCATTTGGGCAAAAAAACAAAATCACGCAGATACGTGCATTTAACTTATTTTGTTCGTTTATGCGATCGTTGTAATTAAGAGTTAAGAGCGAATTTGGAGAAAATTTTCCGAATTTTGCTCTTTTTTCTTACGAAAATTTTACACAAAGTTTAGGGCAGTTTTTTATGAAATCTTGTTATTTTTTCTTTTTTACAATTTCTGTATCGCACCATATGAGTATGATTACCATGTGAGCTTGGATGTTATCGCCATGATTTTTGCTGAAATTCGCCGCATTGCCGAAAAACTTCACAAGACGCCCAGGAATCTGAAGCAGAGTGCTATGGCAAAACGCATATGCCGTTCCTTTGAAACTGTTCTCTTTACTTCGTTATTTTGCACAAATTTCCACTTTGGGTTTCATTGGTTTGCACGTAGTACAGGCTTGTTGGTCTTGACAAAATACTGGATATTATGGTATACTTTTAAAGTGTGCCTGTGTGTGAATGCACGGCAGCACTGGTGTGAGCAATTGATAAAATGGATGCACTGTGTGTGCAAATTATTTTTGCCATGTCACTTTAGTACTTTAAAAAGATTTCCGATTAAAGGAGAATGAAAGGATAATGATGAAATCTGATAAACTAAGCATAGTAATGCTGATTTGTTTTTCCCTTGTTCTGATGACAGGATGCAGCCGGCAGGATGATAACAGTCCGGGAGAATCGGAAATCACAGAGAGTTCCGAAACCGGCGAGAGTACTTCGGAACATGAAACGACCCCAAAGGAAGAATCAGAAAGTACCGATGAGACCGATGACAAAAACACGGTAAATCCCATCAGTGTAAATGTGATCAATGCATCCGGAGAAGTATCCGCTGAGAAGTATGCCTCTTTGTCGGAAATCAACCTGCAAAAGCCCGATTCTCTGAAATCGGATGAAGTGTTCGTAGGTTGGGAAGAGCAGGAAGTCATTGCGAGTATCGGTGATAAGACGATCAATGTGGAAGAAACCATCACGATGACTGCGGACAGCATTGATGTTTCGGGGAAAAGCAACGTGATCTATAATAATGCCGTTTACGTTGGAAGTGATATTCCCACGGAATTTCAAGTACCGCTGATCGTGGGCGGAAACACCGAGTTTTGTGTGATGGATCTTGAAGTGGGATTTGATACCGACATTCTTGAATTTGTGGAATTTACAAACGTTGACACGGATGTAACCTGCAACTATGATGAAGCGGAGAAAAAAATTTATATTAGTTTTGTAAGTGTAGAAAATATTGAAGGTGAACTGTATTTGTGTGACGTTACATTCCGAACGTTCGGTTCACAGAAGGCAGAAACAGCTCTGCAGTATGATGTTAAGGATATTGCCGGATGGGATGCGGAAAAATCAGATTTCTATACGGTAAAGCATCAGACCGTAAAGGGTAAGATCGTTATGTATTAGCCGCATACATGATGTTGCGGCTTGACATAAAATATTATTATAAGGAGGGCTTATGATGAAAGGAAAGCGTACTACAAAAAAGTTTAAGTGTGTAATCGCATTTGTTGTGGCATTGACTGTGCTTGCTTCAGTTTCAGTTCCCACTGGCTTCGCAGCAAAAAAGAAAGAAGTAGTCAACCATGTAGATGATTACACCTCCCTTTTTCCAGGATTGACAGACACAAAGTTAAAGCTAAAAGATCCTGTTTTTTCGGATAAGGACTGGTATGAATACATTGAATATGTGTTCTACTCAGAGGTGCAGGACGGTGATACCACGTACCGCATCTACCAGCCGGAGGATTATGCAAGAGCCTCCATCATGGCGATCGGTGATTACAACCCGAAGGAAATTCTGGGCAACACCAACAATATCCACCTTGACCTTGGCGAGCTGCAGGGTATTTTCAATATGGCAGCACAGGGAAGCAGTATCTCAAAGGATTTTGCCGGACTGGATCTGGCAGAGGGTATTGCAGGAAGCATGGGTGATATCGGCGAGGTTATGGACAACAGCAAGTATTACACCAATGCCAGCTTCCTGGGTATTCCGAATGATACAAAGTATTCCGGCGTGAGCAATGATGGTTTCTTCAATGCGGATTCTCTGACCATTGAGATTATTGAGTCCGAGACCGTTACTGCCTGCAAGACAATTGCAGTGAATTCGGATTATTCCATTTCTGAAAGCGTGCAGACAGGGAAAGAAAGCTCTACATACAGTGAAGTGAGCGATCTCAGAAGCAATACGCATGAGGAATCGGTATACGATGAGAATTCTCAGACTTCCGGTCTTGCTTTGTCCAATGCAACATCCAATTCTACGGAGATTTCCAATTCTGTAGCGAATTCGGTCGGATGGGAAATCATTGATACATTGACAGCGACGACAGGTGTTTCGAATACCACCGAAATAGGCACTTCCTTTGGTTGTGAAGAAAGCGTTGGTGTGGATTCTACTTATGTAAAGGCATCGCAGGAGGCATCCGTATCCAATTCTACAGAGATTTATGCAGAGGTATCCGCTGCGGTTTCCGTAGGTGCATCTGGTTCAGTTACCTCTGAAACAGGTACTTCGATTGCACAAACGCAGGAGAATTCTATTTCTCAGAATCTTGAGAATACCAATACAGCCGGTACTTCCAGTGCGGATTCGTCAACCATCGAGCATTCTCTGACAAGCGGCAGGGATGATGGTGTTTCCTACTCCCACGCAAAGGATGTTTCTGTAAATCTCGGCTATGGTGTGGATTACCAGTACGGAAATGAGCATTCCCTTTCCGTGGGTGTTTCCAGAACCTTCAATGCCAGAGAGGATGAGGATGTCAAGAATGTTGGCTGGAAGCTTTGCGAGTACATCGTTAAGATTCCTTACTACATTGAGGCAGTAAAAATAGACAGCAACGGTGAGGAAACAGTTCTTTACGGCCAGTATGTCAACTACAATCTGCTCAATGGTGTTTCCAGAGTATTCGCAAACGGATACATTGAACACTGGTATACCGGTGAACTGGTTACTTATGCGGATTTCTTTGAGGGCTTTATTACAGCGTCTGAACTCATAGACATGGCAAAGGAACAGGCGTCCTCAACAGTTGAGAAAGGGGGAGAATAAGGCATGAAATTGAAAAAAGTATGCACACTGCTCGGCGCAGCAGTTTCCATGCTCGCAGTAATGGCAGTACAGATGCCCGCATCTGCTGAGCAGAAAGCTCCCACAATTACCAATACGGATTTCCAGCCTGAGCAGGGAGAAACATTCAAAACCACACTCTACATCCCCAAAAATTCCAATATTTCTACCTTTGAGGCTGTTCTCAATTATGATACCTCCTGTGTAACGCTTACAAAGGCAGCGGTATGCGAGGATTCCGAAGGTCAGGTTTTGATCAATGAAAAGGAAGATGGAAAAATCTATCTGACATACACCGGTGTAGAAAACCAGACGGCACAGATCGACGTGGCAGAGCTGACATTCCGGGTTGCAGATGATCTGGCAGGGGATTCTTACAATTTCCTTTCTCTGGATCCGAAGGAAGAAAATGTAGCTTCCGGTAATACAGCGGACGGTTCTATGGCGGATTATGAGCTGAAATCCGATTTTTCCGCACTGACGATCTATCAGTACGGCGACGCTGACCTTGACGGTGCAGTTAAGGCAAAGGACGTTACCTACCTCAAGCAGTACATCGTTAAAATGCATGATCTGTCTGAAATTTCCAAGAAGTATGCCAATACCTACATGGATTTTGAGAAGGACGGAGTAACGCCGAAGGTAAACTCCAGAGATGCGATGCTCATTCAGCAGAAGGTTGTCAGAATGAACGTCAATCTCGGTGATCGTGTAACGGTTACATTCTATAACAACGACGGCTCTGTTTATGCCAAGAAGTCAATCAAGGCAGGCACTGCACTTTTGAATGTTCCGAAGGTTCCGGAATTAACAGGATATTCCGTCGGTGCTTGGTCCACATCTGCGGATGAAGCGGCAGCAGTTGACTTTGATAAGATCGAATCCGATCTGAAGGTATATGCGGTTTACGCAGAAGTAGATGACAACGTTGCGATCTATAAGAAAACTGTAGAGGCACTGGAGCTGGGCTTTGCAGAGGCAGGCAAGTATATTGTAGATGATTTCCAGCTTCCTTATAAGAATAACTACGGTACTTTCAATATGCTGTCTTCTTCCGAATTCAGCGATGTTGATATTATCTGGTCCATCAACAGCGGACTTCTCGCACAGAGTGTTGTGATCAGCAAGGATTATATTGTAGATGTACCTAAACTGGATTATACAACATGGGTAACATTCAAGGCAAATATCTTTATTGACGGCGAAAAATATGGAACCCATGATTTCAAGAGAGAGATCAAGGGCGAAATTGATATGCCGACCCCCACTGTTTTCAAGAATGTTCTGAAGGATATTCCTAAGACGCTTCCCGAGCACTACAGACTGCCCGGATATATGACGCTGGAAAGCTCCAGAATGAACTATGGCGTAGAACTGGTGCAGAATGTTGACATTCAGTGGTCCGTAGTCAAGAATGAAGACGGTTCTTCGGCAGACAGCAGAGTGCTGGATACAAACAGCAATGAGATCATTTATCTCAAGGATGAGAATAACGTGACCTTCCAGGCTGATTTTGTATTTGACGGAAATGTTGTATACACCGACCGTATTTCCAGAACGATTCCTGCAAAGCCTGTAGAAGAACAGCTTGCATATGCAGAGGAATATATCAAGCGATTCGTTCCTTCCGTAATTTCCGGCGAAACCTATTTCCCCACTACTGTACCGCTCTATGACCTTACAGTTACCTGGAAGCCGGATATTGAATCCGGAAAGGTGAAGATCGGCGATAATGTGGTCGTAAATGATGTGACATACAAGGCGATCGATGTCGGCGAGAAGGCCGGTTATCTGGAATGGGCAAAGGTATATGCCGGTATCGAGAGAAATGGTGATGACAGCTTCAAGCCCGGCGGTCTTGCGTTTGATGTTCAGCTTGCCGGCCAAAGCACTGAAATTACCACGGATAAGATTTCCGATAAGGAACTCTACAAGGCATTGCTGAAGATCTTTGATGCAAAGTACGGTGACGATAACAAGATACTGACCGAAGAAGAAATCTATGATACCGATGTTATGGAAAAGCTTAATTACACGATTGACCTTTCCAATAAGGGTATTCAGGATATCAGCGGTATCAAGTACCTCAAGTATTATCGCATTATTGACCTGTCCGGCAATGATCTTTCCGGAGAGGATGCAAACCTCGGTGATCTTGCAAGCCTGAACTACCTTGAGCAGATTTCTCTGTCCAACTGCAACATCTCCGAAATTCCTGAATCTGTTTTTGCTTCCAAGCATCTGATCGAGGGCATCGACCTTTCCTACAACAAACTGAAGGATGTTGACTTCCTGTCCTTGAAGGACAGCAAAACAAACAAGGATATGGCGTATACAGAGCTGAAGGAACTGTTCCTCCAGGGCAACTATATTTCCGATATCAGCAATCTGGCTTTTGTCGACGACAAGGGCGAAACCGTATCCAGAATTCCGAAGGTTAATGTACTCACACTGTCCAGAGATCTGAACTACTATGAGTACAAGACCGGTAAAAACGGAAAGCGTGTATTTAAGGATGCAAGCGAGGTGGAATATGATATCACCACATCCATGGATATTGCTCCCCTCGGTCTTCTGAAAAATGTGACAACCCTGTGGCTGGCAAATAACTACATTACGGATATTTCTCCGCTTGCCTCCTGCAAGGTGCTCACAACTCTGGATCTGTCCGGAAACTCTATCACTGCTACATCCAAGTCCGACGGTCTTGAGCCGCTGAGCAAATTGCAGTCCATTGTATGTCTGAAGCTCGACAAGAATGATATCCAGATGGTAAGATCCCTCAAGAGACTGATCTACCTTGAGATTCTCTCACTGAGCGACAATAAGATCGGCAACGTATCGGGTATCATTGACGGCATGACATTATTGACATACCTTGATCTTGACAACAACGAGCTGACAACTTTTGATGCGGGATCCTTCAGCAGACTCCAGCATCTGTATCTGGAAAACAACAATCTTGAACAGGTTCAGAATCTGAACACTGCAGCCGGACTTGTTGAACTCAGACTGAACAACAACAAGCTTGATGCAGATTCCATCAGCAGTATTGCTGCTCTGACAAAACTGAATTATCTGTCCCTTTCCGGAAACACCGTAGTTGACCTCAACTTCCTCAATGATCTGACGGAGCTTGCCCATCTTGAACTTGCACGCTGCAATATCAGACAGCAGAGAGAGGTAAGCGTTTCCAACACAGCAACGGGAGAAGCTACAACAGAAAAGGTTGATAATCTGGGTTACCTTAGAAACCTGAAGAAACTCACCATTCTGGATCTGAGTGACAATAAGGAGATCAATGACATTTCTGCATTGTCCACGCTTACAAATCTGAGCGTATTCTACATCAACAATGTTAGTCTGAATTCTGCAGCTGCAGTTCGTTCCATGACGAAGCTTAATTATTTGTCCATGCAGAATTCCGGTGTAAAGGATCTGAGCTTCCTGAATACACTGAGCCTTCTGAAATTTCTCAATCTTGCAGGACACAATGCTGCTGCACTTGATTTCAGCAACATCAAGAACAATGACAATATCATCGCCCTCTTCCTTGACTCTGCAAGTGATTCTGAGGCAATTAACCTTAAAAAATTCATCAACAAGAGTAATCTGAAGTTCCTGTCACTGAATAATATGAAGGTGAATTCTGTTGACAATCTTCCCGATATGGATGCTATCGTATATCTTGGTCTGAGAAACACCAATATCAATGATTTCAACGGTACAGATTATGAAACCGATGGCTATCTCAATTCCATCACAAGATTCGGTACACTCAAGTGTATGGATGTAGCTGACAACCCCGAGCTCTTCACCAAGAAGAATCTGGAGCTGCTGTACGATTTCGGTAGAAAACCGGCTCAACCTGTTTCCATTGTTCTGTACAAGGACGATGCACCGGAGGGCTATGTTCCCGGTGTTATGAATGCGAGCGTGGAAGCAAAACGCATGAAGCAGGATATTGATTTTGGTACGGAATCCACCGACATCACAGAGGCAATGAGTGCAGGCTATCCGCTGCAGGAAACTCTCGATGGCTACAAGGTAAAATGGGATCTGGAAGAAAATGAACTGTACTACGTAAAGGACGGCAAGCTGTACTTTACAAATACTTCTGCAGAGGCTGCTTCCCTGAAGCTGTCACTGAAGATGAACATTGTCGATCTTTATTACAGAAAGGACATTGAAGAATCCAAACCTGAGACACCTGTTTCGTTCACAGCTTCCATCCAGACGACCACGGAACCTAAGTTTGTGGAGACTGTTTTTGTGAAGCGTGAAGAAACGACATCGCAGAGCGAAACGCTTGAAGGCTGGACGCTCGATCCGGAACTGACGGAGCTGGGCTACAGTGAATACGGTGAATGGAGCGATTGGTCCGAAAAGAAGATTACCGAAAGTGATCTGGTTGAAGTGGAAACCAAAACCCAAAGCGGCTTTACCGACTGGGGTGCATGGAGCAACTGGTCTGAAACTGCTGTTACCGGCAGCGATCTGAGAAAGGTTGAAACAAAGGACGATCCCAGATCTCAGGTTACCGGTTATAAGATGTTCTATTACCTGACACAGGGAGCATCCTCTCCGTACTACAGACATTATCGTGATTTCAGCATCGGCGGTAATTACTCTAAATATGGTGCGAGAACAAGCTACGGCGAGCACGTCAACAGCATGGTAATCGATGTTGCTACGTTTAACAGTGCAACAGCAGTTGCAAGCGGCGGCTTCTCCAAGGGCGGCAGTGCAGGATACAACAAGGCAAGCGTAACCGGCTACAATTTCTCCGGCGACCAGGGTGCAATGTGGTTCAAGGGAGATGCAGTGACGAAGAATTACACAGTGAAGATGTATCGTTATTGTGATCGTTCCGCTACGTCCACAACGCTGTATCGTTACAGAGAGAGAACAAAGGTGCCTACGATCTATCATTTCTACAAGGATGTTTATGAGGATGTCTATGAAGACGTTATCAGCGGTATGACATTGATTGTGGAATAATCGCACGACGAAGTAATCACATGATAACAATCCCTGTGCTTCGGTACAGGGATTGTTAGAAGGGAGAGAAAAATGCATAAATTTTTCGACAGATTTGTTGCGGCTTTTACGGCAGTATTGTTGGTTTGCATGAATGTTTTTATCCCGATACAAGGTCTGGCGGCAGAAAGTGCAATAAATCTGTTTGCGATGGATTATACATATGAAAATGACCGTGTTACGGCTGTTCTGTCCATTTCAGGTGAATTGAATGTATGCGGCTTTGAAGCGGTACTGCATTATGACAAGAACAAGTATACCGTGGATGATGAGGTGCCGCCTGCAGCTGGCAATAATACCATGCTGAATGTGCTGGATGACAGCGGAGAGGTAGTAGTTGTATTTGCGGGTACAACCAACTTAAAAGAAGCAGCTGAATTTTTCACAATTCAATTTGTATGCAATGACAAGGCAAGCGAAAGCGATTTTGATTTTGAGATGACTGACATATACGATCAAACATTCGCTGAAGTGAGCTACACAATTGACAAGACATGGAATCAGGAAAATGTGGGTTCTGAGGAAGATACACCTTCTTCTGAAACGACCACGCAGAGTTCTGAGACAACTGCGGGCGGAACGGATAACATCTTTTACGTGGAAACAAGTGAAAGTGCCGACGGTAAGTCCATGGAGCTGATTTTTGGCGTAAAGGGTGATGTATGCTTTTCAACAGCGGAGGGAAGCATCGAACTGGAAATAGAAGGACTGGAGTATTCCGAACATACAGATCTGGATTCGAGCACGCTTTCCGCATTCTATGCAGATGAAAACACGATTTATTTTACAGTCATCAGCTCCACCGGCAAGGATATTGAGGAGGAAAAAGTATTTTTCAAATATACCTTTGCCAAGACTGGGGAAGAATGCCAATTACAGGCGGATTGTACGATTCTGGATATATGCGACAGCAGTCTGAAGGATGTTGCGTTTTCGGTAGGTAATTCTTCCGGAAATGACGCTGCATCCACAAGCACCACAGTCAACGGCTCCGAAACGACTGCAACCACCACTACCACAAGTGTTCCGGAGTCTACAACAAACAGCAAGAATAACCGCTTTGTGATCACGGCAAAAGAGACTGCTGACGGACAGTATGTTGCATTGACGTTTGAAGTACAAGGAGATGTGGAATTCTGTATTGTTGAAGGTCAGGTTCTGCTTCAGACATCGGGGCTTTCTGCACCGCAGGATATTACCGTTTGTTCCGGAGGACTTACGAATTACATTGCGGAAGAAAATGGAATCAATTTCACGGTGATCAGTGATTCCGGAAAGAATATAACAAAAGAAATGCAGATTTTCTCATGTCTGCTGCCAATTGAAAACGAGGAGTATTCGATCGTATGTTCAGGCACGATTGCGGATATCTGTGATCAGGATATGAATAACGAAGAGTATTCAATTGTTTTTGCCGATGAAACAGGGGAGGGACAGTCCACAACACCTGTGTCGACTACCACTACCACCACAACTTCCAAGAAGGCAACCACTACCACCACCACAACATCAAAGAAGGCAACCACTACTACCACCACAACATCAAAGAAGGCAACCACTACTACCACCACAACATCAAAGAAGGCAACCACCACTACCACCACAACATCCAAGAAGGCAACCACCACTACCACCACAACATCCAAGAAGGCAACCACCACTACCACCACAACATCAAAGAAGGCAACCACTACTACCA
>JAZNUR010000031.1:0-2856 GCA_045592405.1 Oscillospiraceae bacterium
CGGGGACGAAGTCCCCGAACGATAGCCCCTCCCCTCGGGGAGGGGTTGGGGTGGGGGCAATGACAGGATGCCTATCTCTCAGGAAAAGGACTTTTTCTACAAACAGTGCCCTCCCGGAAACGGGAGGGCGTATTTGTTCTAAGGCTCAAGATACACATTTGTCATTTCCACATTCACAGCAGGTGCAAATTCCACTGCCTTGTTGGTTTCTACAAAAATTGCAAAAGAAGGCAGGGTCTGCTCGGAAGCCGGCGGTATCAGCCGGTCGATGGAAACCGTCCAGCTGCCGTCCTCATTCTCGGTAATACCACGCACAGCATGGTGAATCTGTGTTGCATATTCTTCTGCGATCACCATAATGAGGTCGTGTTCCTTGAACCATGCCTCGTCATATTTTGCTACGGTATCGGTCAGCGGTATGCCACATACTTCTGCGGCATCCGTAGAGGTTCTTGTGTCAAAATACTCATTAATTTCATTCATTTTGTCTACAAATGCTTCCAGCTCCTCAGGTGAAGTAATAAGGAAGGTCTTTTCAGAAAACGCTCTGTAAATATCACCGAACAGCATCGAAACATACTGTGCCCCATAATATTCCGGTTCTGCACGCTGCGACACATACTCTTCAAGCGACCCCCCATAGCCCGTTCCTGTATCAGCCGCATAAGAAAGAATGACCGACGCATCCAAGGCGTTGATGAGTCCATCTTCGTTCACATCCATCAGTGAAAGCTCCTCAGAAGCGGCAGTCCCACCTGTACCGAGTTCCGCCGCCTTAATCAGAATCCGTGATGCGTCCACAGCATTGACAATGCCATTTGCGTCGGCATCGCCGAGGGTGCGGGCTGAACCCGCCGCCGTCACCGATACCATAGACGTACAGAACCCTACCAGTGTGAGTAGTGCAGCTGCTCTTTTGAAATGTTTAACCATATATCGACTCCCCCTTTGTATTGAGCCATTCATTCACATATTCTTCAAGCGTTACCTCGTAGCCTGCCCCTCTGTGTGCAACATGGTAAAGAATAATAGCAGCGTCAATTGCGTTAATCCAGCCATTTCCCGTCACATCGGACACTCTGGAATCTACGCCTTCTATCTCGGGACATGTATAATAAGTCCCTAACAATGCCGCAAAGGTCAGGATATTTGCAGCATCAAGAGTATTTACCACACCATCGGAGTTGACATCACCGAAAATCGGGTTTTCTGGCATACCTTCAATTTTATACTGCCGCACAACTGCGTCGGGGTGAGAATATTGCTTTGCAAAATCGGAGTGTTCCAATGTCAGGCGTAGCCTGTACATATCAAAAATAAACCGATCGTTTTGAGCATAGTACTTCGTGTAGCTTTCATCTATTAGTGTGAAAATTTCCGTATTCAAATTAATGTCGTATAATTCATACTGTGTATGATCGTACTGTACCCACTCCGAAGTCGGTTCGATGCTGACAAGGGGTGCAGAAGTTTCCCATTCCTCCGGAAATCCGAACAGCTCAGGTGTTGCTTCCAGAGAATCATACAGATCCTCAAGCGTATCCGTACACTCCATGTAAAAGCCTGTGCCATCTCCATCATTCGTTGCATGATACTGATATAAAGCCCAATCCGGTTGAGCGAATCCCGATGGCAGCTCCTCCTGCACCTCATACCCATAAAATTCACAGTACTCTGCATACACATCATAATCGGACAAGCCCTGATAGTATGCAAAGTCCTTGCGGACTGTTTCCTCTGCCGCAGCCGGTACCGATACCATGGACGTGCAGAATGCACAGGTAAGTACCATTGCAAAAATCCTGTTTCTTGTTTTTTTCATAATAACCCCTTCTTTCTGATAGATTTGTCTATCGTGATCCTCTGAAAACGATGCTTTTGGAGATACCCTACACTACTATAACAACATAAACCGAAAAATGTTGGAGCAGGCTTATAAAATTTTTGTGAATGTTTTGAAAAAAGAATCTCCCCGACTTTCGTTGGGGAGAGAACAAATGCTTATTCGGGATCCGCCAGAGCATTCACCGCATCCACAACGAGCTTTGCACAGCCCTCGATACCCAGCTTTGCGGAATTGAGGCACAGTGCGTAATTTTCCTTGTCGTGCCAGTTGCCGCCCGTGTTGATGTTGTAGAATTTCTCACGGCGGCTGTCCACACGGGGCAGCAGCGTCTGAATTTCCTGCTCCGGCACCTTGTAGGTGTCCTGTGCATACTGCATACGGAATGTCTTGGGGGCGTATACAAATACGCTGAAACGATGGGGATTGTCCCGCAGGATGTGATTGGCACATCTGCCCACGATCACACAGGGACCCTGTGCAGCAAGCTCCTTGATGATCTGCGTTTCCATGATGTACACCTTGTCGGAAACAGGCAGATTATCCTCAATGGTGCGTTCGGGGTTGGAATTGAGCAGCAAAGAATACAGGAAGCTCTTGGGTGAGGATTCTTCCGCTCCCTCCAGCCTGCTGATCGGCACGCCCAGACGCTCGGCTGCCATTTCAAGAATTTCATGATTGTAGAACGGCAGTCCCAGCATTTCCGCAATCTGCTTGCCGACAATGCTGCCGCCGCTGCCGTATTCACGTTCAATTGTAATGATCGGATGTTTCATTGTAGTCTGCTCCTCCTTTTTGCAGAATGGATTCACTTTTTCATACTATTCCCATTTCAAAATCATGAAAATTTTCATGATTTTGATAGCCGCCGTAGGCGGCGTATGGGAATGCATGAGACGGATTTCATGCCGTTTCACGGCATGAAATGGCGGGTGCGTCAGCACACGCTCTCAATCAAACTATTGGAGTAGTTTGATTGAGAATTAGTATCAGAACCATAGATTCTATGCAGC
>JAZNUR010000032.1:0-2113 GCA_045592405.1 Oscillospiraceae bacterium
CTCTCGTGCGCCATCACATGGCACCAGTGGCAGGTGCTGTAGCCGATGCTCAGAAAGATCGGCTTGTTCTCAGCTTTCGCTTTTTCAAAAGCCTCCTCACCCCACGGATACCAGTTCACGGGGTTTTCTGCGTGCTGGAGCAGGTAGGGGCTTGTGGAATGTTTCAGATGGTTGCTCATACGCTCTCCTTCAAATGGTATCAATATGCGGTAATGATATTCTGCACATACTGCTGCATTTCTTTCCTTGATGCAATTGCGTGCGTGCCGTTGATCACTTCATGTTTCTGCGTTTCCGTCAGTGATGAAAACTTCTCCATCGCTTCCGGATTCATCGCAAGTGCCATGCCCAGTCCCACGGGCATTTCTGTTTTTTCCATAGTTTCTTCCTCCGTTATTCTTTTGAAAGTAGTATCTGCCGCAATGCTGGTTTTATCCGTCAGCTACCGGATGTCTCCGTTTGCAGGATTATTCAGAACCCTGCCGTTTTCAGCAAACCGTGAACCATGACAGGCACAATCTCACGAATGCTCCGCCGCATTCCAGTGCAGCGCACACCCCAGATGCGGACAGCGTCTGCCCGTAAAGGACAGTAGATTTGTCACAGACTCAAAGCCATTTATAAAAAGCTGTGGCTTTAAAATACTCCTTGAGGGACTGAAAATATCCGCATACTCGTTCCGCTTTCCCTGCACCATATCCGAAAGCAGCATCGCCGAGAACATTGCACCCGTCATGCCCCATTTGTTGAAGCCGGTTGCCGTAAAAAGATGAGCCGTCCTGCCGGAATACTGCCCGATATACGGCATTTCATCCAGACTCATGCAGTCCTGCGCCGCCCAGTGGCAATGCTCCTTTGCGTGGGGATAATGCTGCTGTGCAAAATGCCGCAGTTCCGACCAGTTACCACCTTTTTTACCAGTACGATGACCGCCGCCGCCGAGAAGGAGATACTTCCCGAAATTTCGGAATGACAGACCTGTCTTATTTTCATCCACATACATACCGCCCACATCCTGTGCGTTTTCAAGAGCAAGCACATAGGAGCGGTGCTGATAAAGCTTGAGAAAATAACTTCCGTGCTTATTGATAAATGGAAAATGAGTTGCTACGATGACTGTTTTTGCCGTAATATTTCCGCAATTCGTCACCGCCATTTTTCCACGTATTTCCTGCACAAAGGTGTTCTCATAAATCGGAAGTCCCTGAGCAATGGCGGCGAGGAATTTCAGCGGATGGAACTGCGCCTGATCGGGGAACATCACCGCACCTGCCGTCTGGAACGGCAATGGCAGTTTCTCACAAAACCTTGCAGGACAGCCGATTTTTGCAAGTGCATCCATCTCCTGTTCCAGCAATCCCCTGTCGCCAAGAGAATAGATATAATTATCCTTTCGCTCGTAGTCGCAGTTGATTTTTTCGCAAAGCTCCGCATATTTTGAGAATGCAAGTTGGTTTGCTGCAAGGTATTTCTGTGCTGTTTCCAAACCTTCGCTTTTGAAAATTTTGTGATAGATCAGCCCATGCTGATAAGTGATCTTCGCCGTAGTATGTCCCGTTGTGCCGGAGCAGATGCGATGTTTTTCCACGAGCATACAATCCACGCCGTTCTGTTTCAGAAAATAAGCGGTCAAAATACCCGTAATGCCGCCGCCGATGATCAGAACGTCAGTTGAAATGTCGCCGTTCAGCTTCGGAAACGTCGGCATCTGTACGTTCTTTTGCCAGATTGATTCCATAATTCCTCCTGTAGAAAACGCCGCCCGATGCGATTCAGACGGCGTGTATTCTTATAAATCCTGCAAATCCGCTGCAGTCAGGTCGTTCTCCACATTATCCCTCGCAAGGTCGTTGTCAATGACCGCATAAGCATCGGAAATCGGCTTTTCCTGCGAGAAAGGCTTTGTGTGGTAAACCTTCTGTGCAGGTGGTTTTGTTCCCGCAATAATCGGGTTGACGTGCGCCTTTCCGTGCTTTGACTTCCCCTGAATTTCGGGGACTGCCACTGCTGTATTCTTCGGCTGCGCGTGCGTCCATTCCGGACGGCTCATACCCTGTTTGGCCATGTTCATCACCTCAAGAGTAAGTCGGAGGCCAAGCGGTCTTTGGAATAC
>JAZNUR010000033.1:0-1599 GCA_045592405.1 Oscillospiraceae bacterium
CCTCAAAATGGGGAGAGGGGCGAAAGCCCCGCAGAGGGGTTCGGGGACGAATTCCCCGAACGATAGCCCCTCCCCTTGGGGAGGGGTTGGGGTGGGGGCAATGACAGGATGTCAATCTCTAAGAAAAAGGACTTTTTCTACAAGCCGAATGATTCTTCTTTTCTCATTTTTGCCCCTTTCTGCCGCAGGCAGGGAGGGGCGATTCTGCGTAATACGACCTTTTCGCCGCAGACATGGGGAATCTGTACAGAATCGCCCTGTTTTGACGGCTTGTTTGTCATAATTGACAAAAATAACAAAACTTCTTGACAAGGGTGCTTGCGTGTGCTATAATATTAAGGATTGCTTGAGTTTTTCGCAATCCAATCCTTGCCCGTGTCATGCGGGCGAAATCCAGAAGGAGGTGCAGCATAATGGCAAAGCTGAACGAAACTTATGAGGCAATGGTTGTATACAGCCTCAAGAACGGCGAGGAAGGCGTAAGTGCACTCACCGAAAAGTTCAAGAATCTCATCGAGAAGAACGGCACACTGACCGAGGAAGTGACCGAGTGGGGCAAGCGTAAGCTGGCTTATCCGATCAACTACGAGGCAGATGGATACTATGTGATCTACACATTCACATCCAAGCCCGATTTCCCGGCAGAGCTCGGTCGTGTTATGAACATTACCGACGGCGTTCTGCGTTTCCTGGTTACCACTAAGTAATCGGAATGCAAATCGAATTTTCAGATAAATTTCCGGATGGGGAGGTAGAGTTATGTATAACAGAGTCATTTTGATGGGCAGATTGACAGCGGATCCCGAACTGCGTCAGACACCGAGCGGCGTTTCCATGTGCCGTATCACAATTGCAGTGGACCGCAGCTTTGTAAAGCAGGGTGAGGAGAGAAAAGCTGATTTCTTCGACATCACTTTCTGGCGTCAGCAGGCAGAATTTGTCAGCCGTTACTTTTCCAAGGGTCGTGTGATCCATGTGGAAGGCAGACTCCAGAATGACAACTACACCGACCAGAACGGCGTGAAGCATTATAGAAATTCTATTATTGCGGATAACGTTTCCTTCTGCGGAGACAAGCGTCAGGACGGCGGAAACACCGGTTATGCATCCCCGAATCAGTACGGCGGTCAGCAGTACAATCAGCAGCCGCAGTACAGCCAGCCCTACCAGCAGGCTCCCGCACCGCAGGCACCGCCGCCGCAGGCAGCGATGAACCGTGCACCGCAGCCGATCGAGCTGGGCAATCTGGACGATTTTGAAGAAGTTCTGAGTGACGGCGAAGTACCGTTTTAATCTATAGTAAAGGAGATTTTTTGTATGGAACGTGAAAGAAATTCCCGTCCTTCCAAGCGTCCTCGCAAGAAGGTTTGTATGTTCTGCGTTGACCGTGTAGAGAAGATTGACTACAAGGACATTAACAAGCTCAAGAAGTGCATGACGGAAAGATGCAGGATCCTGCCCAGAAGAGTGACAGGTACTTGTGCATTCCATCAGCGTGAGCTGACAGTTGCCATCAAGAGAGCAAGACATATCGCTCTGCTGCCTTATGTAAGCGACTAAGAATAGCATGATGAACGCCCCGTTTTTATAAAACGGGGC
>JAZNUR010000034.1:0-3583 GCA_045592405.1 Oscillospiraceae bacterium
CATGGCTACGATCCGACTTGAACGGAGAATAGCTCCGTTCCGCCGAAATTTGTCAGAATTAAGCGAAACCGCTTGCAATCCTTTGGTTTTAATGCTATAATAGAATTATGACAGGCTCTGTGCTTCCGCTTGTGTGAAGCACAGAGGAAGCGATTGCGGGCACAGGTTCTGTGCTTACTTGGAGATCAGTGCCAGTGTGTCACGGGCAATGAGCAGTTCCTCGTTGGTCGGTACAACCCATACCTGAACTCTGGAATCGGACTGGGAAACCTTTGCAAGCTTGCCCTTAATGCCGGCATTGGCAACAGTGTCGATCTTGATGCCCAGAACATCCATGTCGGAGCAAACTGCCTCACGAACGTCGGGAGCATTCTCACCGATACCGCCTGTGAACAGTACAGCGTCCAGACCGTTCATGGCAGCTGCAAATGCACCAATGTACTTCTTGATCTCATATACAAGAATGTCCTTTGAAAGCTGTGCTCTCTTGTCACCATGCTCAGCAGCAGCGGTAACGTCACGGTTATCGGAACCAACACCGGATACACCGAGGAAACCGGACTTCTTGTTCATGTAGTCGGACATTTCAGCAGGTGTAAAGCCATGCTTTTCCATCAGGAAAGTGACTGCGGACGGGTCAACCGCACCTGTTCTTGTGCCCATCAGGATACCGTCGAGAGGTGTGAAGCCCATGGTGGTGTCAACGGACTTACCGCCGTCAACAGCAGTGATGGAAGAACCGTTGCCCAGATGGCAGGATACGATCTTCAGTTCCTTGACATCCTTTCCCATTGCCTCAGCCAGTGCTGCGGAAACAAAACGATGGGATGTGCCGTGGAAGCCGTACTTACGAACATGGTATTCCTCATAGTCAGCATACGGGAAACCGTACATATAAGCCTTTTCGGGCATGGTCTGGTGGAATGCAGTGTCAAATACAGCAGCCTGCGGAACACTCTCCGGCAGAACCTGCTTGCAGGCACGCAGAGCCAGTGCATGAGCGTGGTTGTGTACGGGAGCCAGTTCACGCAGAGCGTCGATCTGATCAATGATCTCATCCGTTACCAGTGTGGTTTCGGAGAAGATTTCCGCACCCTGTACAATACGATGACCAACTGCGGAGATCTCGTCCATGCTCTTGATGACAGCGGCATCGCCGGTTGTCAGAACCTTGACCAGTTCCATGAAAGCCTCGGTATGTGTCGGGAAATTGCAGTCAGCAGCATAGCTTCTGCCGTCTGCGGTCTTGTGTGCGATATGACCGTCAATTCCGATACGGTCACAGTTGCCCTTTGCCAGTACGCTCTCATCCTTCATGTCCAGAAGCTGGTACTTCAGGGAGGAGCTGCCTGCGTTTACAACAAGAATCAGCATATGTAATCGTCCTTTCGATAAAAAATAATTGATTTGATAGCCAAAAAAGGCATTACCATTAACTATTATATACTTTTTTCGAAAAAAAGCAAGTCTTTTTTTGAAATTTCATAAAAAATTCTGTCGCTGCCGCCGAAATCCGATTTCTGTCAGCGGAGCAAAAAGAAACTCATCAAAGGAAAAGGAGAAACCATCATGAAAGTAAGTGCCATCATCTGTGAGTACAATCCCCTGCACAATGGCCATGTGCATCACATTCAGAAAACCCGAGAAAACGGAGCAACGCACATTATCGGTGTTTTGAGCGGAAACTTCGTGCAGCGTGGTGATGTAGCTTTGCTTGACAAGTTTGACCGTGCAAAGCTTGCCGTGCGTTACGGTGTGGATCTGGTGATCGAGCTGCCCGTTGCATTTTCCAATGCGACAGCGGAGCTGTACGCAACGGGTGCAGTTTCAATACTGAATAACATCGGCATTGTGGATGAACTGAGCTTCGGAAGCTCCTGCCGTGATCTGGAATGTCTGGAGCTGCTCACGGAGGCTTCGCTTTCCACTACCCAGCAGTATCTTGACCGTATCCGTGATCGTATGCGTCAGGGGGAATCCTATCCTGCGGCACTGTGGGAGGTTGTTCGCCAGCGTTACGGCAACAAGGTTGCAGGCATGATGCATGACCCGAACAATATGCTGGCAATTGAGTATATGAAAGCCATGCATAAGGTGGGGGCGAACTTCAAGCCGTTCACGATCGAGCGTCAGTGCGTCATCCATGACAGCATGGAACCGAGTGATATGTATGCAAGTGCAAGCTTTGTCCGCAAATCCATTATGGACGGCGATATGGCATATCTGGACTATGTGCCCGAAGAAACAAAGAAACTGATTGCCCAGCGTTCGGGCGAGGGAAGACTTGCGGATGTCCGCCGTCTGGAGCGTATGATCCTGCACAGCATCCGTACCATGCAGCCGGAGGAGCTGCTGGAGCTGCCCGATGTGAGTGAATCCCTCCAGAACCGTATTTATGCGGCAAGACGTGCCAACAGCTGGGAGGAGCTGCTCGCAGGCGTCAAGGCAAAGTGCTACACCATGTCACGCATCCGCCGCATCATGATGGCGGCAGTCATCGGTATCCGCAGGGATGATCTGCGGTACTATCCGCCCTATGCAAGGGTGATCGCATTCAACGAGAGGGGCAAGGAGCTGATGGGCTATGCGAAGAAGAAAAGCCGCATTCCGATCGGCACATCCCTTGCAAAGCTCAGTGAGGAAGGACGCCTTGCAAACAAGTTTGTGCGTCTGGAGGAGAGAGCGTCGGATGTTTACGGACTTTCCGTGGAGCGTATGTTCTCAGCGGAACAGGATTTCCGCATGAAGATCGTTCCTGAGGTGAGCAAATGAGTGCTTTTTCGGAAAAAATCCGTGCGGTGATTCTCGATCTGGACGGTACGCTTCTGGATTCCATGCCGCTCTGGCATGAAATTGATCTGGCGTTTCTCAGAGAAAACGGCATTGTACCGCCGGATAATATTTCCGAGATCGTCGGCAAGATGAGCATTATGGAATGGGCGGAGTATTTCATTCGTGAATTCTCCATGCCTCATACTCCCGAACAGGTCATTCGCCGCATTGAGGAAATGGCGGAGACTGCCTACAGGGAAACCATTCCGCTGAAACCCCATGTGAAGGAATTTCTGGATGCACTGGATGCACGGGGGCTTCCCTACGGTGTTGCAACGGCGACGTATCGGAATTCCGCATGGGCGGCACTGAAACGTCTGGGGCTGCTCGGACGTATGCGGTTTGTGCTGACGGGCGAGGATGTCAAGGGCGGAAAATCCACCCCTGAGATCTATCTGCAGTCGGCAGAACAGTTTGGCACATCACCCGAGGAAACACTGGTGGTGGAGGATGCCCTGCACTGTGTGCAGACGGCGGCGGCAGCGGGATTCCTGACAGCCGGCGTGCACGATGCGGCAACACTGCCCGAGGAATGGCAGGAAATGCAGCGGATCTGCACGGTGACGGGCGAAGATCTCAAGGAAATTTTAGAGAAACTATGACAAATGAAACCTTCCCCTGTCTATGACGGGGGAAGGTTTCAACAGTCTGTCGAAAAACCTCAAAAGGGGGGAGGGGGCGAAAGCCCCGCAGAGGGGTTTGGGGACGAAGTCCCCGAAATATAGCCCCTCCCCTCGGGGAGGGGTTGGGG
>JAZNUR010000035.1:0-6742 GCA_045592405.1 Oscillospiraceae bacterium
AAGGTTTGAATAGCCCTTGTCGGATTTTTGTATATGTCTATGGTTTAGCTTTAGGTTGTGATTTATTCAGAGAACATCTTTAAAAATCAGCCATATCACTTCCCAAAATATCCATGACTTTAAATGTCGAAACCCCCGCCCCCCCCGGGCTTTTTCCTCCCAACATCTCCGTAAATTGTTTGGCAATGGCCAGCCCCAGCCCCGTATTCCCCTTCGTTCTCGAAATGTCGGTTGTATAGAATTCATCAAAAATATGCGTCACATCTAGATTCGGTGATGCACCACCTTTTGATTTTGCGTATTTTTAAGCTTTGCTCGATGCGACACCTCGTACCTGCGTGCTTTTTGCGTAGGCAGGTTTTGACGAAGAGGGGGACGTTGCCCTGACGAGCTCTTTATCCTTCTATATATTTGAGCAGTAGTTCAAGATATGATTTGTCTGTCCAGTCACATTTCTGTCCCACAGCACAGATCAACGCTTTCTGTCAAGGTTCCTATTCAGCAGGATTTTGTTTGGCAACTGCCTTTTGCAGCATTCTGCAAAGCATTCTGTCGCTAAAGCTCATAAAATTACAGAAAACTCCTTACAGAATAAACTGTAAGGAGTAATTTGTTCATTAATAGTACTGTTTGAGAATTTCAAGAATTTAAGCTGAATAAATCTGCTTATAACCACCGCTGGGATAGAGTCTTAAATTCTACTCGTTTATGTCGATATGATTTTACTTTACCATCTACATACAGAAAAATCATCACATAGTCTTTGTACACGATAACTTCTCTGATATATTGTTGGAGTCTCTTCCTCAATTCAGTACTGTCTTTTTCCAGCATCATTAGTTTATCAAGTTCAGTGCTATTCTGTCGGAGACATTTTTGAATCACCAGTTCAACGACATAGCATTCAAGACTGTCCCTGTCAATTTCCTTGAGGTTAGTGCATTCGGATTTTTGGGTTTTGCAGGTGTATGTGTAAAAGGAAGGCTTATTTCTTCTGATTCGAATACAGCCGTACATGATCTTGTTACAGCATCCGCATTTTATTACACCGCTGAGCAGATACATGGTTTTAGTATTGAGATTTCTTGAAGTATGCTTCATTCTGTATTCCTGTGCGGCTAACCAAGTTTCCTTACTGATAATTGCCGGAATACCGCCTTCTATCCGTATGATTTCTTCCGCAGGTTTGCTTCTGTGATTGTTTCGTTTGTGATCGTATCCTTTGGATTCAGCCCTGTTGAAGATATATACACCGGTGTATTTTTCATTTCTCAGTATTTCGGCAAACGAGTTCCGCAAGTTTTTCAGCGGCATTGGGTGGCAGCCCATTATTACGATAGTGCGGACGCATAGAATTGCAGAAACCATGAATGTAACTGAGCAAAGCGTCCTCCAGCGTTGCAAACGCAAGATCGGTATGAGAGTGTCGTCATCGACTTACACCACGGAATATTGCTTGATCCACTTGGCTAAGGCACTGTGGGACACGTCGTGTTCCTGATTTTTTTCTCACGATACAATGTTAAAATAATCCACTAAATGTTAACAAAATCGGTTTCTTTTTACAAAATGAAATGATATAATAAAGTTACTATATTGCGTTAACAGAGCGAAGAAATACTTGGTTACAGAAAGGATTTGGTGAAAACATGAAACAAAAAAGCAAGCTGCTCAAAAGGCTGCTGATTATCGCCCTTGCCTCTACAGTCGGTACGGGATCAGGTCTTGCGTATTTCCCACAATTGCCGAAAAAGCAGGGGTACGCCGTTGCTGCCGCATCCGTGAACGAGAGATTCATCTACGTTGCTCAAACGGGTAATGATTTCAACGGTGACGGCTCCAAGAACAACCCCTATCGTTCCATTGCCAAAGCGGCATCCATGGCAACCGCAGGTACAACCGTACTTGTCGGTGCAGGTACCTATATTGAGGAGAATATTATTCCCAAAGAATCAGGTACGCCGGAGGCAATGATCGTGTTCAGACCGGAAACCGATGCGGATATGGGTAAGGTCATTATCAAGCACAATGACAAGTTTGACGGCTCCACCATCACGCCGCAGGTCAAGGCTGACTGGCTTCGTGATACGGGTTGGACGGAGGAACAGGTAAAGCATTACGACAATGCAGCAATTGAGTATTCTATTGCAGGTCGTAAAAACCAGCTGACTGATGTATTCAGCCTGTTCCATAGGGACTACATCTGGATCGAAGGCTTTGTGTTCAAGGACTACAAGTACGCTCGTAATACAATCAACATCAAGGGTACGGGAAATGTTGTCATCAACAACCGCTTTGAGAATCTGGGCTGCGTGTATAATTCCATCTGGCACTGGACGGCAAACGGTTGTCTGCGTGGTGACGTAACACTGCCCGTAGCTGGCAAGCTCAATGTTGTCCGTAACAATCACTTCCAGAATGTCTATGGTGAAACAACGTGCTACGAGGGAAGCTCTCAGGACAATATCATTTGCGAGAACACTTTTATCGGTGCAATCGGCAAAAACGGAGATTACGCAGGTTCCGAGTCATCCACGCTTGGCGGACGATTTGACGGTAACAAAGATAATGCTTTTGCCTTCAACTATTCGGGCGGTTCTGTCAACGGCGGAACGATCTGGCTGGACATCAGTGTCAGAGATTTTACCGCAGTCAGAAATGTTGCCCATAATACAGCGTACTTCCTGTTCAACGAATCGGAATGTACAAGAAACTGGGCATATGAAAATATCGTTTATAATAAGCCCGTCGATCAGAACGGACGTATGCCTGATGATCCCGAGCATTTCACGGATTTCCGTGCACAGCGTATTGAATCGGGTCTGTTCTCGGCATTCTGGGATACGGGTTCCACATGGGATGCAAGATGGGTCAACAATGTTACCTACAATCTGAAAAACGGTATTTGTCTGGACAGATCCTATAACAATGAAGTCAGAAATAATATCGCTTACGAAGATGATAAAAGTATGTACAACAAGAATGATACCTACGGTCTTCTTGTCAAGGAAACTACCGTAAACGGTTTCCATCCGTGGCATGGTGTTTATACAAAGGGCGGCGGCTTCCACATCTTCAGAAACAATTTGTGGCATTCGGAGAGAAAAACGAACTATGTTCGTTACATGGATCCGTCACAGCCAGCTATTACGGTGGATGCCTTCAATGCACAGATCGGTTCCGAAACTGAGAGTGCGGAAGATCCGATGTTTGAGAATGTTGCGGAATATGATTTCCGTCTGAAGCCCGGCAGCCCTGCCATCGGCACAGGTGACGGCGGCGTAGACAGAGGTGCCTATGCGGTATATCCGAAAACAGATGTCGGCTACAACAAGAATCTGAAGCTGACGGAGAGCGTCAATGTAAGCTTCAGTAAACTCAATTCTTCTGTAAAGCCCGGTGACGTCATTGACCTTCAACTGAATCTGACCAAACCTGCAACCCAAACCATGCAGTTTGAAGTAACCCCTGTTGCAGGCGACGCACGCCCCGACAAGGATTACAGTTTTATGGATGATCCTTCCGTTACCTTTAACGTAGGTGAAACAAGCAAGACTGTTCGTGTGAAGATTCTGGAGGGCTACGACCTCGACCAATTGTTGGTATTCCGTATCAACCCCGCAGGTGCAACAAATCTCGAAGCAGTCGGCGGAAGAAATATGCATCTTGTACGAATCCAGAGGCAGGAAGAACGCATCTTAGTACTCAGCCAGGTCGGTGATTCCATGGGTAGAATCGTTGCTTCCTATCATAAGCCCGGTGAACTCGTGACCATTGATGCCAAGACCAGACCCGGATACGTCTTTGAACGCTGGCAGGTTGGTATTGAACATACCGATCTGACACCTGTAACACAGAACGGCTCTGTTTCCACGTTTATCATGCCTGACCAGAACCAAAGAATTCAGGTAATCTGGAAGCGGGCAGGTGATTTTGTTGCTGTAAACGGTCTTACTTTAGATCAGAGTGATATCACGATGGATGCCGGAGATACGACAACGATCAACGCAAAAGTCAGTCCCGACAATGCCAGCGACAAGGTCGTGATCTGGACATCCTCCAATCCTCTTGTTGCAACGGTTGACGAAAACGGCGTTGTCACCGCAGTGTCCAGTGGTAAAGCGGAGATTATCGCAAAGGCTGTGGAAGACAGCGACAAACAGTTTGAGGCACGATGCAAGGTAACCGTTACAGGAACCATCGCTCCCGTAGATGGTATCATTGAAGCGGAGGATTACACGAATCAGTCGGGTATCAATACTGAGGATTGTAATGAAGGCGGTCTGGACGTTGCCTACATCGAAAACGGCGACTACATCTGCTTTAAGAATGTAGATTTCAAGGATGGTGCAAATTCCCTCGGTTTCCGTGTCGGTGCAAACAACAGCGGCAGCACGCTTGAAGTCAGACTTGGCTCTGCCGATGGTAAGCTCATTGGTACGCTGAATGTGGATGCAACGGGTGGCTGGCAGAACTGGGAAACCCAGAACTGCGACATTGAAATGACCACGGGCAAGCAGGATGTTTACCTCGTGTTCAAGGGTGGCGGCGGCTACCTGTACAACCTCAACTGGTGGAAAATCAACTACATCGGCAGTCAGTCCATAAGAGGTGACGTAAATGCCGATGGCAAGCTTTCAACGCTTGATGTGATTATGATGCAGAAGTGGCTGCTCAATATTCCGAATGCAAAACTGACCGATTGGAAGGCGGGAGATCTCCATGAGAACGGCAAGATCAATGTATTTGACTTGGGGCTCCTTCGCCATCTGTTGCTCAATCAGAAATAAGATATCCTATGCTGACTCCTCTTTTCAAGGGGAGTCAGTTTTTTAACGAAGAACATACCCGTCAAATCACCCACGTCCAATTACAAAAGAACAGGTTCACCGGATATTCACGGTGAACCTGTTGTGGAACAGCCCGCTCTTTCGCCCTACCGCAAACGGTCGGATCGCATTCTCCGCACGGGTGTTGTCAATCGGGACATTTCCTCTGATTCTGATCATGTCAAGTCTTATTTTGACCACCCGAAACTTGATGATTATGATGAGATTTGATATACTGTTCTTTATCGATATTTTGTTGCCGGAGTAATAATTTTTTTGAAGTACTGATATACATTGTTTATTTGTTGTATCTCACCTTTTGATAATATGCACTTGCAAGCTGATAATTGTTCATAAACAGCATCGCTTGTTCTTTGGTAATTTTTACTGACCAAGGATAGCTATCTTCCATAGCGTTTTTTGCATACGCGGGTGCTTCAATATAATACTTGTCAATTCCGTCATCATGTTTTTTATAAGCAATATATTCTGCACCCTCCGCCAATATAGTTATATTTCTTTTATTAAGAAATTTATTTCGCCATTCTGAACTTGGTACAAGTTTAAAGCTGTTTTTTCTCAACACATCAATCAAATTTTGTAATTTTTCTGGTTTACGTACACAGGTAGTCATTGCTAATTCCGATAAAGTCATTATTTTATTTCTTCGTTCTCCATCAGGAGACTCAATAACTGCTACTACTTCATAATCATCACGGGGAGGTTTAAACCAATGTGTAATCAAAAAATCCGGATATTCGCGAAGAATTTTAGCACTATCAGCCGAACCAATAGTATTTAAGATATCCTGCATAGCGTAACTTCTGCTCATTTTTTTCACCTCGATAATTATTCTATCATTTTGCATAAAATGAATTTACCGGTTCTAATTTTATTTTATTATATCAGTTAATGTTAAAAATGTCAAGTAAATATGTACTATCGTTATCAAATGCACTGACTGTGGTTCAAGTATGATTGCAAGAAAACATAAGTTGTATTGACGAATTCCTTCTTGCACATTTCGAACAGAATGCTTGAAGAATATATTGACAATATACTGAATATATGCTATAATAAGTCATATTTGATTATGCAATATAATTCAAAAGGAGTATCTGAAAATGTATGACTACGAACAGGAAAAGTCTCTTGAAGAAAGACAGGCAGAAAGTCTTGAGATAAATCTTAATAGGAACAAGAAAAACAGAGCATACAGAAAATAGTATATATATTTATTGCTGCGTTATTTGTGGTTTCAATTGGTATTGTTTTTGTTATAGGTGAAGCTATTTATATGAATTTTTGGTTTGCTCTTGGTATTGATTTATTTGTTTCATTGTTAATTTTTTTGTTTTTAAGAAGATGTCCTCATTGCGGATCAGGTTTGTATATAATTCAATCTTATGCCACTAGCGACTATGATATGATGGAATCTATCGGAACAACGCGATGTCCTCATTGCGGAATAAGTCTAACTCCATCAGATTCACTGACCGCCATCGAGAAACGACGTGAAAGTGAAAAATCGGGAAAAGATCCTGATTTAAAGTAAAAATACTAACGAAAATGAAATGCTCCCCCTTTTGTTAGACAATGTGGTATAATAAAGATATACCAGAATTGAAAACTAACGAAAGGGGGTCATTTATATACCTCCTCAACGCAATACTGACACCTATTTTACTTTTTGCTGCGCTTCAGGTTCCGAAAAATAAACTGTGTAAATGCGTATAACACCAAAAAATAAAACAACACTAAAATCGCAGCCAAACAGGGCAACGCTGAGGAGCGACCCAACGCAGGCTGTGAGATAAAACGGTAGAGACAGCGGCAGAGATGTCGCTGTTTTTTCTAATCTACCGGATATCTCCAAGCGGATAAACCTCAGGGGTTCGGGGACAGAGTCCCCG
>JAZNUR010000036.1:0-3309 GCA_045592405.1 Oscillospiraceae bacterium
GATATGCCCACAAACGAAAACTGCCCCGATTGCGGCGGTATGCTCTTTGTGAAGAAGGGCAAGAATCAGCTCGTTTGCAAAAAGGACGGCTGCGGCTTCAAGAAGGAAGCACCTAAGACCGAAGCAGAAGAATAAAGTATCAGCGTAGGGGACTTTTAATAAAGTCCCCTACGTCAACGAAAAACTTTGAAAAAAGGGCAATAAGCAGCTTGTTACCCATTTTTCAAAGCTTTTTGCAGTTCTATAATAATGACTTGGAAAGGCTGAAATATGAAAATAACAGTTCTCGGAGCAGGACTTGCAGGCTGTGAGGCAGCCTGGCAGGCGGCAAAAAGAGGCGTTGAGGTCACTCTTTATGAGATGAAGCCTGAAAAGAAGACACCTGCTCATAAATCAAATAATTTTTCAGAGCTTGTTTGTTCAAACTCTCTTCGTGCGGCATCTGTTGAAAACGCTGTCGGCCTGCTTAAAGAGGAAATGAGACATATCGGCTCGCTGATAATGGATGCGGCTGATAAAAACCGTGTTGAAGCCGGCGGTGCACTTGCGGTTGACCGTGAAAGGTTTTCGGAGTATATAACGGATAAAATCAGAAGCCACCCTAACATAACCGTAGTTGAGGGTGAAATCAGAAAACTCCCCGATGTTCGACCGCTTATAGTTGCAACGGGGCCGCTCACAACCGATTCGCTGTCAGAGTCGATAAAAGAACGGCTTGCTGGAGTTTCGTATTTAAACTTTTTCGATGCTGCTGCACCGATAGTGACTTTTGAAAGCGTTGATATGTCAAAGGCATACTTTAAATCACGCTATGATAAGGGCAGTGCGGATTATATAAATTGCCCAATGGGCGAGAGTGAGTATAAAACTTTTCTTGATGCATTGGTTTCTGCCGAGGAGGCAGAGATTCACGGCTTTGAGGACAGCACTGTGTTTGAAGGCTGTATGCCCGTAGAGGTTATGGGAAGACGCGGATATGAAACGCTTCGCTTCGGGCCGCTGAAGCCTGTAGGTTTGAGAGACCCGAAAACGGGAGAGACTCCGTATGCGGTTGTTCAGCTTCGAAAGGACAACGCAGAGGGAACGCTTTACAATCTTGTGGGATTTCAGACGCACCTTAAGTTCGGAGAGCAAAAGCGTGTTTTCTCCATGATTCCGGGCCTTGAAAATGCGGAGTTTGTGCGCTATGGAGTGATGCACAGAAACACATATATCAATTCGCCGAACTGCCTGAAAGCAACATATCAGACCAAAGTAAGGGATGATCTGTTTTTTGCCGGGCAGATCACAGGCGTCGAAGGATATATTGAATCTGCCGCATCAGGAATGCTGGCAGGGATCAATATGGCACACCTGCTGAAAGGTGAACCGCTGGTTGAACCGGGTCCCGAAACAATGATCGGTGCAATGTCGCATTACATAACACATGCTTCAGCAGATAATTTTCAGCCGATGAATGCAAACTTCGGCATATTCCATCTGAACCATGAAGTAAAGAAAAAAGAACGCAAGGAAGCGTACGCGAAGCAGTCGCTGCCTTTGATCACGGAGATGATTCAGGATGGCAGATTATGATGAAATGCTGGAAGGCTTTCTGCACCACATTGCATTAGCCCATACCGGAAGCGAAGATACTCAGGATGCATACCGCAGGGATATCAGGGGATTCCTTGATTTTCTGCAGGCAGAAGGCATTGAATCACCCGCGGATGTCACGAAGACTGAGATAAGTACATACATCACAAAACTCAGGAGCGGAGACATTACAGGCAACAGCCTGTCCAATGCCAGTTTTTCCAGGCATCTGTCATCGCTGCGTTCATTTTATAAATATCTGTATCAGTATCACGGAATTATCAATAATCCCCTGCAGGGCCTGCGAGGTACTTCAACAAGAAGAAAACTTCCGGAGTTTCTTACATTTGATCAGATGGAGACGATGCTGAACAGTTTTGATCTCAGCAAGCCTTCTGAAGTACGTGACCGATGCATCCTTGAAACGATGTACGCCTGCGGTCTGCGTGTCAGTGAATGTGCCGGACTGAAACTTTCCCGTGTCAATCTCGGAGAACATTATCTGAGCGTGATTGGTAAGGAAAGCAAGGAACGGATGGTGCCTTTTTATCCGAGAGCCGGACAGCTGCTTGCCGCTTATATCAGAGAAGTGCGGCCGCTGTATATGAAGGAGGATCATGACTTCCTGTTTGTCAACCAGAAGGGGAAACCAGTTTCCGTACGCATGATTCAAATGCTGTGCGAGAGTACCGGTGAAAAAGCCGGACTTCCTATACATGTACATCCGCATATGATCCGTCACAGTTTTGCGACACATCTGCTGGACAACGGAGCAGACCTGAGGATCGTTCAGGAACTGCTCGGACACGAAACATTATCGACGACCCAGATCTATACACACGTAACGGAAGACCGTCTGCGCAAAGTGGTTGATAAAGCACATCCGCATTCTTCATCGCAGAACTGACTGATTCCGTGAAAAAACTTTCATTTTGAATAACCTTGCAATATCCGTACAGTCCTGTATAATCACAACAGGTAAAAGAACGGAGGACTTATGAACAGAAACTCATTGCTGTCCATGCGTGATCTTGGCGTAACGGATATTGAACAGATCCTCAACGATGCTTTATTGTTCCATGATTCATATAGAGATTGGCAGCTGCCCTGTTCAAAGGCCCTTGTTGCCAATCTCTTTTTTGAAGCATCGACAAGAACACATTACTCATTTGAAAGTGCTGAACTTCAGCTTGGCTGCAAAGCAGCTGATATTGCTGTATCAGGCAGTTCTATCACAAAAGGTGAAAGTCTGTATGACACAGTAAAAACACTGGAAGCCATCGGATATGACGCGGTAGTCATCCGTCATCCTCAGGATGCATATTATAAGCAGCTTGAGAATGTGAACATTCCCATCCTCAATGCCGGAGACGGCGCAGGCGATCATCCGACACAGTGTCTGCTCGATCTGCTGACAATGTACCGTGAATTCGGAACGCTGAAAGGTTTGAATGTCGTCATTTGCGGCGATATCCTTCACAGCCGTGTAGCATCTTCCAATAAGGAAGCACTGGAAAAACTCGGATCAAAGGTACGCTTTGCCGGACCGAAAGAGTGGGAGAGAGAAGGCTTTGAAGCGGTTGACTTCGATGAAGCAATTCCTGAAGCAGATGTTGTCATGATGCTCAGAATACAGAAGGAGCGCGGTGCGGCACTGGCAGGCATGAGCGATGAAATGTATCTGAAACAGTATGGTCTTTCTAAAGAGCGTTATGCAAGAATGAAAGATTCTGC
>JAZNUR010000037.1:0-12868 GCA_045592405.1 Oscillospiraceae bacterium
GGGGAGGGGTTGGGGTGGGGGCAATTACAGGATGCCTATCTCTAAGAAAAAAGACTTTTTCTACAAGCTAACCCATCCTCTCTGCAAGGATGGGTAATTTTGAATGTGAGGGGAATGCGATGCAGGAACAATTGTATACGGAGATCAGCCGTTTTATGCCATATAATCGTGAAGAAGCCGCTGCAAAGCAAACGCTGCTTGCACGATTGGAAAAGCATGGCGAAGCCATGCTCCGCCGTGACTGCGAGGCGGGACATATCACCTGTTCCGGATTCATTCTGTCGCCCGATCTGCGGGAAACACTCATGGCATACCATCTCATTTACGGCTCTGTCGGCTGGACGGGAGGTCATGCGGACGGGGATGCGGATCTGTCGGGTGTTGCCGTCCGTGAGGCTGTGGAGGAAACCTCCGCAGTACAGGTGCATCTGCTGAGCAGGCAGATCCTGTCCATTGACATTCTTCCCGTGCCTCCCCATGAAAAGCACGGAAAGCCTGTGGCACCGCATTTGCATTATAACGTGACCTATGGTCTGATCGTCCCGAAAAACCAGAAATTCAAAGAGAAACCCGACGAAAACCGCAATGTCATGTGGCTGAAAACGGAGGATATGGCAAAATATGTCACGGAACCGCAGATGCTGCCCATCTATGAAAAGCTTGTGGAGAGAATGCGTATGATTGCAGCGGAAAAATCCGAAATTCCGCAAAAAATGCTGCATCCTCTGCTTGACTGGTATCCATCCCACAAGCGTGACCTGCCATGGAGGAAGGACAGGGATCCCTACCATGTGTGGGTGTCTGAAATCATGCTGCAGCAGACCCGTGTGGAAGCGGTAAAGGGCTATTACAAGCGTTTTCTGGAAGCCCTGCCAGATGTTTCTGCACTGGCACAATGTCCCGAAGAACAGCTTCTTAAGCTTTGGGAGGGACTGGGTTACTATAATCGTGTGCGGAATATGCAGAAAGCCGCAAGGCAGATCATGCTGGAGCACGGCGGTGAATTTCCGCAGAGCTTTGCGGAGATCCGAAAGCTTTCCGGTATCGGTGATTATACCGCAGGTGCGATTTCGTCGATCTGTTTCGGAATGCCGACGCCTGCAGTGGACGGCAACGTCCTGCGTGTGATGGCAAGACTGCAGGAGGATTACCGCAATATCCTGTCGCCGCAGTACAAAGCGGATGTGACGGCACAGCTTGCAAAGGTATATCCGCTTGCGGACTGTGGTATGCTGACGCAGGCACTTATGGAAATCGGTGCAACCGTCTGTATTCCAAACGGTGCACCGCATTGTGAGGATTGCCCCCTCACGGCACTGTGCATGGCGAGAAAAATGAAAAGCACCGCACAGCTGCCGATTCGGGAGAAGAAAACAACACGGCGTCTGGAGGAAAAAACCGTGTTTGTTCTGTCGTGTAACGGAAAGATCGCCATTCGCAAGCGTAGGGCAAGCGGACTGCTTGCCTCCCTCTGGGAACTTCCGAATGTGGAGGGATTTCTTGACGCACAGTCCGCTGTTTCCCAGTGTGAGAAATGGGGCTGCAAGCCGCAGAATCTCCTGAAAACCGTGGATCGCCGTCATGTTTTCACCCATATTACATGGGAAATGCAGGGGGTGTTCGTCGATTGTGCTGAGGAATGCACCGGATTTGTCTGGGCAGAGCCTGAGGAACTGGCGAACACATATTCGCTGCCGACGGCGTTCCGATGCATATTATCGTAATAATTCCTGCCGCAGATACAGCAGCAGTTTCTTTTCACGGCGTGACACCTGAACCTGTGTCATGCCGAGTTTATTTGCAGTCTGCACCTGCGTGAGATTGCGGTAATAACGCAATTCCAGCAGCATCCGATCGGCAGGCTCAAGGGTTGCCATCATCTGACGCAGGGCAAGGCGGTCACCAATATGCTCATCGGGTGCATCCACAGCAATGTCGATCTGTCCCTCGCTGTCATCCGGTGCGGTGAGGGAAACAACCGGACTGCAGGCACACAGTGCAAGGGAAATGTCCTGTGCACTTGCCCCCGATTTTTCCGCAAGAACGCTGATGGGCGGATCATCGCCCGTTTCTTTGATAAGCTGTTCCCGTATTTTTTGTACCTTCATCGAAAGCTCCCGCAGACTGCGTGAAACGTGCACCGTTCCCCCGTCACGGAATAGTCGCTTGATTTCACCGAGAATCACGGGCACGGCATAGGTCGAGAACTGCACGCCACGGCTTATATCGAATGCATTTGCCGCTTTCACAAGCCCCTCGCAGCCGGCGGAATACAGATCCTCATACGGAATGCCACGGTTGCGGAAGCGGTTGGCACACAGGTGCACCAGCCCCAGATGCTCTTCCGCACTGGGCTTGGTTTCAGGCTTCGGTGCTTGATTCATCATGCTGTGTTCCGAGTCTGCGTCGCATGGTCAGCGTTGTGCCATGTTCGGGCGTGCTGCGTACATTCAGAGAATCGGTAAAGGTCTGCATGATGGCAAATCCAAGACCTGCCCGATCCTCCTCCGGTGCGGTCGTATAAAGCGGCTCCATTGCCTTTTCCACATCCGGAATACCACAGCCCTTGTCGCTGACTCTTATGTATATCACACGCTGCGGCAAAAGCCGCAGGCAGACTGCAACATCCCCTGTTTTTCCACGATATCCGTGTACAATGGCATTGGTGACAGCCTCGGAAATGACCGTCCGCAGGTCTGCAAGCTCCTGTGCTGTGGGATCGGCGGGAATGAGAAATGCCGAGAGTGTGGCACGGGCAAGTCCTTCGTTTGCAGAATTTGCCGGGAATGTGCATTTAAATTCGTTGAGGATTTTCATTGTACGACCTCCTTTTCCAGTTCATTTCGGATTTTAGCAAGACGCTCCATGCCGGCAAGACGCAGAATGCGTTTGATATGCGGAGCCGGCCGCAGGAGGACGATCTCTCCGCCAAGCGGATGCAGGATCTTGTAGCGTCCCATGATCAGTCCGATGCCGGAGCTGTCCATGAACGTAACATCCTGAAAATCCAGAATGAGCGTGCGTGGTGTGTGGGCATAGAGTGCCGCATCCAGCTCGGAACGGACTCTGCCGCTGGTGTGGTGGTCGATTTCTCCGTCAAGCAGCACGAAAAGCTGCTCGGACTCGGTGTCGTAATGCAGTTTCATATGAATGACATCCTTTCTCTTGTCTTTTCTACCATTGTAGCACGGATGCAGAAAAAAATTTGTCGGAATCCGGAGGCGGATTCGAATTTCTTTCGTCTGTTTTAATTTTGCGGAAGAGCTTATTGTGGTGCTGCCTGTGTGGAAGGCAATGCAAGGGCTTGCCGAAATGCTTTCCCTTGTTTTGTGATTTTTCTGCTTGACATATCTGTGAAATGTGGTATAATTATATTAAGTGTTCCCATTTGGAGAAACTGCTCTGCAGAGTGCATAATTTCCCCGATTTTCGGCATAATAGTTCTGTACTATATTACAGAAAGGACGGGGATTGGAATGCGTGAGAACTGTGGAGAATACAATCCTCCCAAAGAGGGAAAACCGGATGATACAGAGGAAAAGGATGGGGATGCGGTGGAGCAGCAGCTCGATGAAAGTGATCTCATTGAGAAAACCGGCAGCATCCAGACGCAGAATGCAAAGCATCTCATCCATTGCCTGACCATCATCGGACAGGTGGAGGGGCATTATGTGCTTTCCTCCCAGAACAAGACAACCAAATATGAGCATATCATTCCTGCACTGGTGGCAATCGAGCAGGACAGGAGCATTGAGGGACTGATCATCATCCTCAATACCGTTGGCGGCGATGTGGAGGCAGGGCTTGCCATCGCAGAGCTGATTTCGGGGATGAAAACCCCGACGGTTTCCCTTGTGGTGGGCGGCGGACATTCCATCGGCGTGCCGCTTTCCGTCAGTGCAAGACAGTCGTATATCGTTCCGTCGGCATCCATGACCATCCACCCTGTGCGGATGAACGGGATGATGCTGGGGGTTCCGCAGAGTTTGTCCTATATCGACAGGATACAGGATCGGATCATTGATTTTGTGACAAGACAGAGCAGGATCAGTGAGGAACAGTTCCGCAGGCTCATGACCAATACCAAGGAGCTTGCCACGGATGTCGGTTCTGTCGTTTCGGGTGAACAGGCTGTGGAGATGGGGCTGATTGACCATCTGGGAAGTCTTTCCGATGCGATCGAAGCATTGTATACGCTGATTGAAAACGGCGAGCCGCGGTATCCGGATGCGGCAGCAAACAAGTAAATCGCAGTGCCGTCACGGCACTGTACATATTAGAGCGGCATTACGCATTCTCTATGCGGTATCGCCGGAAATTGTAACTTCAACTATCTGAACGGAGGAAATCTATGTCTATTTTTGATGCGATTTTGCAAGGTATTATTCAGGGCCTGACGGAGTTTCTGCCCGTGTCCAGTTCGGGACATTTGCAGCTCTATGCATACATATCCGGAAATCCCGCAAGCGAAACCGGATTTTTATTTTCCGCATTTCTGCATCTGGGTACCCTGCTTGCAATCTGCATTGCATTCTACAGCACCGTCCTTGCACTTGTCAAGGAATTGTGGAGCATGACAAAGGATCTGTTTACAGGGAAACTCATTAAGAATGGCTTACATAATCCGGAACGCCGCATGATCGTCATGCTGCTTTTGTCCCTTGTAATACTTGTGCCGTTCTATTTCCTGCGGGATTTCATTGAACACGTTGCACAGACCTATCTGATCGCTCTCGGATGCTTTTTCCTGTATACCGCTGTGATTCTCTTCCTTTCCGATAAATGCGTGGACGGAAAGAAAGGCCCCGGCGATCTGACGTGGAAAACCGCTCTCGTTGTTGGCGTGTTTCAGGCGTTGGCACTGTTTCCGGGTATTTCCAGAAGCGGCTCCACCATCTGCAGCGGTCTGTTTGCAGGAATGAACCGTGACACCGCCGTGAAATATTCCTTCATGCTCGGCATCCCCACTATTTTGGCAGGATGTCTTGTAGAGATCAAGGATGCCATTTCTGCCGGCACCATGCCATGGAATGAACTGCCCCTGTATCTTGTCGGATTTGTTGTTGCGGCAGTTGTGGGCGTACTGGCAATCAAAATGGTGAATCTGTTGGTGAATAATAATAAGTTTAAGTTCTTTTCAGCATATACACTGGTTGTGGGTCTGGTTGTCATCGGCTTCGGCATTGCACAACTCGTTCGCTGATGCAGGCATGACACAATAGAAAGGAGAAAAACGTGGCTGGACAGAAAAAAAGCAGCGGCCCGAAGAATACAAAAAAATCAACAAAGACAGCTTCTTCCGGAACTCCGGCTTCCAAATCGGCAGGATCGGGAACTTCACAGAAGAGGGGACGTGCCGAAAAGGGCAATCATAACCAGCAGTGGTCGGTTGTTCTTTTTGCGATTGCGATCCTCATCCTTCTGCTGGCACTCATTCAAGGCTCTTCGGGGTGGCTGTTGATACATAAGGCACTCAAGGGATTTTTCGGCTTGTCATTGCTGATGATCCCCATAATGCTGGGATATGTTGCAGTGATGCTGGATCAGGACGAAACCTCCCAGAAAATCCTGCGTCGCATATTCATTGGATTGGGTGCAGTGGTTATGTTCAGCGGATTTCTGGAGATCATGTTCGGGGATGCAAGATTGCTCCGACAGACCTATAAAAGTGCCGTGCAGCTGCTCTACACGGATGGTATGGAGTGGAGAAGCGGCGGCATTCTCAGTGCGGTGATTGCATTTCCCCTGCTGAAGCTGTTGGGGGATGTTGGGTCAAAGGTCGTGATCTGCCTGCTGCTGTTCATCAGCATCATGTGGCTGACAAAAAAGGGGCTTATGGATTTCCTGCATATCATAACCAAACCGTTCCGTGCATTCTGGAGCTTCCTGCGGAATGATTATGAGGATTCGGTTGTGATCAAAGAATATGAACAGGCGGAGACGGAGCGTGAGGAACAGGCCGAGCAATCCGAGCAGGAGGCCATTGATATGGTTGCCAAGCCCTCCAAAAAGCGTGAAAAACAGAATGAATCCCAATTCCTGATTGATGTTCCCGTTGCAGAGGGTGTGGTTGTGGGACAGTCTGAGAACGTTCCCAAGCAGGTTATTGTGACAGAGAATGCCCCACAGCAGGATGACGCACTCGAGGAGCTGATCCGCAAGGCAACGGAAAAGCCTAAAAAGAAAACCAAAAAGGAACTGCAGGAAGAAGCCGTTACGGAAATTGCCGAAGAAGTGGCACAGCAGGCAAGTGCAGAGCAGCCTGCAATGCAGTACCAGATTCCGCCGATCGACTTTTTGAGCAAGGGTGAGAGCTTTGCGGGCGATCCCAATGCAAGCGTCGAGCTGCGTGAAAAAGCTGATCGTCTGCGTGAGGTGCTCCAGAGCTTTAATGTCAGCGTCCGTATTACGAATATCGCAAGAGGACCTGCGGTTACCCGATATGAGGTGCAGCCCGCAGCCGGCGTTAAGGTTTCCAAGATCACGAGTCTTTCGGATGATATCGCTCTGAGCCTTGCAGCACAGGGCGTGCGTATTGAAGCTCCCATTCCCGGTAAGGCAGCAATCGGCATTGAAGTGCCGAATTCCAAGAAGGATATCGTATCCCTGCGTGAGATTCTTGAATCCGGACAGTTCAGGGATGCCAAGAGTAAGCTTGCATTTGCGGTTGGCAAGGATATTGCAGGCAACGTGATCATCGGGGATATTGCAAAGATGCCCCATATGATCGTTGCGGGTACGACCGGTTCCGGTAAGTCCATCTGCACCAATTCCATCATCATGAGCATTCTCTATCATGCAGCTCCTTCGGAGGTAAAGCTGATCCTGATTGATCCGAAGATCGTAGAATTCCGTGTGTATGACGGAATTCCGCATCTGCTTATTCCTGTAGTCACCGATCCGAAAAAGGCGGCAGGTGCACTCAACTGGGCAGTGCAGGAGATGCTGCAGAGATATAAAACTTTTGCAGAAAACAGTGTGCGTGACCTTGCGGATTACAACCGTATGTGTCAGGAACACGAGGATATGACGCCCATGCCGCAGATCGTCATTGCCATTGATGAGCTGGCGGATCTGATGATGGCGGCTTCCAAGGAAGTGGAAGATTCCATCTGTCGTCTGGCACAGATGGCAAGAGCGGCAGGTATGCACCTGATCATTTCGACGCAGCGTCCGACCACGGATGTCATCACAGGTCTGATCAAGGCGAATATCCCCAGCCGTGTGGCTCTGAAGGTAAAGGCGGCACTCGACTCCCGAATCATCCTCGATGAGGGCGGTGCGGAAAAGCTGCTCGGCAATGGTGATATGCTCTTTATGCCGAATGGTCAGCCAAAGCCCGTGCGTGTGCAGGGATGTTATGTTTCCACACAGGAAATCGAACGGACAGTCAGCTTCATCAAGCAGCAGTGCACAAGCTCGTATGATGAAACCATTATGCAGGCGGTGGAACAGGCTGCTGCATCCGGTACGGAAGAATCCGGCGGTGTGGAAGAAGAAAGCCAGCTTGACGGTGATGCGGAGCTGATCGAAAAGGCAATTGAGGTGGTGGTTTATGCCGGACAGGCATCCACCAGCAATCTCCAAAGACGTCTGAAGCTTGGTTATGCAAGGGCTGCCAGAATTATGGATGAGCTCGAAGAAATGGGAATCATCGGCCCGTATGAGGGGGCAAAGCCTCGCAGAGTGCTGTTGAGCAAAATGCAGTATGAGGAACGGAAGCTTCGGAAAATGAATGATAATCACTGACAGGAGAGTGTGTGATGGCAAAAAGAAAATCCCGAATGCCCAAAAAAGATAAAAGCAGCAACATGACGCTTTATGTGATCGTTGTCGTGATCCTGTTCGCATTGGCGTGTCTGAACGGCAGGTATGCTGCCCCGAAACAGGGGAATTTTGCAGATACTGAAGCGGATTTTCAGGTGCACGTTATTGACGTCGGACAGGCAGACAGCATTCTTGTGATCGCAGATGGTGAAGCAATGCTGATTGATGCGGCAGAATCGGGAGATTCCCAAACCATTCAGAGCTATCTTGAAAATTGCGGCGTGCAGAAGCTGAAATATGCTGTGGCAACGCATATGCACTCCGACCATATCGGCGGATTTCCCGGAGTGCTGGGTAAATTTAAGGCAGAAACGGTATTGGAACCTATATATCCGGACGCTCTCGTGCCGACTTCCCGTGTGTATGAACGCTATCTGGACGCAGTCGAGGCAAACGGTGCGAAGCTGAAAACTGCAAAAGCAGGGGATACCTTTGCACTGGGAAGTGCGGAAATTACGGTTCTTGCCCCTGTTTCGGATGAAACGGACGATCTGAACAATACCTCCCTTGTCCTGCGTGTGGATTATGACAAGACCTCCTGCCTGTTTACGGGAGATATGGAAAAGCCCGAAGAAAGGGAGATAATACGCAGCGGTGCAAGACTGAATGTGGATTTTCTGAAGGTGGGGCATCACGGTGCGGAAACCTCCTCCGGAGAGGAATTTCTCTCGTCCGCAACACCGCAGTATGCGGTGATTTCCTGCGGCAAGGAGAATGATTATGGGCATCCGTCCGAAAGTACGATGAAACGGCTGCGGAAATATGCCAAGGAAATTCATATTACTGCCGAGGAAGGCAGTATTGTGTTCAGTTATGATAAGGAAAGCGGTACGAACAAGATCGTGTCAGAAAAAGGAACCGCTTCCAATGAAGGAGAATAGAAATGGATATCATTGATCGCTTTGAGGGCGAATTTGCCATAGTGGAAACGGATGACGGCACACTGGAGATTCCCCGTGCAGAGCTTCCGCAGACTGCAGCGGAGGGTGATGTTCTGCAAAATACAGAGAATGGCTGGCAGGTGGATGCCGACAGCACACAGGCTCGTCGTGAAAAGCTTGCAGCACGCAGACGCAGAATGCTGGGCGGAGGAAATCAATGAAAACGATCGTCATTGGCGGCGGTGCCGCCGGATGCTTTGCGGCGATTCATGCGGCATACTGCGGTGAACAGGTGCTGCTGATCGAAAAAAATAAAACCATCGGCAAAAAGCTTCGCATCACGGGAAAGGGCAGATGCAACCTGACCAATGACTGCGATCTGGATACGCTGATGAAGAATATTCCCTGCGGCGGCAGATTCCTGTACAGTGCCTTTGCGGCGTGCTCACCGCAGGATGTCATGGCGTATTTTGAGAATCTCGGTGTTCGGCTGAAGGTGGAGCGTGGAAATCGTGTGTTCCCCGTCAGCGATCAGGCGGCAGAAGTCGTGCAGGCTCTGTATGAGGAGCTAAAACACACGGGAGTGGAACTCATTACCGGCACCGTCACGGAGCTTTTGATCACGGATGGCGTATGCAGCGGTGTACGCTGCGGCGACAGGACATACAAGGGCGACCGTGTGATTCTGGCGGCAGGCGGTGCAACCTATCCCGGCACCGGCTCGAAGGGTGACAGCTATCGCCTTGCACAGCAGGCGGGGCATACCATCAGTCCCCTGCGTCCGTCACTTGTTCCGCTGGAAACACTGGAGCGTGATTGTGCGGAAATGATGGGGATTTCTCTCAAAAACGTTACCCTGCGGCTGAAACGTGACGGGAAGACGGTCTACGAAGAACTGGGAGAGATGCTTTTCACGCATTTCGGCGTGTCCGGACCTCTGGTGCTCAGTGCTTCCGCACACATGGATAAAGAAGGGACATACACTCTGCATATTGATATGAAGCCCGCACTGGATGCGGAGCAGCTGGATAAGCGGCTGCAGCGTGAAATTGCGGCACAGCCAAATAAGCAGCTGCCGAGTCTCATGCGTAAGCTTGTGCCGGCGGGTATGGTTTCACCGCTGCTGGGAAGATGTGCGTTCCCGCCCTATCTGCGTGGAAACTCACTGACCAGAGAACAGCGAAGACGTATCTGTGAGGTGCTCAAGGACTTCTCCTTCACTGTGAGGGGAACCCGTCCCATCGCAGAGGGAATTATCACAAGGGGCGGCGTTCTGTGCAAGGAGGTTTCCCCGAAAACGATGGAATCCAAGCTTGTGAGCGGTCTGTATTTTGCCGGCGAAGTGCTGGACGTGGACGCCTATACAGGAGGATTCAACCTGCAGATCGCATTTTCTACGGCGTATCTTGCGGCAAATGCCCAGACAGATTGAGCTTTCGTATGCAGCACAGGCTGTATTTTCGAATCATCCGCCGAGGACGGCGTAAATTATCGTTATTATGTGAAATTACATAAAAAGGAGTAAGCTATGAAAACCATCAACATTGCCATTGACGGCCCCGGCGGTGCCGGAAAGAGCAGTATTTCCCGAACCGTTGCCAATGAACTTGGCTTCATCCATGTGGATACGGGGGCTATGTACCGTGCCATCGGACTGTATGCCATCCGCAATGACTGTCTGGAGCCCGAAAAGCTGACGGAGGAGCTGGAAAAGGTTCATGTGGAACTCAAATTCATTGGCGGCGTGCAGCGTGTACTGCTGGGCGGTGAGGACGTGTCCGATTATATCCGTAGCCCCGAGGTGACGATGGCAGCATCGGCAGTTTCCGCAATTGGTGCAGTCCGTGCACATCTGCTGGATCTGCAGAAGAAGATTGCAGCTGAAAACAACGTAATTATGGACGGCAGGGACATTGGTGCGGTGATTCTTCCCCATGCGGATCTGAAAATTTTCCTGACTGCATCTGCCGAGGAACGTGCCAGCCGCCGTTATCTTGAACTGCGTGAAAAGCCCGACTGCCCGCCCTATGAGAAGATTCTTGCGGATATCCGGCAGCGTGATTATAATGATTCCCACCGTGCCATTGCACCGCTGCAGCAGGCGGAGGATGCTGTGCTTCTGGATACCACAAACATGGGCTTCAATGAAGTCGTGGAGCACGTTACGGCTATGATTCGGGATATTCTCGATTGATGAGGTGCGGATATGTATTCTGTAGTTGTATTTCTGGTTAGGATTGCCTTTGCCGTCTGGTACAATATCAAGGTGGAGGGCAGGGAAAATATCCCGAAGAAGGGATCGTTCATCTTTGCCTCCAATCACCGCAGCTATGCCGACCCCGTGCTGGTGGTCATCTGCGGCAGAGGGAAATTCAGCTTTATGGCGAAATCGGAGCTGTTTGAGAACAAGGCGTTCGGCTGGCTCATTCGTATGCTCGGGGCATTCCCCGTGGAGCGTGGCAAGGGCGATACCGCTGCCATCGAACGTGCAATCACACGGGTGAAGGAAGGGACGCATCTGCTGATCTTCCCCGAAGGTACACGAAGCAAGGACGGCAAGGTTGGTAAGGGAAAAACGGGCGTTGCCCTCATCGCCGCAAAGGCGGGGGCGGATGTCATCCCCGTGGGTATTAATTTTGAGGGAAAGCTGCATTTTCGCAGTAAAATCGTGGTTCGCTACGGTAAGCCCATTCCGGCATCCCGTCTTGCACTGGCGGAAGAACTGACCGATCGTGATATGCTGCGTTCCCTGAAACGCAATGTCGTGCCGCCGATTATGGACGGCATCCGGTCTCTGGTAGATGAACCGGAGGAAACTTCCGCAGCGGAGGAAACTGAAACGGAAAAGGAGTTGACTTGATTTGCAGATTACCGTTGCAAAATCCGCAGGCTTCTGCTTTGGCGTGAATCGTGCCGTGCAGATGGTCTATGAGGCACTGGAACGTTCCGAACCTGTGGCAACACTCGGTCCGATCATCCACAATAAGGATGTGGTCAACGATATGGTGAAGCGTGGTGCACGCATCATTGAGGATATCAGTGAGCTGCGGCCGGACGAACACGTGGTCATCCGTTCCCATGGTGTGGGCAGACAGGTTTATGAGGAAATTGCAAAGCTTGGCAATCCCGTGATTGACGCAACCTGCCCGTTTGTGGCAAGGATCCATAAGATCGTTGCAGAGAAAACCGCCGAAGGGTATTTTATCCTGATTGCAGGCGATGAGAGCCATCCGGAAGTGCAGGGAATCGTTGGTCATTGTGAACAAAATTGTTTTGTGTTCAAGGATGAATTTGTGCTAAAGGACTATTTTTCGAAAAACGCAAAAAATTTTCATAAAAAGCTTGCAATCGTTTCCCAAACGACGTATAATAGTATAATATGGGGAGAGTGTTTAAAGGTTCTTCCTAAAGATGATCCGAATATCGTAGTCTATGAAACAATCTGCAGTGCAACCGAGACCAGACAGTCCGATGCAGCTGCTCTGGCAGCACAATCTGACTGCATGATTGTCATTGGAGGCAAACACAGTTCCAATACCGTAAAGCTGTTTGATGTCAGCTCCGGATATTGCAAGACATACCACATCGAGAATGCGGACGAGCTTAACACTTTAGACCTGTTCAATGCTGAGAAAATCGGCATTACAGCCGGTGCATCAACGCCGGCGCATATAATTAAGGAGGTAGTATCTACTATGGACGAAATGATGAACAAGGAAATGACAGAGGAGGATATCGATTTTGCGCAGGCAATCGATGAAACCTTCAAGAAATTACATACGGGAGCAAGAGTCAAGGGCATCGTTATGAACGTGAACAACAGCGAAGTCATCGTTGATCTGGGCGCAAAGCAGACAGGCAGTGTACCTGCATCTGAGCTGACAAGCGATCCCGGCAAGAAGCCTTCCGATGTTGTAAGCGTAGGCGATGAGATCGACCTGATCGTAATCAAGGTAAGCGACCTCGACGGCATGGCAACTCTGTCCAAGAAGAGAGTGGACGAGCAGGCAGGCGTTGAGAAGGTTATCAAGGCTAAGGAAGAGGGTGCAGTTCTGACTGCAACCGTAAGCGCAATTGTAAAGGGCGGCGTAAACGTATACTACGAGGGCGTTCGCATCTTCATTCCCGCATCCCAGACAGGTCTGCCCCGTGAGGCATCT
>JAZNUR010000038.1:0-17015 GCA_045592405.1 Oscillospiraceae bacterium
GTGAATGGATTTGAAGATACTCTTTGCCGCAAGTGAAGCAGTACCGTTTGCTGCGTCAGGCGGTCTGGCAGATGTCATCGGATCACTCCCTGCAGCAATCAGCAGCAAAGGACATGAATGCCGTGTGGTAATGCCGCTTTATCAATCCATTCGTCCGGATTTACGAGAAAAGCTGTCATTTCTGACCAATATCACCGTCGATGTTTCGTGGAGAAAACAGTACTGCGGTATTTATATTGCCGATTGGAATGGTATGACCTATTATTTTGTCGATAACGAGTACTATTTTGGTCGTGAAGGTCTCTATGGTTTTTATGATGACTGTGAGCGATTTGTATTTTTCTCCCGTGCAGTGCTGGAAATGCTTCGTTACATTGATTTCAAGCCCGACATCATTCATGGAAATGACTGGCAGACTGCATTGATTCCTGTGTTTTATCAGGTATTCTATAAGTATCAGCAGGGTTATCAGAACCTCAAGCACGTTTTTACAATCCATAATATCCAGTATCAGGGAAATTATGGAAGGGAAGTGCTCAACGAGGTAATGGGTATTCCTCTCTATCACATGGGGCTGCTCGAATATGACGGTGCGATCAATATGATGAAGGGTGCAATTGAAACAGCGGACAGAATCACCACTGTCAGCCCAAGCTATGCTTGGGAAATCCTTGATCCTTGGTATGCACATGGTCTGGATCGTATTCTCGTGACCAAGCAAAATAAGCTGTCGGGTATTCTCAACGGCATAGACACTGCACTGTACGATCCCCAAAACGACACGCTGATCGCCAAGACATTCAGTGCAGCAAAACCTGCGGGAAAGAAGGCGTGCAAGAAGGCACTACTCTCCGAGCTTGGACTGCGTGAGGGGGATGAACCCGTCATTGGTATCGTTACACGGTTTGTATCTCACAAGGGCGTGGATCTGATTCGATATGAGTTTGAGGATATTCTCAAACTCGGATACAAATTTGCGATTCTGGGCAGCGGTGAGAAGATCTATGAGGATTTCTTCTCTGAAATGCAGTTCCGCTATCCCGAACAGGTAAGTGTAAACTTGGGATTCCGTCCGGAGCTGGCGAGAAAAATCTATGCCGGAGCGGATATGTTCCTCATGCCATCGCAGAGTGAACCCTGTGGTCTGGCACAGATGGTAGCAATGCGTTATGGTACGATTCCGATCGTTCGTGAAACGGGCGGTCTACGTGATTCCGTCAAGGATGATGGCAACGGTGACGGCTATGGTTTTACTTTCAAAACATACAATGCACTCGATATGCTTGATGCCTGTGCAAGAGCAAGGGCAAGCTATGATAATTCCAATGGCTGGAAAGCACTTGTGAAACGTGCAATGCTCTGCGACTACAGCTGGGATGCATCTGCGGATGTGTACATTGCTCTGTATCAGGAGCTTTGCGGCAACTAATGAATAATGTGTAATGAACCCCCTATAGACATAGGGGGTTCACGAGTATTTGAATGTGTTTTCCGATACATCTGCCACAAGAAAGGAGATGGAAACTATGGCAAGAAATATTGATATTGTATTTGATAGTGAAAAGGAAACAGGTGAGAAACTCTTTCAACTGGCATCGGGGTATATTTCTGAAACAACGATTCTTTTTGAGAAAGAGAATGTTGCAGCAGTGATACAAGCCAAAGGCAGCGTGGAATTTTTCAACATGAAAGATGAACTAATTGCAGGTGGTGAAGTTCCTCCGGTAGAAAGCGGCAAAGAGGTGTATGTAGAAGTGTGCTGTCAGGTGAAGGAGAATCTGCTCATACTCAAATTTCCGATCTATCAATGGATCGACAACTATCCAAACTGCGATGGTGAACATGACCGCTGGGATACAAAAATCGTTGGATTTCATACCCTGACTCTGGATTTGGCAACGCACACAATCGGATAGCTTTTGAAAAAACAAGCCGTGAAGATATTTTCTTCACGGCTTATATTTTTTTAGTGACCGGAATAAACCTTACTTGTGCATAATCAAGGAAGATTATTCTTCACTGAAATTATCCTTGCCGACAGAGCAGAGAGGGCACTCGAAATCATCGGGGAGATCCTCGAATTTTGTACCCGGAGCAATTCCCTGATCGGGAGCACCCTGTTCCTCATCGTATACCCAACCGCATACATCGCATACATACTTTTTCATAATATATACCTCCATTCATTTATTGTATCTCATGCATTCATGAGATATGTTTACTTGATTTCTTCAAAATCACTTGCACCGTGCTTGGACAGGGGGCAGATATAATCCTCGGGGAGCGTATCTCCCTCATATACATAACCGCAGATCTTGCAGACATAACCCTTTTTGCCTTCGGTTTCCGGCTTTGGCTTGACATGGTTCTGATAATAGGTGTAGGTCATGGTTTCCTTGTCGGAAATCACTCTTGCTTCTGTTACCTCGCAGATAAACATACCATGCGTACCAAGATCCACATATTGTTCCACCTTGAGGGACATAAAGGAATTGATATGGCGTGGCAGGAAAACCAGTCCGTTGTCGGAACGCAGCGGCTCGCAATCTGCAAATTTATCCACATTTCTTCCACTCTGGAATCCGAACTTCTCAAAAACCGCAAAGGGAGCGTCCACTGTCAGGCAGTTGATGTTCATGATGCCCGTCTGCTTGATGACATGGTGGGAATAATTCTCTTTGTTGATGGTAACCGCAATCCGATTCGGTGTGTTTGTAACCTGAGTTACGGTATTGACGATCAGACCATTGTCTTTCTTACCGTCATTGGAAGTGATCACATACAGTCCGTAGCCGATGTTGAAGAGTGCCGTCAGATCATTTTTGTTTGCCGTTGCATCCTGCTGTGCAAGATATTCTTTGCACAGCTCCTCGGCAAGTGCATTGAGCTGTGCTGTGCTTTCCTCATTGAGAGCGGAGAGAATCTTTACAGTATTTTCCGCAAAGGTCAGATTCTTGCTCTTTTCAAACATACCTTTCATGATCTTTGCAGCGAGGGGAGCCCAGCTGCCGTTTTCGATGAAAGCGACCGTTCGATTCTGGAAATTACGTTCTGTGAGATGCTGAATGAATTCACGCATGAACGGGAAAATTTCCGCATTGTAAGTGGTAGTTGCCAGAACGAGCTTGCTGTAGCGGAAAGCGTCCTCAACCGCTTCTGCCATGTCGCAGCGTGCAAGGTCGTTTACCACAACCTTCGGGCATCCTTTGGCACGGAGATTTTCAGCCAGCTGCATCACTGCTTTTTTCGTGTTTCCGTAAACCGAGGTGTAGGCAATCACGATGCCTTCTTCCTCAGGCTGATAGGACGACCAGATATTGTAGAGATTGAGATAGTAGCCAAGATTTTCATTCAGCACCGGTCCGTGGAGCGGGCAGATGATCTGAATATCAAGAGCTGCAGCTTTCTTCAGGAGAGCCTGAACCTGTGCACCATATTTTCCGACGATGCCGATGTAGTAGCGTCTTGCTTCGCAAGCCCAGTCTTCCGAGACATCCAAAGCACCGAATTTTCCGAAACCATCCGCTGAGAACAAAACCTTGTCCGTGCTGTCGTAGGTCACAATAACCTCAGGCCAGTGCACCATGGGAGCAGTCACAAATGTCAGAATATGCTTACCGAGGGAGAGGGTATCACCCTCACCGACAACAATCTGTCTTTCCGCAAAATCTGTTCCAAAGAAATTCTTCATCATTGCAAAGGCTTTTGCCGAGGAAACGATCTTTGTATCCGGATAGGCTTTGATGAAATTCATAATATTGGCGGAATGATCGGGTTCCATGTGCTGTACGATGAGATAGTCAGGTACTCTGTTTTCGAGCACATTCTGAATGTTGTCCAGCCATTCGTGAGTAAATGCAGCGTCAACCGTATCCATGATTGCGATTTTTTCGTCGATAATCGCATAGGAATTGTATGCCATGCCGTTCGGAACGTCATACTGTCCTTCAAACAGATCCACTTTATGGTCGTTGACACCGATGTACCGAATGTCTTTTGTAATTGTCATAACGCATTACCTCCGTCACAATAGATATCTTAATTATATCACAGAATTTATAAAATATCAATATAAAAATTTAAATTACTCAACGATTTTTCCGTCGGTGGAGATGGTCACCACCTGCCAAGGAATGAATTTACCGCTTGCCTGCAATGCACGTTTCACTGCATTTTCGATACCGCCGCAGCAGGGAACCTCCATGCGGACGACTGTTACTTTTCGGATGTGATTGTTTGCAATGATCTGCGTCAGTTTATCGGCGTAATCCCCTTCATCCAGCTTTGGACAGCCGATCAGTGTGATATGTCCACGAATGAAATCCTGATGGAAATTAGCGTAGGCATATGCCGTACAGTCGGCAGCGATCAAGAGATTAGCGTCCTCAAAATACGGTGCATTCACCGGAACCAACTTGATCTGGCAGGGCCACTGCATGAGCTGGCTGGAAACCGAAGCGGATGGAATTGACTGCGGGGAAGATTCCCTCCGGATCGCTCTGGACTGTGTTCCGGGACAACCGCAGGGGAGAGCCGACTGCTTCATTTGTGTACGGCGAACAGCCTCCTCATTGTAAGCAGGTGCCTCACGTTCCTCAAATGTGATTGCATTTGTCGGGCAAGCGGGAAGGCAGTCGCCAAGACCGTCGCAGTGATCTTCACGGGTGAGCTTGGCTTTACCGTTTATCATTTCAATTGCACCTTCATGGCAGGCAGCCGCACAGATGCCGCAGCCATTGCACTTCTCTTCGTCGATTCTGATGATTTTTCTGATCATTTTCGCATACCTCCTTGCCTTTCTGATTCTATTATAGTATAATAAGTGTAATAAGTATGTTGAAATTTCAACAAGGAGAGAAAAATATGAAAAAATATTTTGATGTTTTAAGAAAATGCTCTCTGTTTGCCCAGATTGCCGATGAAGATCTGATTGCACTGCTTGGCTGTCTTGGTGCAAAGGTGGAATCCTTTGATAAGAAATATACCATCATTGCGGAGGGAACGCCTGCCAAGTACATTGGCATCATGCTGTCGGGTACAGCACAAGTGATTCTGGTAGATTATAATGGAAACCGCAGCATTGTAACGGGAATAGAAAGCTCCGAAACATTTTGTGAAGCATTTGCCTGTGCGGAGGTTTCTGCAATTCCTGTGTCGATCATTGCCAATGAGCCCTGTGAGGTGATGCTCATTGATAGTCAGCGTCTGATGCATTCCTGTTCCAACGCCTGTAATTTTCACCGACAGATTATTTTCAATCTCATGAAGGATCTGGCACGAAAGAACCTCGCCTTTCATCAAAGAATCGAAGTGACTTCGCAGCGGAGCACGAGGGATAAACTGATGACCTATCTGACGCTGCAATCGAAGAAAACAGAAAGCAGAAGTTTTGACATTCCATTTGACAGACAGCAGCTTGCTGATTATCTGGAGGTGGAGAGAAGCGGTCTTTCCGCAGAGATCAGTAAACTTCGCAGAGAAGGGATCATCCGCTGTGAGAGAAACCATTTCGAGCTGCTGCTGTGAGTCATCATATGTTCTTGACAAAAAGTGGATTCCGTATTATAATATAATTATCAAATATGTGATAATTGATCACAATGAAAGGGTGGTAAAACTTATGAACAAATACGCAGGCACACAAACCGAGAAGAATCTTGAGGCAGCATTTGCAGGAGAATCTCAGGCAAGAAACAAGTACACTTATTTTGCATCCAAGGCAAAGAAAGAAGGTTTTGAGCAGATCGCAGCACTTTTCCTGAAGACCGCCGATAATGAGAAGGAACACGCTAAGATGTGGTTCAAGGAACTTAACGGCATTGGTGATACCGCCGAAAATCTTGCAGCTGCAGCTGACGGTGAGAATTACGAATGGACGGATATGTATGAGGAATTTGCCAAGACTGCGGATGAGGAAGGGTTTCCGGAGCTGGCAGCAAAATTCCGTCTGGTAGCTGCCATTGAAAAACATCATGAGGAGCGTTACCGTGCACTTCTGAAGAATGTAGAAACTGCACAGGTATTTGAAAAGAGCGAAGTGAAGGTATGGGAATGCCGCAACTGCGGTCATATCGTGGTAGGAACAAAAGCCCCCGAGATCTGTCCCACCTGTGCACATCCGCAGAGCTATTTTGAAGTTCACGCAGAGAATTATTGATTCATTCGTCTGGCAACAACACCCCGATTCCACTACTGGAATCGGGGTGAAATTTTTGGCGAAGAAATAGAGAAGCGGTATGGGAATTCCCATACCGCTTTAATCTGATTGTAAATGATGTATTAGCCAAAATATCTCTTGAGCAGACCTTCGAAAGCCTTGCCGTGTCTTGCTTCATCCCTTGCCATCTCATGAACCGTGTCATGGATTGCATCAAGATTCAGTTCCTTTGCACGCTTAGCGAGATCCAGCTTACCCTGTGTTGCACCGTGTTCAGCAGCAACACGCTTTTCCAGATTTTCCTTTGTGGAAGAAGAAACCACTTCGCCCAGCAGCTCTGCAAACTTAGCAGCGTGCTCTGCTTCCTCAAAAGCAGCCTTTTCCCAGTACAGACCAATCTCCGGATAGCCTTCTCTGTGAGCAACTCTTGCCATTGCCAGATACATACCAACCTCTGTGCACTCGCCTTCGAAGTTAGCTCTCAGACCTGCAATGATCTCCTCGTCGGTAACTGCCTTTGCAACGCCAACCTCATGCTCGCAAGCGAATACCAGAGCCTGGTCATCGGACTTTTCAATGAACTTGGAACCGGGCACCTTGCACTGCGGACAAGCCTCCGGTGCAGAATCTCCCTCGTGAACATAACCGCATACAGGACATACATACTTTTTCATAACATTTCCTCCATTAAATAAATTTTTGATCAGTAAATTTTATTCGCCGTTTGCCAGACAGGATGAACAGATACCATACAAGGCAAGCTCATAGGAATCTACCTGTATCTCAGGGTATTCCCGAAAGCTCTCAATCAGATTCTTGATACATACATCCTCCAGATTGCCGCACCTGCGGCAAATCAGGTGATCGTGCAGCCTCGTGGTCTTGTCAAAACGATCCGGTGCATCCGGCATAGGAATACGGCGGATTTCACCGTCACGCTCCATTAATCCCAGATTACGATATACCGTGCCAATGGCAATGGATGGCATCTGTGCTTTGGCAGCCATATAGATCTGCTCTGCTGTCATGTGGCCTTCTGTCGTTTGAATGATCTCTGTGATCAGTCGACGTTGTTCAGTCATCTGTCCCTCCTTTCAGATTAAGAATTATTCTTAATCTTGTTGTGATTTTATTATAACATACCAAATGGCATTTGTCAAGCACTTTTTTAAAAAATATCCTCGTCATATTGCACAAAAAATTTCACTTGCAAATTGGGCGAATTTTTGTATCAAAATATGCAGGAATGCAGTGGTGATACAGAATAATCACATGGATTGTATGTTTTTGATTTGATAAAAATATCTAACAAATTAAATCCCTGTGTTTTTTCATGAAATGAAATAAAATGTTTTGTGATATATACCACTTGTAATTTTTGTATATTTATGGTATAATAGTAGTACATATAAGCAACAAATGCGTACAAGTATACCAAATTAAAATGGAAAGGGAGTTTCCGCTATGAAAATGGAAATGATGAAAAGGTGGACTGCAGCAATGCTTGCAATGGCAACATTCATGTCAGCGATTCCATCCTACGCACAGCCTGCGATAGCATTGAATCTGAATGATGCCTTTGTTTCTGCCGGAAAGCTTGCACAAGCAAGTACAGCAAGCGTTGTTGTGTCAGAGAGCGGTGGTTATGCCGAGGGTGCGTATGCACAGTGGTCTGCAGTAACGAATGCAACCGGCTACAATGTATACTGTGATGGTACGAAGATTGATTCGATGCTGATTCGACAGTATGCAACACATTTCAGAGCTGATGTTGTGGGTATCAAGTCTGGCAGCCACACATTGAAGATTGTTCCGATCATCGGCGGCAATGAAGATGGTTCCAAGGCTGCACAGGTACAGGTGACATCATCTGCACATGACAGATCCGGCTTTGCATTTGTGAATGGCAAGGCAATTGGTGCTTACAATGAAGATGGTACATTGAAGTCCGGTGCAATTGTTGTGTATGTTACCAACGAAAACAAGGACAAGGTTTCTGTATCCATGGATGCTGGCAGCGGCGTTACCACGGTGACAGGTGTGCAGAACATCATCACGGGTTACAAGAAAGGCAAGGAAACAAGACCGATTGCAATCCGTTTTATCGGTAATGTGACCGACCCCAGCAGCATGGCGAAGGGCGATTTGCTTGTGGATTCCGCAAAAGCAGGTATGACACTTGAGGGTATCGGTAATGATGCAACCTGCAATGGATTTGGCATTGTGATCAAAAACAGTTCGAATGTTGAAGTCAGAAACCTCGGTTTCATGAATTGTAACAGTGATGAGGGTGACAATTGCGGACTGCAGCAGGGAAATACTTATTGTTGGGTTCATCATTGTGATTTCTTCTATGGCGATGCAGGCTCCGATGCCGATCAGGCAAAGGGCGATGGTGCACTGGATACAAAGAAATCCCAGTATATTACACATTCTTACAACCATTTCTGGGACAGCGGAAAGTGCAATCTGCAGGGTGCAAATGCAAGCGATACCTCCAATTATATTACATATCATCACAACTGGTATGACCATTCCGATTCCCGTCATCCCAGAGTCAGAGTAGCTACCGTTCATGTGTACAATAACTATTATGACGGTAACTCTAAGTATGGTATCGGTTCTACCACAGGTTCCTCCGTATTTGCAGAAAACAACTACTTCAGAAACTGTGCAAAGCCGATGATCATTTCCACACAGGGTTCTGATACTGAAAGCACACTGTCCGGTGAGGACGGCGGTATGATCAAGGCATACGGCAATGTTGTTGTAGGGGCAAAGTCCTATAAACCTTATAGTGTGAGCAGTTCCAGTTTTGACTGCTATGACACTGCTTCCAGAACCGATCAGGTTCCGTCCTCAGTAACTGCAGCAAAAGGTGGTGCAAAGTACAACAATTTTGACACTGCAAGCTCCATGTACAGTTACAAAGCAGACGCTGCAGAAAATGTTCCGGCAATTGTCGAGAAGAACGCAGGCCGTGTTGGCGGCGGTGACTTCAAGTGGACGTTCAATGACAGTGTGGACGATGCAAGTGCATCTGTGAACACTGCACTCAAGGCTGCACTCGTATCCTATCAGGATGCCATCGTTGCGATTGGCAGCGGATTCTCCGACAGTACGGATACACCGCAGCAGACGCAGCCTCCGGCACAGACCACTGCTCCTTCACAAACAACAGCACCTCCCGCAAACACCAATCCTCCAGCCGTGGCAGGCGGATATGCACATGACTTCACCGCAAACGGCAAGGAAAGCAGTTTCTACAGCATCACCGGCAATCTCTCCACTTCCAAGGGAACTGTGAATTATGCCGGTAAGACACTGACGCAGTGTCTGAAGATCGAAAGCTCCACAAGTATTACGTTCAATGCACCTTCCGCAGGCACATTAACGCTTGTATTTGCCGAAGCTGGAAAGGCTATCAAAGTGGATGGCACAAAGTACACGACAGACGGCAGCGGTATCGCAACTGTTAGTCTGTCAGCAGGTTCCCATACTATCACCAAGGGTGACAGCATTAACCTGTTCTACATGAATTATGCAGCCGGCAGTGAGGGAAATACTTCCACAACGCAGCCGCCTGTTACAAATCCTCCCGCACAGACAACAACCACCACACAGACGACGCCTACAGTAACCCAGCCTCCGGCAACCGGCCCCACCATCCCGTCGAATGCAAAGGTATTCTACTGTTCACCGAACGGAAAGGGAAGCGGTACTTCTAAGGAGGATCCGACGGATGTCAAGTCTGCTATTTCCGCAGTTCCTGCCGGCGGTGTGATCTATCTGCTTGGCGGAACTTATCAGTTCTCTGAAACCATTACAATTACCCAGGATAACAGCGGTACAGCGAATGCACTGAAAACAATTTCTGCTTATCCCGGCGAAACCGTTGTATGGGATTTCACAGGACTGGGAGAAGCTGATCCTTCTAAGAGAGGTGTAGTACTTGACGGTTCCTACTGGCACTGGTACGGTTTCGAAATCACAAAGGCAGCCGACAACGGTATGCTGCTTTCCGGTAACAATAATACCATTGAAATGATGGTATTCAACGACAATCAGGACACCGGTCTGCAGCTTTCCAGATACAGAACGGATACAAATACGATTGCACAGTGGCCGTCCAACAATCTGGTGCTTAACTGCACATCCAAGAACAACTGTGATAATGCAACAATGGAAAATGCCGATGGTTTTGCAGCAAAGCTGACCTGCGGCGAAGGTAATATCTTTGATGGTTGTCTTGCATACAATAACTCCGACGATGGTTGGGATCTGTATGCTAAGGAAGCAACCGGACCAATCGGCGTGGTAACGATCCGCAACTGTGTTGCGTTCCGTAACGGTTATACCGAATTCGGTGAGGGTTACGGTGACTGTGACGGTAATGGCTTCAAGCTTGGCGGTGCCGGTGTCGGTACAGCCCATGTTGTACAGAATTGTCTGGCATTTGAGAACCTCAACTGCGGCTTTACAGATAATAATAACCCGAAGCTTGGCAGTTTGACAAATTGTACCGCATTTGATAATAGCATCGGCGGCAATGGTAAACCTAACTTCTCACTGTATCGCTGCACTGATGATGGCTGTGATTTCTCCAAGGTAATCTGCTATGTCAAGAATCAGGAGGGCAAAAACGATAAGTTTGTTGGTACAATTGAGAATTCTGCATATTACAATGGCGGCAAGTACTACTATGTGGGCGGCAAGCAGGCAATTAACAACGGTGACAAGATCGGTGAGATCGTTTCCCTGACCGATAATGATTTCATCAGCCTGTCAGTAGGTCCGATGGGTACGGATTTCCACAAGGAATGGAGAAATGCGAACGGCTCCATCTACACAAAGGGCTTTGCACAGACCAAGGAATCCAGCACATATGCTGCCCTGGGTGCAAAATTCTATTATTCCGATGATCAGCCCTCTACGGAGCCTCCGGCAACCAATCCTCCCACAACGGAACCTCCCGAATCGGAAACTACAACAACGCAGCCTCCGACAACACCGAGCGAACCCACTCAAACCGTGACCTACGGTGATGCCAACTGCGACGGTAAGGTAGATATTCTGGACGTTATTACACTGAACAAGGCACTGCTTGGCAGCAACGGAATGACAAATCAGGGTGAAATGAACGCTGATGTAGACAAAGACGGAAAACCGAGTGCTAACGATTCACTGAGCATTCTCAAGTTCATTGTAAAGCTGATCGACAAGCTTCCCGTATAATCAAAAAAAGGGCGGTGTGTACCGCCCTTTTAGATTTACACAGCATGAAAAAATACGAATGAGGAGATGCAATGGAATTACGAATTGCCGAAGAGGAACATCTTAAATTTATACGAAAACTTTATAAGACTGCATTTCCGAAAGTGGAGCGAAAACCGTTTTCGCTGATTCTCAGACAGCGTGCCAAGGGAATGCTGGAGATTTGGGTTGCAACCGATGGGGAATTCCCCGTGGGATTTGCCATTACCGCAGTATCGGAAACCTTGATTCTGCTGGATTATCTCGCAGTTTCTGAAACAGTACGCAGTAAGGGGTATGGCAGTGAGATTCTGAAAGCACTTTCGGAACGGTATCGTGCCCCCATATTTCTGGAAATTGAAAAACCCGATGCGAATGCTAAAAATCAGTCCGAACGTCTTGCACGTAAATCCTTTTATCTTCGGAATGGGTATCATGAAAGCGGAATTTTAGTACTTTTGTGGGGTGTGAAAATGGAAATTCTCACAACAGCGGAGCATCTGACGTATCAGGAATGCGACAATATCTATCGGCAAATTTATGGTTTGTTCCACGACAATGTTGTATGTGAAATCACATCAATTGATTGAGTGCCCAAAAAAATAGAAATTTTTTGTGCATTCCTACAAAGTTTCCGAATATTTTTGAAAAAGTGTCAATATTTGTGCTTCAATGTTGTCTATTATAGTAGAACCGTCTGTAAAGCGGAAATCAACCAAAGGAGGCAAGTATGATACAGGAATACCAACAGACAAGAAAAATCATGCACGAGAGGATTCGTAAACTTCGCAAGGTGAACCATATCACGCAAGCAGAAATTGCAGTGCAGCTCGGCATCAGCAGAAGAACATATGCAAATTATGAGCGTGGGGTACATGCTATGCCTGCAGAAATCCTTGTGCGAATCGCCGACACATTCGGCACCAGCCTTGACTATCTGACAGGACGAAAAATCTGACATCTGAAATTTATAGTACTGTGAATTTTACAGTACTAAGACTGTAAAAATCATATAATTTCTCCCAATCTTTTCCCCGCCAGCGGCGGGCTGAAAGAACGCTAAATCCAATTTTTCGCCAAGCTGAGTACTGCAAATTTTTGCAGTACTTTTTTTATTTTGGGGCAGACTAATATACTGGACAGAGTAGGGAATTTGTGATATAATTACATTAATAACCATGATAAGAAAGGGGAAAGAACAGGAGGAATTATGCGATCGGAAGAAAAATCAAATGTCAGAAACAGCGTTGGCCGAATGCTGTTTGTGGTGTTGAGCATTCTCATTCAAATCAGCTGGCTGTGTCTGCTGGTCATCGGATTGAACAGACATTCTGCATGGATCTCCCTTGCAAGCAGTTTGCTGGCGGCTGTGCTGGTGCTGTATATTTATGTATCCCGCACCAATGCCGCATTCAAAATGCCTTGGATAATCCTGCTGCTTCTGTTCCCGCCGCTTGGTGTGATGCTCTATGTGATGTTCGGAAATTCCGGTGCAACAGTAAGTGCACGTAAGCGGTTTCAGAAAGTGCAGGCGGAATTTAAAGAATACTATGCACGTCCCGACGATGCACTTCGTGCCGTGGAATCACGTGATGCTGCAGCAGCCAACCAGATGCGTTATATTCGTGATTATGCGGCTTGTCCGGTATTCGGGGAAACGTCCGTGGAATATTACGGTGACACGATGAAAGCGTTTATGGCACAGCTGGCGTCCTTGGAGAAGGCAGAACACTTTATATTTATGGAATATCATGCCATAGAGGAGGCAAAAGCATTCTCCATGATCAGCGAAGTGCTTGCCCGAAAAGCCGCACAGGGAGTTGAGGTGCGACTGTTTTACGATGATGTCGGAAGTATTGGCTTCATCAATCTTGATTTTATCGAGCGTATGAAGAAACTGGGAATTGCGTGTCGTGCCTTCAATCCCGTGATGCCCTTCCTCAATTTGTTTATGAACAATCGTGATCATCGAAAGATTACAGTTGTGGATGGAAAAATCGGATTTACAGGCGGCTATAATCTTGCCGACGAATATTTCAATATGACGCATCCTTATGGAGAATGGAAGGATACGGGAATAAAACTGCAGGGTGCAGCAGTACGAAGTCTGACACTGATGTTTCTGGAAATGTGGAATTTTACAAAGCATACGGATACGGACATTGAGAAATACCTGCCCGAGGAGAATACGGAAGGGGAGGGATATGTGCAGCCCTATGCGGATACACCGATGGATGACGAGTATGTTGGAGAAAATGTCTATCTGAATCTCATCAGCGATGCGAAACATCGTCTTTATATCGCCACGCCCTATCTGATCATCAGCGATGAGATGACACGAGCACTTGCACTTGCAGCAAAGCGTGGCGTGGATGTACGGATTATCACTCCCGGAATTCCGGATAAAAAAGTAATCTATCAGGTGACACGATCGTATTATGCACAACTTGTACGGCAGGGTGTGCGAATCTACGAGTATACACCCGGATTCATGCACGCCAAACAGATGGTCTGTGATGCGTCAGCCGCTGTTGTGGGCACGATCAATATGGATTATCGGAGTTTGTACCATCATTTTGAAAATGGAGTGCTTCTCTGGCAGTGTCCGGCAATTACGGACATAGAGGCGGACTTTGTTGAAATGTTCAAGGAAAGTACCGAAGTTACCGAACAATATCGTAACCGTCCAAGAGCCATGCGTATTGGGCAGGCTTTGCTGCGGCTGCTGGCACCGCTTTTGTAGAAATAGAATATAACACAAAACCCTGAGAAGCTCGCTTCTCAGGGTTAATACTTTATATAAGATTAATCTTCGTCCGCAATTTTGGTAAATTCCAACACCTCATCACGGAACAGGGGAGTACTGAAATAGCGTTCAGCCGTATCGGGAAGAACTGTCACCACCGTCTTGCCCTTGCCGAGCTTTTTTGCCAGTGCAATGGCAGCTGCAACGTTTGTACCTGCGGAAATGCCACACATCAGTCCCTCCTTGCGAGCCAGTGCACGGGATGTATGAATGGCTTCTTTATCGGTAACAATGTAAATGTCGCTGTAGATTTCCGTGTTCAGATTCGCAGGAATCAGACCGTCGCCAATGCCCATCTGCAGATGTGTACCGATGTTGCCGCCTGACAGGATGGCTGCATTCTCCGGCTCGACTGCCCAGATCTCAATATCAGGGTTTGCCTCACGGAGTATTTCACCGATGCCTGTGATCGTGCCGCCTGTTCCGATACCTGCACAGAAACCATGAATCGGTCCGTCTACCTGTGTAAGAATTTCCTTGCCGGTATGCTGACGATGTACTTCGGGATTTGCAGGATTTTCAAACTGCTGCGGAATAAAAATATTGGGATTCTTTGCCTGCATTTTTAAAGCGGTTTGCAGACATTCCTCAATACACTTGCCGATATCGCCGTCGTCGTGGACTAAAATCACCTTTGCACCATAATGGCAAACAAGCTTGCGGCGTTCTTCGCTGACGGAATCCGGCATGATAATAATTGTTTTGTAACCTTTAACAGCACCGATAAGAGCCAGCCCGATTCCCTGATTGCCGCTGGTTGGTTCAACAATAATAGTATTCTCGTGAATCAACCCCTGCTTTTCTGCCTCACAGATCATGTTGTAGGCGGTTCTTGTTTTAATGGAACCACCCACATTCAGTCCCTCAAACTTGACAAGCACCTGTGCCGCATCTTCAGGAACCATATTGCGTAGTCGAACCATGGGCGTATTTCCCATGGCTTCGAGAATATTATCATAAAACATAACGAAACCTCTTTCCTTTGTCCGTTTTCGGACGAATTCTGTCAATTCACACCATATTATATTATAATACAGATGAACAAATTTTGCAATAGGAAAACGGAAATTTTTTCAAAAGAAAGCCCCTCCTTTTCAGGAGGGGCTTGGGGTTTTCTGAATTACTTGCTCAGTACCCAGCTGTCAAATGATACATTGCCACTGAATACAAAGAAGAGATTCTGTGTGCCGGAAAGACCAACAACAGGAACAGTAATTTCCTGCATATTGCCGCCAGCGGGAATTTCAACATAAGAAACTGCCTGACCATTCTGGGATTCAGTGCAAACCTTGATGACTGCACCGGAAGGAGAAGAAGCCTTCACGGTGAGGGACTTTGCACCTGTACCGCAGTCAACGCCGGTAACTCTTGTCCAGTTGCCTGCCTTTGCACTGACAGTGGTATTATTCAGACCTTCAACAGTTACACCCGCCATATGGGAGAATGTCTCTGCCTGAACAGTCTCATACGGATTGAGCTTTTCAATCTGTCCGGGGCCTGTCATGGTTGCGGTTACATAGGAGATCTTGCCATCATCAGAGATGGTAGCCTTATCTACCTGTGCACTTCTGTAGTTCTTGTCGATACCCATTGCATATTCTACACCACGAGCATGGTAGAAGAGGTAGTAGTTGTTCTTGAACTTGATGAAGGTGTGGTGGTTGTTGTTATACATTCCGAACTCCTTGCCGAAGGATGCAGGATTCTTGAAACACTCACCTGCGAATGTGAACGGACCCATGGGGTTGTCACTTACGCAATATGCGATGGTTGCATTAGCGGTAATACCGATGTTGTTGCCGCCGGTACTCCAGTTTGTACAATAGCTGTAGAGGTACTTGTTACCAACCTTGTTGATACCGGAATCCTCAAACAGATAGGGAGCATTTACCTTAACAGGATCACCTGCGAGGCTTGTCATGTCAGAACCGAGCTTAACAACTCTTGCAGTACCGGGATCTGCAGGATTGCCGCCTTCAGGAGTACCGCCGCCGAAGTACAGATAACCTGTACCGTCATCATCCAGCAGAACTGCAGGGTCGAATACCCATGCTACCTTGTCGCAGGTAGGAGTATTACGGCTTACCAGAGCTCTACCAATCGGATCGGTCCAAGGACCTGTGGGGCTGTCGGATGTCAGAACGCCGATGCCGTTTGCATTATTTGCAAAATACAGGAAGAACTTTTCCTTACCATTGATGGTCTTGTGTGTTGCATGAGGAGCCCAGGAGCATCCTGCCCACTTTGCAATACCACTATTACCTGCTACCGGAATCTTACCGTGGTCTGTCCAGTTAACGAGGTCAGCGGAGGACATACAGTTCAGTGTATTGATAATGCTGTAAGTGCATCCTGTTACCTGACCGTTATTATCGTACATCAGTGTGTCATTTGTGGTATAAACATAAACTCTGCCGTTATATTCCATAACGCCGGGGTCAGCAGAGAAACGCTGTGTCATAAGGGGGTTGCCATAGTTTGCCTTTTTCAGGCTCTGTGCGAGTGAAATACCGGAGAACTTCTGCTCAAGTGCAGCAAAGTCAACGGGCTTTTCTACTGCTGTAAACTTATTGATTCTTGCCAGAACAAAATCAGAAATCTGTGCAACGTCATTATCATCAATGTCACCGCTCTGATTTACGTCAGCAGCGAGCTTTGCGGTAGCATTTGCAAATGTTCCCTTTGCAAGACCCTTCTTAGCAGCTGCAACGTCAAAGCCGTTGATCACGCCGTCACAGGTAACATCACCGAGAATGAAGGTTACAGGCTTCGGGCCGTCGATCTTTGTACCGGGAAGTG
>JAZNUR010000039.1:0-4896 GCA_045592405.1 Oscillospiraceae bacterium
ATGTCACAGCTCGGTTGGATCGATACCTACCTGGCACTGATCATGCCCTCCGTTGCATCCCCCATGTGTCTGTTCCTGATGCGTCAGTCCATGAGTACGACACCGGATGCAATGATCGAGGCGGCAAAGGTGGACGGAGCCAATATGTTCACCATCTGCTGGAGGATCGTGATGCCCAACCAGAAACCTGCGCTGATGACCATGATCATCTTTGCATTTCAGGGTGCATGGAATATTCAGGGCGGTACGCTTGTCTATAACGAAGCACTCAAGACGCTGCCGACCGTTGTACAGCAGGCAGCGAGTGCAGGTCTTGCAAGAGCAGGTGTTGCCATGGCAGCGGCAGTGTTCATGCTGATTCCGCCGATCGTCATTTTCATGCTTGCCCAGAAGAACGTCATCGAAACAATGGCACATTCCGGTATCAAGGACTAAGAAAGGGGAGTACATATGAAGCGAAATTTCAAGAAGCTCGTTGTAATTGCCTTTGCCGGAATGATGACCGCAGTATTTTCAATGAACCTTGCGGTTTCTGCCGAAGAGCATTATGACGTGTATAACTATGACCGCTGGAGTGAGGCGATTCCCTCACAGGCGGGCTACCTTGCTTCCCATTCCGTATCCGGTCTGGATCTGGGAATCGGGGATTTTTCGGGACCGAGTGACATCTTCCGTGATGCGTATGATCAGTTTTTCATTGTGGATACGGGAAATGACCGTATCGTTGTGACAAACACTGACCTTACGGAAGTAGTCATGGTTATGGAGGAATTCCGTATGCCGGATGGTTCGGTGACAACACTGAAAGAGCCCGAGGGTATTTATGTTTCACCGGAAACAGATCTGATCTACATTGCGGATTTCAAAAACTCCCGTGTTCTGGTATGCGACTATGAGGGAAACGTGTCCATGGAGATCACAAAGCCCGATTCTGAGCTTTTTTCCAAGGAGCTGACCTTCCAGCCGCAGCGTGTGATTGCGGATAAGGCAGGCAATGTCTATGTGGTGCTGGGCAACATCACCACGGGTGCAGCGATGTTCAGCAGAGAAGGCGAATTTCAGGGATATTATGGTGCGAATACCGTTGAGGCAACTTCAGAGGTAATTGTCAACTATTTCTGGAAGCTGATTTCCACTGAGAAAATGCGTGCAAAGTCCTCCAGAAGCGTACCGACGGGTATCACAAGCTTTGATCTGGATGACGAGGGCTTCATCTATACTTGTACCCAGTCCACATCCCAGAAGACCGATACCGTAAAGAAGCTCAATCCCGCCGGCAAGAATCTGTTCAGCGGTCTGAATGTTTCATGGGGTGACTTTGAGTCCCTCTATGATGTCAGCACCAACCGCAGTTATCAGTCGATGATCTGCGATATTGAGGTTGCGGATGACGGCAATATCAATTGCCTTGACCTGACCGCCGGCAGAATATTCCAGTATGATAAGGAGGGCAACCTGCTGTTCATTTTTGGCAGTACCTCTGAGCAGCTGGGCGGCTTCAAGGAGGTTTCCGCCATCGAATCCATCGGCGGAAAGATCATGGTTACAGACTCCAGTAAAAATTATATCACCGTGTTTGAAGAAACCGATTTCGGAAGCATCGTACATGAGGCAACAAACCTCTACAACGGCGGCTATTATGAGGAAGCACTCGGGCCGTGGTATCAGGTGCTGCAGTATGACGGCAACTACCGCCGTGCATTCCTCGGTATTTCCGCTGCTCTGCTCGTGGAGGGTGATTATGAGGGTTCGATGAAGTATGCAAAGCTTGCGGATTCTCCCTATCGCTACAACAGAGCCTTTGAAGGATGGCGTACAGAATTCCTGAATGCTCACCTGACGGAAATTACAGTGATCGTTCTGGTGCTTGCAGTTGGCGGTGCGGTACTGTATTTCTATTTGAAAAGACGCCGGAAATCGGAAAACAACAGAAAGGAGGCATGAGTAGTATGATGGATTTGAATAACCGTCAATGGGTGAAGCACGCAGTCACGCACCCATTTGAGGGGTTTGAAGATATGCGTTGGAAAAAGGCAGGCTCTATGAGATATGCCATTGTCATCGTACTGCTCTGGTTCGTTGCCTCGGTTTTCTATAATCGTCTGTATGGCTTCCAGTTCTATGCGGAAGCGGATAAGATGTTCAATATCATTCCGTACATCGTACAGACCATCGTGCTGTTCCTGACATGGGTTGTCGGAAACTGGGCAGTCTGCACGCTGCTTGACGGGGAAGGCTCGATGAAGAACATCTTCGTATACAGTGCCTATGCCCTGATTCCCTATGTGGCAAGCATTTATCTGGATGTATTCCTTTCCCATTTTCTGATCCGTGATGAATTTGTATTCATCGAAGCTGTCAGATACATCGGTCTCGGCTGGAGCATCGTGCTGGTATTCTCAGCGATCAAATCCGTCCACCAATATTCGTTTATGAAGACGGTGGGTGCGATCATTCTGACGATTGCAGCAATGCTGATCATGCTGTTTCTGCTGGTGTTGCTGCTCTCTTTGCTGCAGCAGGTGTATGTATTTGTATACTCCATCTACACAGAGATAGCATACCGTTTGAAAGTATAAGGTGGTGAACGTATGCAGTTGATAAAGAAAAAACGAGTTCTGGCTTGTCTGCTGGCTGCAGTGCTTGCACTGCCCATCGGCAGTATCACAGTTAATTCCGAAGAACCCGATGAAACCGTTGCGGAAACACCTGCCGATGGGGAGGAATCCTCCGGCGAAGAAGGCGGCGAAACTGTTGTCGTTGAGGAAGAAACGGAAGAAGTCGAGATTTCTGCGGATGTGGTGAAACAGTACATGAAGTCCGTCGGCGAAATGGACGGCTATGCAGTCTATCTGCGGACAAAGGATTATAAAAAGGAAATCGAAGCGGCATTCCTTGCAAAGGTTGGTTCCGAGTATGAGGACGAGGACGAAGCGGAGGATGCAGCGGATGACGTGATTGATCAGCTCCAAAAGGCAGAGCTTGCGATGCTTGATACCGCAAGCGGAAAGCCCGTTGCAGTTCTGGACGAAATAGAGGATTCCATTTATTTCAGCGATGCGGGACGTTATCTGGTATTCCTGAACAAGGAGCAGACAAAGGTCGAGAAGATCCGCTATCGTGTATCGACGCTTGACAGCGAATACCTGTTTCTGACAAAGGACAAGAAAACACTGGAGCTGTACACGAAGGATTACGAGGAAGTCTATGTGAGCATGACGCTGGATGAAAAGAATGCGGATTCCTGCATTTACCGCAGCAGCGACAAGCTCTGGTGGGCGACGCTCAGCCCTGCACAGAATGAGGCATGGGCTTGTGTGAAGCAGGTCGCAGAGAATGACAGCTTTGTGATGTATGTGGATGAATACACCGCAACCATTGCATTGGAAAACAAAGCAAATGGCTATATCTGGTGGTCATCGCCGCTGAATGCCAATCGTGATACCCGTGCAACAAAGATTCTGTCCACACAGCTGCGTTCCTCCATGGTGCTGCAGTACGGCGAGGCTGATTCCCGAAGCGTGACCTATCAGCGTTCTTTCGATGCGGCGGAACTCAAGGTTAAGGAAATTTCCGACGGCGTGGAGATTACCTATCAGTATGACAAGAGCGGCATTACGGTTCCCGTGACATACAAGCTTCGTGACGACCATCTGGAGACAGCCGTGGATTGCTCCAAGATCAAGGAAAGCAAGGCGAAATCCGGCATCGTGACAACACAGCTCACATTGCTGGGAAGCTTCGGTGCAGGGGCATCCGACGAGGAGGGATATTTCATACTTCCCGACGGCTGCGGTGCATTGATGAATTTCAATAACGGAAAACTCAATTCCAAGGAATACGCACAGAGGGTTTACGGCAGGGATATTACCACGGTACTGACCACAAAATCCCCCGTGACCGAAAAGATCCTGATGCCCATGTACGGTATTGTCAAGGATGGCAATGCAATGGCAGTTGTGATTGACGAGGGTGACGGCAATGCAACGCTCAATGCCAGTGTCAGCGGTCAGTCCCTGAGCAGTTACAATATCTGCAATTTCTCCTTCCAGCTGCGTGGTTCGGATACCTTCATTCTGGGAGGCAATAATGGCGGATCACTGACGGTGTTTGAAGAAGGCGATATCAAGACGGAATCCATCAAGCTTCGCTATTATCCGATTGCTAAGGAAGATGCGGATTATATGGATGTTGCACAGGTGTACCGCAATTATCTGCTGGATGACGGCGGCGTGAAGAAGAAGGCTGCTGCAAATTCCACACAGATGTATCTTGACATTTACGGCGGCACGATGAAGGCAAAGTCCGTTCTTGGTGTTCCCATTACCATGAAAACCGCCATGACACGCTTTGATGAAGCACAGGAAATCGTGGAAGGACTTGTGGATTACGGCGTGGATGATATGGTGGTTGTGTACAACAACTGGACAAACGAGGGTATTTCCGGCAAGGTGGATAATAAGGCAAAGCCTTCGGGCATTCTGGGCGGCTCGGGCAAGTTCAACGCTCTGACCGATTATCTGGAGGAGCAGGGCTTTGCGTTCTATCCCTCCGTGAATAATAAGACCTTTGTGTCCGGAAACGGTCACTACAGCTTTACGGATACTGCCACCCGCATTTCCGGCTCCTTCTCCAGACAGCCGGGGTATAAACTGTCCTATGGTGTGCAGGATGCCTGTGTTAAGACAAAATCCCTGCTCTCACCCGAAACATTTGTAAAGCTCTACGATAAGCTTGCACAGCGTTATGCCAAGAAATCGCTGACCGGCGTAAGCCTCGGTGAAATGACTTCCACACTTTAGGGTGATTACGGTAAGGTGGCAATGTCCCGTGATGACACAAAAACGGCATTGCAGGAATCCTATCAGTCCATTCAGGATGCAGGACTTTCCATTC
>JAZNUR010000040.1:0-21332 GCA_045592405.1 Oscillospiraceae bacterium
GAGATAGGCATCCTGTCATTGCCCCCACCCCAACCCCTCCCCGAGGGGAGGGGCTATAGTACGGGGGCTTCGTCCCCGTACCCCTTGGTGGGGCTTTCGCCCCGTCGTTTTGAGGCTTTTCAACAAACTGAGCCCTGCCATCCGGCAGGGCTTTGCTTGCAGAAAAAGTCATTTTTCTTAGAGATAGGCATCCTGTCATTGCCCCCACCCCAGCCCCTCCCCGAGGGGAGGGGCTATAGTACGGGGACTTCGTCCCCGAACCCCTTGGTGGGGCTGTCGCCCTACCATTTTGAGGTTTTTCAACAAACTGAGCCCTGCCATGTGGCAGGGCTTTTTGTTGCTTCTGTTTGAAATCCGCACCTCCTTGCTATCTGTTCTGCATGAAATACCCCTGTATTGTGCATACTGACAGAGAGATCACAAAGGAGGTACACGTTATGGCATATCATAAAGTCGTCATATCCGGTATCAACACCTCTGAACTGACAGTATTGAAAGAAGATGAGAAAATGGCTCTGCTGCGTGAATTCAAAGAAACGGGCAGCCGTGATGCAAGGGACAGGCTCATCAAAGGAAATCTGCGTCTGGTACTGAGCGTCATCCAGCGGTTTGCGGGACGTGGGGAGGATGTGGACGATCTGTTCCAGATCGGCGTTGTGGGGCTGATTAAGGCGATCAACAATTTTGACCTTTCAAAGGAAGTACGGTTTTCGACCTACTGTGTGCCGATGATCAGCGGAGAGCTTCGCCGGCACCTGCGTGATTACAACCAGATCAAGGTGAGCCGTTCCCTGCGGGATCTGGCGTACCGTGCAATTCAGGCAAAGGAACAGCTGACCAACCGTTTTCAGCGGGAACCAAACATGGACGAGATCGCACAGGAAATCGGGGAAAAACGTGCGGATGTGGTGATCGCACTCGAGAGCATCAGCGATCCCGTTTCACTGTATGAGCCGGTGTATTCGGATTCGGGGGATACTTTATATGTGATGGATCAGATCAGTGACAAGAACAGTGCGGAGAACTGGCTGTCCCGTTTTGCGATGCGTGATGCTATGCGTTCACTGGAGGAAAGGGAGAAAACGATTCTGTATCTGCGATTTCTCTGCGGCAAAACACAGGTGGAGGTCGCAAAGGAAATCGGAATCTCACAGGCACAGGTTTCGAGACTTGAAAAGGGGGCTATCGCCAAAATCAAGGATGCAATTTAGAGCATGAAACCCTCTCATAAATACGTACATCCGGCTCACCGAAGGAGGACTGGATGTACACTAACGAATAAAGCCTCTGCATACGCAGAGGCTTTATTCAAAATTATTTTTTTGGTACATCACAATATCTTCGATTCCGCAATCCAGAATTTCGCACAAATCATTCAGAAGCTGCGTCGTGACACCCATGTTGTGACGCAGTCTGTGAATGGTGCTGCTGCTGATATTATATTGATTGATCAGGGTATATGTGCTGATTCCCTTTTTCTTCATCGTTTCCCACAATGGTGTGTATACAATCATATTATCACCCATTTCTATTATAATTTATATTCAACTACTTGAACATTGTCGAATTTTCGACTATAATAGTATGTGGTTAAAAATATGACAATATACAGGAGAAAATTATGACCTGCACGATCATTTCAAGCATGAAAGAAACGCTTTGGGAATGCAAAAACGAGGATGAATTGCCGTATGTTGCAATAAAACTAATAATTTTAGAGAACATCAGAAATTTGTTTTGCAATGGGTATACTGATTTTTACATAAATTGTGAATATGGAATTCCATTATGGGCGGCTGAAGTGGTTTGTGCATTAAAGCTCTATCATAATATTCGTCTGCATCTATTACTTCCTTACGAAGAACAGTGCAGAAACTGGAGCAGGGAACACAGAGAACGGTACTATACTGTTCATGAAAAAGCGGATACAATAGAATTTGCAAGTCAGCAATATGTTTCGGGGTGCTATCGGGCATCGGAAATGTTGATGATAGATAAGAGCGATGCGATTCTGGTGTTTGCCGCCTCGTATGAAATGCTATTCTCTGTGGTTTACGCACAGAACAGCGGAAAAAAAGTCTTTTATGCTTCGGCGGCATTGTAATGCCCTACCCGTCATATTCTCCCGTCCATCCGCATACACTGCATCAGTACTACTGATTCGGAGGTTGATATGATGATGGGACTTACGGAGGCACAGGCTGCCGAAAAACTTGCTGAATACGGCGAAAATGTCCTTGCACAGTCAAAACCGCCCGGCCCGCTGCGGATTTTTTTCGGGCAATTCAAGGATGCCATGGTGCTCATTTTGCTGGCAGCGACCGCAATTTCTGCCCTGCTGGGTGAATGGACGGACGCTGTCACCATTATTGTCATTGTCCTGCTCAATGCCATTCTCGGCTTTGTGCAGGAATACAAAACCGAAAAAACCCTTGAAGCCCTGCGAAATATGACCGCACCGACCGCCCGTGTCTACCGTGACGGCGGCCTGCGTGAAATTCCCGCAAGCCGCCTTGTGCCGGGGGACTGTATTTCCATAGAAGCGGGCGACTGTGTGCCGGCGGATTGTCTGCTGACAACGGCAAACCGGATCTTTGCTAACGAATCCGTTCTCACGGGCGAGGCGGAGCCGGTTCCGAAACAGAGCGGCACCATGCAGCTTGACCTCACGGGAATGCACCGCCCCTACCTTCTGTATGCAGGGACGGCAGTGACGAGGGGCAGCGGTACGGCAACCGTTACCGCAACCGGAAAATCCACGCAGATGGGACAGATTTCGGGAATGCTGTCGGACATCGAACGCACTGAAACGCCGCTGCAAAAGCGGCTCGGAGAGCTGGGCAAGGTGCTCGCCGCCATCTGTATCGGCGTATGTGTGGCGGTGTTTGCGGCAGGCGTGCTTCGGGGCGAGCCGATTTTTGATATGCTCATGACGGGCATTTCCATTGCGATTGCTGCCATTCCCGAGGGGCTTCCGGCAACCGTTACGATCGCACTTGCACTTGCGGTAAGCCGTATGATGAAGCACAAGGCTCTCGTCAACCGCCTGCACAGCGTCGAAACGCTGGGCTGCACCTCTGTCATTTGTTCGGATAAAACGGGAACGATCACCGAAAACAGCATGACCGTGACGAGGATCTGTACGGCGGAACGGGAATTTTCCGTAACGGGCAACGCCATGCGGCGTGACGGAGCGATCCTCAGTGACGGCGTGCGGGTGGATGTCCGGAATGCGGAACCTCTGGAGCACCTCCTGCGGTGTGCGGTGCTCTGTAATAACGGCGAAATTTCCGCACCGGATTCCGCACACAGCGGAAGCGGCGGAAGCTGGACTGCCGTCGGCGATCCGACGGAAACGGCACTGCTTGCGGCAGCGGCAAAGGGCGGCATTTCGGCAAAAACCTTGTCGGGGTTCCAGCGTGCAGCGGAAGAACCGTTTGACAGCGACACACGCTGCATGACAGTTCTCATCCGTCTTGGCAGAGATAAAACTGCCTATGCAAAGGGTGCTGCGGATGTAATGCTGCGAAGATGCGGCTTTGTACTTACTGAAAAAGGCGTGATTCCACTCACGCCTGCGATGCAGAAGAAAATTCTTGCACAGACCGAGGCACTTTCCGATCAGGCACTGCGAGTGCTTGCTTTTGCGGAAAAGCATGAAGTGAACGGGCTTTCCGACAGCGAAAGCGGCATGGTGTTCCTCGGAATCACGGGTATGCTCGATCCGCCGAGAGCCGAGGCAAAGGATGCGATCCGCACCTGTGCGGCGGCGTCCGTGCGTACCGTAATGATCACGGGGGATCACAAGAAACCCGCCGCCGCCATCGCCAGACAGGCGGGACTCCTGCGTGGGGGCGAGGTGGTAACGGGCGATGAGCTTGACCTGATGAGCGATGCGGAGCTTGACCGACGTCTTGCGAAAATCAGCGTATTTGCGAGGGTGAATCCCTCACACAAGCTGCGTCTGGTGCGTGCCTTCAAGCGTAGCGGCAACATTGTGACGATGACGGGCGACGGTGTGAACGACGCTCCTGCCATCAAGGAAGCGGATGTGGGCGTTGCAATGGGTGAGAGCGGCACGGATGTGGCAAAGCAGGCAGCGGACGTGATTCTGATGGACGACAATCTGGCGACGCTTGTGAAGGCGGTGGAGCAGGGGCGTTGTATTTATGCGAACATCCGTAAATTTGTACGGTATCTGCTTTCCTGCAACATCGGCGAGGTAATCACGATGTTCCTCGGCATTCTTATGGGAATGCCCGTGGTGCTGCTGCCCGTGCAGCTTCTGCTTGTCAATCTTGCGACCGACGGTCTGCCTGCAATTGCACTGGGACTTGAACCGCCGGAGCGTGACGCCATGAAACGACCGCCGAGAAAACCCGACGAGAGCTTCTTTGCGGACGGTCTGATGGGAAAAATCATCTGGCGAGGCATTCTGATCGGGCTTTGCACGCTTGGCTCGTTCAGCACGGCAATGCGGTTCGGGGCGACGCTTCCCGAAGCGAGAACGGCGGCACTGCTGACGCTTGTGGTATCACAGCTGGTTCATGTGTTCGAATGCAAGTCGGAACACGGTACGATTTTCAGTGTGCAGTATCTTTCTAATCCGAAGCTCATCGGTGCGGTGCTGATTTCCGCTGCACTCATGGCGGCGACGGTCTGGCTGCCGCAGGCACAGGTGATTTTTGGAACTGCACCGCTGTTTGGCAGTATTCTCTGGCAGGCACTGATATTTTCCTTTGCTGTTCCGATCATTTCATCCGTGATTTCGGCTTTGACATCGGCGGCAAACCGTCGATAATTTCAGTCTGTCCAAAAACCTCAAAATGGGGAGAGGGGCGAAAGCCCCGCAGAGGGGTTCGGGGACGAATTCCCCGAACGATAGCCCCTCCCCTTGGGGAGGGGTTGGGGTGGGGGCAATTACAGGATGTCGATCGCTAAGAAAAAAGGACTTTTTCTACAAACAAAAACTCCCTGTCATGTGACAGGGAGTTTGTAATTTATTTGGTATTCTTAATGTCCCAACGGAAGGAGCAGAACTTGGATGCCTTGCTGACATCGAACATATTGTTGTTCAGAATCCGTGTGAAGTCAAGGAAACGATAATTGGTCTTCATTTCCTTGTTGCCAATCAGACTCTTGATTGAAGTAACGCTGGCATTCGGGGGAACACGCTGCAGAACAACACCGATACGGTGGTGTGCCTTCATATATTCGATGATCTCCGACGCCATTGTCAGGTGCTTGTCTGCCACATTGTAAATGCCATTATAGGAGCTGTCCTCTGCTGCACGGGTAAAGCCCAGCAGGAAGTCCACCATATTATGTACACAGCAGAAATGGAAACCATATTCGCCGGTGCGGTACAAGAACTTTGTGTTGTCCTTCGGATCTGTGATCTTAGCCTCCAGATTTCCGCAGAACTTTCTGGTGTATACGGGAGGAATGCGGATAATTGCACAAACCATACCCTTTGCACGACCAATGTCAGCCGCCATAGTGTTCTCGGAATCGGATTTCAGCTTTGCGTAGTTCGTAACGGGTTTTGTGAAATCATCTTCACGCAGCGGCTCACGAGTCTTGGGCATCTGATAAACCTGTGTGGTGCTGATGAGAATAAAACGCTTTACATCATGAGAAATCGCAAAACGGTAAATAAAGCTATTGCACTGCTTGTTGAGTTCGATTTCCTTATCGGTAATAATGTGTCCTAAATCATTATCCACGGTACATGCCAGATGAATCACGGTGTCAATCTTATTGCGGTCAAAGACATCTGCATATGCTGACTTATCCGACGGCTTGGCTTCAATAAATGTGAAATTTTCTTTGTTGATGTTGTAGTCACTGGATTGCTGATCGACAGCGATTACCTCATACCCCTTTTTTAAAAATCCGGAGCAAACGTGGTCACCAATCAATCCGCAACCGCCTGTTACCAGTACCTTTGCCATACGAGCAAGCCTCCTGTAGTTTCTAATTAATTATATTATAGCACGCTTCTCCCCTGAATTCAAGTATAAATTGTGAACATTATACTAATGCAAATTCATGAAACAATTGTTTAAAATAAACAGAACAGCAGCTCTGCAGAAATCTCCAGAGCTGCTGAAATCAGGTGCGTTTTACATTTACTGAGCGTTGTTGGCTTCTTCTATCATAGTGTCAACTGCATCCTTGATCGTAGAGAGGGACTCGTTCCACGGAGTACCCTTAGCTGCGGCACGAACACCGTTTTCGTTGCTGTCAAGGATCTTTCCAAGGTCAGTGGAAACGCCGTTCATGAAGTCGAATGTCGGATTTTCGAGAGCGATCTCATCCATTTTCTTCTTCATTTCGATCATTTCTTCGGACCACTGGTAGTCTTCAATGAATGCTTCGTTACCGATACGGATCGCTTCCTCATTCATCATGGAAACACGCTTGCACTCAAGGTACTTGGCAACGCCCTCGGGGTTATGACCGCCGGATACGAACAGGTAAGATTCCATATTAGTCGGAATGTAGTGCTCATCTGCGTCGGGATCTTTCGGCATCGGAACAAAGAAGCAATTGTCGCCGAACTGCTTCATCCAGTCAGGACGAGCATCCTCATCCTTGGTGTCAAGGTCGCCGCCGTACAGTGCCCACAGACCTACGGGGTAGAACAGGAGCTTGCCTTCGCCGATGTACTCGGGATGTGCAGTCCAGCCGTAGTCGCCAACACCGATTGCGATCGCATTGGAGTTGTACAGGTCATACATGAAGTTCTGTACACGCTCAATTGAAGGATCAGTCAGATTATTTACGAGCTTGCCATCCTTCAGACCGATGTAGGGAACACCGGTTGTAGCGGACAGACCGCCTTCGAACCACCAGCCGTCAATACCGTACTTGCCGTTTGCAGGATCTACGAATGCTTCCAGCATTTCCTGGAATGCATCCCATGTCCATTCGCCGTCCTCGAACATTTCAGAGGGATCATCAAAGCCAAGTTCCTCAATGGTATCACGATTGTAAATAACTGCACAGCCATCGCCTGTTACCTGTGTAACAGTCATGTAGTGCTTGCCATTCCACATGATTTTGTCGTTTGCTTCCTTGATGTCCTTCCATGCTTCACTTTCAAAGTCAATGTAATCATCCGCAGGAACGAACATACCACGGATCGCACCCTTCGGGAATGCGTCGAAGTTGCCGCCATAGAAGAAGTCGATACCCTCATCACTGTTGATGGAGTTTGCAAGCTTGTCATAACGCTCATCATATGTACAGGAGATCCACTCAACGACGCCGCCGTAGCGTTCCTGGAACATTGCCAGATCTACAGGGGTACTTTTCGCAGTCGTGCCGGGGTTGATATCCCAGTCGGACAGCCACTTGATGGTCTTGTTTTCCAGTTCGCCCGTCAGTCTGTCATCCTCGCCTGCAAGGCTTGCAACCTCCTCACGAACGGAGGAATCCATTTCCTTGAAACTTTCTGTCTTGCCATCGCAGCCGAAGCTTGCCATGGACATACCTGCTACCAGCAGAACAGCAAGAGCTGCCTTGAATGTTCTCATTTTCATAATAATTCTCCATTCCTTACACCCGTATGCACGGACAGGTGTTTCATAGTTTCTTTTGTTTCGATACAGTGAACACTGTATCATTCTATAATTATACCATACTTTGATAAAAAATGCAATCACTATTTTGCACTATTTTTCATCAAAAAATCCACCGTTTTGCACAAAACAACAATATCCGCCAAAGCTGTTACTCCAATACGTGTTCCAGAGCATGATAAAAAATGGTTTTGACATGGGCGTCCGCAAGGGAATAAAAGATCGTTTTCCCATCACGGCGGCTTTTGACAAGCCGTGCCTGCTTGAGTACACGCAGCTGGTGGGAAATCGAGGAAATTGTCATGTTAAGGCGTTCAGCGATCTCTCCGACGCAGCGTTCATGATCGAGCAGTTCGAACAGAATCCGTACACGGGTAGGCTCTCCGAACATTTTGAGCAGATCCGCCACCCTTGTCAGTGCTTCCGTATCGGGCATCTGCTGCATCATTTTGCTGAGCAGATCCTGATGCTGCACGCATTTACCGCAGATATGTTCCTGTTCCATATATTACCTCCGAAGGCTAAATTGCCGGCATGACTCTGCCGCCCGAAACCGGAATATAGGCTCCGGTGGTGAAGCTTGCGAGATCCGACAGCAGAAACGCCGTCATCTGTGCAATTTCCATATCCGTGCCTCGTCTGCCGAGCGGTACGGTTTTTTCATAATCGGGGGCTGTTTCCGTGTGGTTGATCCTGTCACGTTCCGAGATCGTCCAGCCGGGGGCGACCTGATTCACGGTAATGCCATGGCAGCCCACTTCTTTTGCGAGGCAGCGGACGATACCGTCAAGCCCACGTTTTCCGGCGGTGTACGCACCGACGCCGGGCTCTGCCATTGCGGAGCATTCGGTGTTGATTGCCACGATCCTGCCATAATTCTGAGCGATCATATCCGGCAGAAACACCTTTGCCAGATGCACGGTCTGCATTACGCAGGAATCAAACTGGCTCTGGAAATCCACAAGCGGCTGGTCAAGAATGGATTTCCATTCGTACTGGATCACCGCATTTGCCACAAGCAGATCCACCTTGCCGAACTGTTCGGCAACCGTTTTCTGCATTCTCTGCACATCCGCAAAATCCGTCACGTCACATTGTACGAGAAATGCACGTCTGCCCGCCTGTTCCACCATTTCGGCAGCACGCCTTGCACGTTCTGCACTGCGGCAGTAGTGCAGAACCACATCCGCACCGCATTCGGCAAGCGTGCGTGCAATGACGCTGCCAAGCTCACCGGATGCACCTGTGACGAGTGCCGTTTTTCCGTTCAGATCAATCTTCAGCATGATAAATCCTCCTGTTACTGAATATCCTTGACTGAAAATCCCGCATCCTCCACGGCTTTCTGCAGGCGATCGAGCAGTTCCAGATCCGGATAGCCGGTGTATTTGATGTGTGCGGTTTCGGTTTTCAGATCAACCCGAGCCTGCACGCCGTCGAAAGCGTTGAGTGCCGCTTCCGCATTGGCTCTGCAGTGTTCGCAGTTCATACCGGAAATATGCATCGTATAGGAGCCGCCTCCGCCGGGAAGCGGTTCGGTAACGGACAGCGTCTGGGCTTGTTTTTTCTTCTTTTGTCCGGCACAGACAATAACAATGACCGCAATGAGTGCGATGATGGCACAGAATGCAAGGATCGCCACCATCAGAAAACGAACGTTGAGAGTAGTATCCATTGGACGACCTCCTTGAAATAGTATTATCACACTTATATTATACCACATTTCCCCACACATTGTAAAGCAAATTTTTTGTGATAAACATATTGCCGCAAAATTTCTGCATATAGTGTACAGAGCACCGATCACGGGGCAAATCTGTAGGACCGCCTGAAGCTGACGGCGGTCAGTGGGAGTGAGGGTATGCATAGTCAGCCAAACGAAAGGGCGATTTTGCTGGGGCAGTATATTCTGGAGCATCGGACGACGGTTCGTGCCGCAGCAAAGCAATTCGGGATATCAAAAAGCACGGTACATAAGGATGTCAGTGAACGCCTGCCGTATATCAAGCCGCAGCTTGCCGAGGAGGTGCGGGAAGTGCTTTTGCAGAATAAACAGGAACGCCATATCCGTGGCGGTCTGGCAACCAAACAGAAATACGCCAGACTTGCCGCAGGAAGAAAATAGACGAAGAATCCCCCGCCCGTATGCGGGGGATTCTTCCTTATTTATGCTGTCTTTTTTAAATTTTGGGAAATCACTTGATTTTTCCTGATTTTTCCTGTATACTTATAGTGTATAGTTGTATCTGTACAAACTAAAAATATAGGAAACGCACATCTGCAGACGTCTGTGGATGCCGGCAGAAACGAGGATGAATCAATGAAATTGTTAAGCATAGCAGTGCCCTGTTACAATTCAGCAGCATATATGGAGCACTGTATTGATACACTCCTGACCGGGGGAGAGGATGTAGAAATTCTGATTGTCAACGATGGCTCTACGAAGGATAACACGGCAGAGATTGCCGATCGCTATCAGGAGCAGTATCCCACGATCGTCAGGGCAATTCATAAGGAAAACGGCGGTCACGGTTCCGGTGTCAATGCCGGTCTGGAAAATGCTTCCGGACTGTACTTCAAGGTCGTGGATTCCGACGACTGGGTAAATACCGAGGTGCTGCAAAAAATTCTGGCAAAGCTGCGTGAGTTTTCGCAGATGGAGCAGCCTGTGGATATGCTTCTGTCCAATTACACCTATGAGCACGTGGAGGACGGAAAAAGCCATACGGTAAAGTACACCGGTAAAATGCCCGAAAACCGTGTGTTCGGTTGGGATGAGCTGGGAAGATTTCGCCCCGATCAGAACATTCTGATGCATTCGGTGATTTACCGCACGCAGATGCTGCGTGACAGCGGGACAAAATTGCCGCATCACTGCTTTTACGTGGATAATATCTTTGTGTACGAGCCGCTGCCCTATGTCAGGACGCTTTACTACATGAACGAAAACTTTTACTGCTATTTCATTGGCAGATCCGATCAGTCGGTCAATGAGGAAGTGTTCATCCGTCAGGTAGATCAGCAGCTGCGTGTGACATATCATATGCTGAATGTCTGCAACCCCATGCAGCTGAAAGCATCCAAGCGGCTTCGTGACTATATGCTGCACTATCTGTCCATGATGATTCTCATATGTTCGGTGTTTCTGACATTGAGCAAGCAGAAGGAAAATGAGGAAAAACGCCGCAAGCTCTGGCGTGACATTCATGACATGGATGAAAAACTTTATCGGCAGCTGCGTTACCGTACACTTTGCGGACTTTCGGATATGCCCGTCGTACGGGATCGCCATGTGCTGGGAAATGGTTACAGACTGGCAAGAAGAATCTTCAAATTCAACTAAAATTCGCCATTTTTGAACGGATTTTCATGTAATGAACAAAAATTCGATTTGCATTTTGCATAAATATCTGTCGTTGTGGGCAAATAAAATAGAGAATCAACTGAATCTGTGTTAGCACTGCTAACCGGCGTTGACAAACCCGTAGGAATGTTGTATGATATTTTTAGGGAAGAAATCATCAATTTGTCGGCAGTAAGACATGGAAACTGCCAACCGTGAAAGGAAGATGTAGTATGTCAATGAATTTTGAACCGGAATGGGAAGGCTTTGAGCCCGGAAGATGGAGTCATACTTCCGTCAATGTCCGTGACTTTATTCAGAAAAATTATACCCCCTATGACGGCGACGAAAGCTTCCTCGAAGGACCGACAGAAGCCACCCGAAAGCTCTGGGAACAGGTTATGGAGCTGTCCCGTCAGGAGCGTGAAAACGGCGGCGTATTGGACATGGATACCAAGATCGTTTCCACCATCACTTCGCATGGTCCCGGTTATCTGGATGAGAAGCTGGAGAAGATCGTAGGCTTTCAGACGGACAAGCCGTTCAAGCGTTCTCTGCAGCCGTTCGGAGGCATCCGCATGGCACAGACAGCCTGCAAAGCATACGGTTATGAGGTGGACGACGAGGTTGTTGACATTTTTACAAAATACAGAAAAACGCATAATCAAGGTGTTTTTGACGCATACACACCCGAGATGCGGCTTGCAAGAAAATCCGCAATTCTGACAGGCTTGCCCGATGCCTACGGCAGGGGCAGAATTATCGGGGATTATCGCCGTGTGGCACTTTACGGTGTGGATCGTCTGATCGAGGATAAGCATCACCAGCTGGATACGCATTTTGTCCGCATGACATCCAAGAATATCCGTCTGCGTGAGGAGCTGTCCGAGCAGATCCGTGCCCTTGGGGAGCTCAAGGAACTGGGAAAGATCTATGGTTTTGACATCTCACGGCCCGCAAAGACTGCACAGGAGGCGATCCAGTGGCTGTATTTCGGCTATCTGGCAGCCGTCAAGGAGCAGAACGGTGCAGCCATGAGTCTTGGCAGAACCTCCACGTTCCTGGATATCTATATCCAGCGTGACCTTGAAAGAGGCGTGATCACGGAATGCGAAGCACAGGAAATGATCGACCACTTCATCATGAAGCTCCGCCTTGTGAAATTTGCCCGCACCCCTGAATACAACGCACTGTTTTCGGGAGATCCGACGTGGGTAACCGAGTCCATTGCCGGAGTTTCCATCGATGGTATGCATCTGGTAACGAAGAATTCCTTCCGTTATCTGAATACACTGAATAATCTGGGAACGGCACCGGAGCCGAATATGACGGTTCTGTGGTCCACAAAACTGCCCCAGAACTTTAAGAGATTCTGTGCGAAAATGTCCATCAAGTCTTCCTCCATCCAGTATGAGAACGATGACCTGATGCGAATTTCACATGGTGATGATTATGCCATTGCTTGCTGTGTATCCTCCATGAGGATTGGCAAGGAAATGCAGTTCTTCGGAGCAAGAGCAAACCTTGCAAAATGCCTGCTCTACGCCATCAACGGCGGTGTGGACGAGGTAATGAAGGTGCAGGTCGGACCGAAATACAGAAAGGTCGAAGGCGATTATCTTGATTATGACGATGTCATGGACAAGTATGACCAGATGATGGAATGGCTTGCCGGACTTTATGTGAATACGCTGAATGTCATTCATTATATGCATGACAAGTACAGCTATGAACGTTTGCAGATGGCACTGCATGACAGGGATGTCAAGCGTTACTTTGCAACCGGTATTGCAGGATTGTCCGTTGTAGCGGATTCCCTCAGTGCAATCAAGTACGCAAAGGTAAAGTGCATCCGTGACGAGCAGGGGATTGTTGTGGATTATGAGGTGGAGGGCGACTTCCCGAAATACGGTAATGATGACGACCGTGTTGACAGCATTGCCGTGGATATTGTCCGCATCTTTATGGATAAGATCCGCAAGCATCACACCTACCGTGACGGTGTGCCGACCATGTCCATTCTGACAATCACATCCAACGTGGTGTACGGCAAAAAAACCGGAAATACCCCCGATGGCAGAAAGCAGGGTGTTCCGCTTGCACCCGGTGCAAATCCGATGCATGGCAGGGATACGGCAGGTGCAGTTGCATCACTGGCATCCGTTGCGAAGCTTCCGTTCCGTCACGCACAGGATGGCATTTCGAACACATTTTCTATCATCCCCGATGCGTTGGGCAAGAGCACGGTGCTGTTTTCCGGTGAGCTGGATCTGGACGCACTGAGACAGGAGGCGGAAAATGAAACCGCAGAATGATTCGGAGCTTGACGCACAGGCGGAGGAACTCGCTGCACTGCTGGACGCACTGGTGGAAAGCGGCAGCGAACACATTAATCTCGAAGTGGGGGAGCAGACAAGGGTACGGACTGTCAACAGTACGGACTGTTCCGGAAAGCTCGGAGCGTGTGCAATCCCAACATTTGAAGAGGAAGAAGAATCCGACGATACCAACGAGGAGGAGCTGTAATGCTTGCTCCCATGAAGAAATTTCAGGAGGTTTTATTATGGCAAATGATGCACAGATTGACAACCTCGTAGAACTGCTGGATGGCTATGTTGCAAAAGGCGGCCATCATTTGAATGTCAATGTTTTCACAAAGGAAACACTGCTGGATGCACAGAAGCATCCGGAAAAGTATCCGCAGCTGACAGTTCGTGTGTCCGGTTATGCGGTGAATTTCATCAAGCTGACAAAGGAACAGCAGGATGACGTGATTTCCAGAACGTTCCACGGAAAAATCTGAAAACGCAAAAGCCCCTGCAAGCAGGGGCTTTTCTGCAGAAAGGAACTGCGATGAAGGGCTATATTCATTCCACGGAGAGCTTTGGTACGGTGGACGGACCGGGCATCCGATTTGTGATTTTCTTTCAGGGGTGTCCCATGCGGTGTCTGTACTGTCACAATCCCGACAGCTGGAAGTTGAAGCAGGGGCAGATCATGACCACGGACGAGCTTCTGATGAAATATGATCGCTATAAGGAATTCCTCAAAAACGGTGGAATTACTGCAACGGGCGGTGAGCCGATGCTGCAGATGGAATTTCTGATCGAGCTGTTTACCAAAGCCAAGGCAAGGGGAATCCACACCTGTCTGGACACATCGGGGATCTGCTTTGATCCGCAGGATACACAGGACGTGGAACGGCTTGCTGCGGTGACGGATCTGGTGATGCTGGACATCAAGCATATTGAGGACGAGCCGCACAAAAAGCTCACGGGACACAGCAATCGGAATATTCTGGCTTTTTCAGAGTTTCTTTCCGAACATGGTGTGCCGCTGTGGATACGTCATGTGGTCGTTCCCGGATGGACGGATGATGCGGAAGAACAGCGGAAACTCGGGTATTTCATCGGCGGTCTGAAGACGCTGAAGGCACTGGATGTTCTGCCCTATCACGACATGGGAAAGGCAAAATACGAGGCACTGGAGATGGAATATCCCTTGAAGGATGTGATGCCCCTGCCGACGGAGGATGCAGAGCGTGCAAGGCAGGAGATCCTGAAAGGTATCAGACAAAGACTTCGTGAAAAATAATAAAGAATCCCCCTGCGTAGCAGGAGGATTCAGCTTGTCGAAAAGGTAACGTTTTGAGTTCTTCCAGCCCGCCGCAGGCGGGCTGGAAGAACGTATTTATGAGCTTTTCCCCGCCTTTGGCGGGGAAAAGCTCAAGAGAAATTATAGTTTTTGGTCAAACTCAATCCCCCTGCGTATGGCAAATACTCTTAACGGAGAATCAACAACTAACCGAATAGGACACCAAACCCCGTGCAGATTCTTACGATTCTGCACGGGGTTTCCTTATTGCTCACAATTTCTGATTCTGTCAATCGCAATCTCTCTGCTGCCCATTGTCTGATACTGGGTATCGTGTGTGACCATGACCACGGTTTTCCCCATCTTGTTCAAATCAGAAAGAATCGACATCACTTTCGCCGCATTTCCGGCATCCAATGAACCGGTTGGTTCATCTGCAAGAATAATGCTGCATTTTTTGATCATCAGCCTTGCAAGTGCAATTCGCTGCTGTTCACCGCCGGATAGTGTACAAACCTGCTTTTCCAGATATTCTTCCATTCCGACACGGTGAAGTGCCTCCTCTATCGAAATCTCACTGCGGCTCCGTTTCTGTACCAGTTCCAGATTTTTCCGGACGCTCATCGTTTCGATCAATGCAAAATTCTGAAACAGCATCCCCAGCTTTGTCTGGAAGTAGATCAGCCTGTTTTTACGTTTGGAAATATCCATGCCGTCCACCAGAATGCTTCCTGCATCAAGTGATTCAATTCCACCGATCATGTCAAGCAGAGTGGTTTTTCCGCATCCGCTTGCACCGGTCAGCACTACAAATTCCCCATCATGGATCGTCAGGTGCAGATCCCGATACAGCACACGTTCCCCAAAGGCTTTGCTTACGCCAATCAGTTCTATCATAACACCCCTCCTTTCAGGCATTGCACGATGCTGCCACGTTCCGTCCGCACTGCATAGATCAGGACGGCAGTGGCATCTGCAAGAAACATTCCGATGCAAATCCAGAAAATCACCACGTGACTCACTGCAAGCTGTTTTTGCAATAGTGCAGCCGCCGCACCACTGAGCAGTATCGACAATGCGGAAAGCAGCAGGAAACTGCCGAATTTCTGCATCATTGTATAGCCCAGAATGGTCTTGATGCAATATTCTTTTGCACGAAGCCGATACTCCATGCGGATGAGAAAGCCGCTCACAAACAGATTCAGAGCAATGAATACCGCACATACCATTGCCAATGCACCGCAGAGTCGTTTTGATTCGTTCACATTATTCTGTATCGCTGTACCGATCGGCGTGATCTCACATAGTATATCCTCCCGTGACTCCAGTTCCTGCCGCATCGTGTCATCGACACGGAATGCAAGTCCCTGAATCGGGATTTTCTTGGTTTCCGTCAGCAATGCTCCGGTTTCTTCCGGTGCGGCTGCACAATACAATACAACAGGATCAGGTACGATTTTCAGCATTGTATCCTCGGATGGCATGAAGCAAAATCCTGTTTTTCGTCCTGTATAGGGAATGATATGGATTTCGGGATGCCACTGTTCTCCTGCATATTGCCGCAGGAGCTGTTCCGAGGATTGCAGATACTGCTCCGCCTGCCCGGCACTCTCCGGTAAAAACAGAACCGCTTGCCTCCCATGCAGTTCATCCCGATATTCCCGAAACAGATTGCTGATATAATCAGCCGCATTTCCGCTGCAGTAAATCATGCTGATATTTTCTGCATCCTGCAAAACCGGTTCTATAATCAGTGCATCGTGGCTGTCATAGTACTGCCGATAAATTTCCTCGATCCGCAGATTCGTCAGTTCCTGATACTTCACATAATCTTCGATCTCGTTTGTCGCAAACCAATCGACTTCCGAGGTCTCGATTCTGACAAAGCTGAAATCCCGATAATCCTCTGCATAGTGCAGTGTTTTCAGATTCCGGAAAAACGCTGTTCCGACGGATGCTGTCAAACCAAATACAATGATCGTCAGGCACAACAGGATTGTTTTGTAGATATATCCGAAATTCAGAAGCCTCGCCGCCACGATACGTTCCTGTGTGATGATTTTGTAGCTGATGCCCGAAAGTACGGCATAGGGCACGGCACAAGCAAGAAGCAGAAACGCCATACAGAGCCAAAGCTGTGCATCTGTGATGACGGTCGAATAGCAGTTTGTGATAGAGATGACAGCACCGATCAGCGGTAACATGATCAGCACTTCTGTCAGAATATGCCAGCCGACAAGCTTCATTGGCGATGCTCCGTTCAGAATGCGGATAAAGCTGCTGCGTTTCCTTGCCTGTACATCGAATGCAGACAGAAAGAATGCAAACAGAATCAGAAGCCCCCATGCAAGATAACCGACAGCAATGATGGAAACGGCGTTATCCTGTGTCAGCACATTGCCGGAGACAATGGTGAAGTGCTTCTCCAGTTCACGTTCCAATGCCATCCGGTTGTCACCAAAGACATAGACACGGACTGCCTCGACCGCTGTATCCGCACAGGCAAGCGGATGCAGACGAATCTGCACAGGTGTTTTCCAGAAAAGACTGCGGAATTCACCGCAGCGGACATGGAGCCGTTCGAGAAGTGCTGCTTCATCTGCATTGGCATAGATGGTCAGCGTCTGCGTGTCCGCTATATTGTAATCTGTGATGCAAAGCAGCATATCCTGCTGTTCCGCAAGTTCTGAAAGCAAAGGCAGGTCATCCTCCGATAATTCCAGATCATAATAGACCTGCAAAGGACTGAATGCAAAATTCACCGAATACAAAAGTCTGCTCTCCGCTGAAAGCATCAGCACCGCAGCAAGCAGTACCGCAAGCGTCAGATATTTGACAATTCTCATAGACCGAACACCGCCTTTGCACGGCAGAACAGTGCATAGGCATCTTCATACGCTGCATCATAAACTGCTCTGCTGCCATAGGTCAGTTCCTGCAGGATCTCCATGTTTTCGTCCACATCGAGCATATAGATTTCGGGTTCGAGATTTTCGGTTCTTCCGGCAAGAAGATCGGCATTTGTATTTCTGTAATCATAAATCGACAGCTGATAGCGTGGCTTTCCGAACAGCTCAGGATGGATGGTCAGAGAAATATGAAAATCAAATGGATACAGCCATTTTCCATCCTGTTCCACATACGAATCCGGTTCTTCGGACGCAAAATAGCCGAATCCGAACCGAAGATATTGCGGACAGGTGATGCTGTAGCGTGCTGTGCTGTTTTCCTCCGGAATGGGAATGGACAGTTCATAATGCGTTTGTCTGCCCATTTTGGATTTTGTCATCTCAGCATTGTTTGCAACGGTTACATAATAGTGCTGTCTGAAATAGAGCCACACGCCGTTTAAGAGCAGAAATAATGCTGCGATCACCAGCAGAAAACGAATGATGATGTTTTTTGCATTGACAGTTTTTTCTTTCATTCCAACCGCCTCCAAAAAAGAAATTCCCGGGTATGCTTATTATAGCATTCCGGGAATTCGTATGCAATAGACTTGGTACAATCAGCGGCTGGATGGGTACAATCCGCTGTCAGGGAATATATAGTACGGCGGAAGCAGTGAAAACATGATCCTGATAATCGGTTTTCAATTGTCCATGATAATGTTCCAGTGCATGGCGGATACTGTGCAGCCCCAATCCATGTCCCTGCCCCTTGACGGAGAATGCAGGCGGTTTCTGCATACAGGTATTCTGCAGGAGGATGGAAAGGAGTCCTGCATCATAACGCAGTGAGAGCAACAGCCGCCGTTCCTCGCATTCCTGCAGAGCTTCCATGGCATTATCCAGAAGATTACCGAGAATGACGTTCATATCGAAGGACGTGATCTGCAAATCCGATGGAATCGCAATATCCGTTGTGATCTCCGTCCCAAGCTGCTTTGCTGTCAGAAGTTTGTAATTAAGCAGACTGTCAATATCCCGATTGCCTGAACGGACAAATTCATGGGAAACGGAAAGGTGTGCGGCAGTTTCCTGCAAATACTGGTTGAGCCGTTCATCATCATGTTCCAGCAGAAGCCGGTGCATATGCAGCAGATGATTTTTCATATCATGCCGCAGAAACCGGATCTGTGCCTGTGATTGTTCCATGAGTTCCATCTGGTGACGGTATAGCTCCATCTGATGGGAAATCCGTTCCTTTTCACGGCGGCGGTAATGGGATTCTGCCAGAAGTGCCAGTACAAGCTTTGCACCGCACAGCGTCAGAAACAGAAGTTCATGGTCAATGTGTTCAGCAGAGTCATTTGCCAGAATCCATACTGCAATGTATAGCCAGTCGCCGCCGAATAATTTCAGCAGCGTCAGGAGATTTTTTCGCAGCGAGCATTCATACAGAAAGAGAATCGGAAACTGACATACCAAAACAGCGGCAGTCACCCACAGCAGGTATTGATGATGACAAAGCTGGAAATATAAAATCCATTCACCCAAAACAGCACATCCGATATGGGCAAGAATTTCCACAAGCTGTCCTTTTCTTGCAGCACCATACAAAAGCCTTGACAGACGGAAATCTGCAAAAACATACAGCAGAAGTGCAATAGAAAACACCAGGAATTCCATGGGGTATACTGTGTTCATATCCCGTTCCTCCTCTTTGCACGTTCCTGACTATGCTGCATCATATAATCACGGACGGAATCCCGATAAGAGCGGCTGATGGGCAGTGTTGTGCCGTCCGTCAGGATGACTTCCTGATAGCGAAGCTGTGCGATGTGCTGGGTGTTGACGAGGAACGACTGGTGAATCCGCAGAAACCGTCGGCTGAACCGCAGCTCCAGAATCTCTGAAAGTTTACTGTAGATCAGTGTCGTTCCGCTTGTTGTCACCATGCGAAGTTGTTTGCGGACACTTTCAAAATAGAGGATCTCGCAGGTGTCAATCTGTGCTTTTTTTCTGTCCGAGGTGTAGGAAAAATAACGTTCCTCCTGTGGAAAAATCCGGAAGTATTCATCCATGAGCGAATGTAATCGGGGCTGCGAAATGGGTTTGACCAGAAAATCAAAAGGACGGTTCTGAAAGAGCTGCATGGCATATTCTTCTTTTGCAGATACATAGACGATCTGCACATCGGAATACTGTGAATGCCGCAATACCTGTCCCACATCGACACCGTTCATGCCAGTCAGTTCAATATCCAGAAACACAAGTGTGATCCGTTCCTGCTGCATTGCATGACACAGTTCTTCACCGGATGCAAAAAGCCTCAGCTGTGCATCGAGATTTGCATTTTGCAGATATATCCGCACCATCTGATACAATGTCCGGCAGAAATTTTCATCATCGTCACAAATTGCAATGATCATCCGCTCACCTCACTTTCGTCTGTTTTTATTATAGCACAAACAGGTAGAGGATGCAAGGTGTATCAAAAAGTCTGGACAAGATGAGGGTTGCCGTCATCTGGCGGCAGTTCTTTTTCGTCAAAAATATTTAAAAAAAACGCGGTTTACAACCTGTTTCCGAGTGTCCTTAATAGTAGAGGGCACTCATTTTTTGTGGGCTGTTGAAATGGTAAACGCCACAGCCTTCCCTCTGATTTATTAGTTGTGCATGGCACGGCATTTTTCATATGCTGTATTTACACAGCTTCGGGTGACAGTAGTGACGGTAGAATCCTGTGGGTGGAGGTCTTGGATTCTACCGGCACCCGAAATTCTGATAATGTCGAATCTACGTTGTTTCAGTGCAGTGACAGCAGTGAAACGGGTGCCGGTAACTCGCAAAAGGGTGACGGTAAAACGGCTTCGGGTGACGGTAACTTTGAAATGGGTGACAGTAACTTTATCGAAACGACCGCATTGCCCATCAGCGTTTTGTGAGCGATTTGTGCCCTTAAATTACTGTGGGGCAGTTTATCGGGAATCGGCACAGAACGCCGCACAGGCGAACGTGGGGCATTTGTGGGCGGATAATGCCCGTAATGAAAATACAGGGTTTCGGGGCTCACCGAAAGTAAACCTTTGGTTTGCCAGCATCGCATTCGGCAGTCCGCACAGCGGCCCGCCGAACGCAGCTGGTCGGGAGAACCCGAACCCCTTTTGTGAAACGAGAGGAGTGATGCCATGAGAAAAAGAAACGTCACAATCACAATTCGCTGCACCGAGGACGAGCGTCAGCGGATGCTCAGAGCGATTGTGATTTCGCAGACGGTGCTGCTCTTGTTATCGCTGGCATTGCAGATGTGGCTTCGATAATGGATGAGCCGGAGGAAGATGAGGACATCGAACGTCACAGTGACAGCAAGGTGCTGGCGGAAGAAATCCGACGCAAGGAAGCGTTGGGGATGCACATGTAAAGGAGATGATGCCATGGAAAGGGAAATCGAAATCAACACCACAGCATACAGACGCAGGAATCTGTATATGGAGAAGAAAATGCACATCGACGGCAAGACCTATGAGGTCGTGTCCGTCCTGCCGCGGGCAGATACAGAAAATCCGACGGAAACTGCGGCGGACATGATCAAGTATCTGATCAACGAGGAAAATTAACAAAATGTTTTCTGGACTTCCAAACCGAGTGGGCTTATACTGTTGGTGTATCCTATTCGGTTTGGCAGCGAGCCGCTGCACCCGATTGTGCCGACACAAAGCAAACTAAAACTCAAGGTTTCCTTTGTCGGCACGCTGAAAGCGAGTGCGAAACGGCAACACGAACAGGAGGATTGATAAAATGGATAACACACCAAACCGAAATTTGATTACGGCGTTATACTGCCGACTCTCCGTGGAGGATATGCGTGAGGGCGAGTCGCAGTCCATCGAAAATCAGAAGATGATTCTGCAGCAGTATGCGGAT
>JAZNUR010000041.1:0-7981 GCA_045592405.1 Oscillospiraceae bacterium
CGGTAAGCAGCATCATTTTATAGCAATTCATCTTTTTTGCAATTTCTCTTGCATAGTTCAAGCACTCAGTAGCATATCCCTTCCCACGATAATCCGCATGGGTAACAACATTCTCTATAAATGCATATGGTCTTATCTTTCTTGTTAAATTCGGAATGATCACGCATACACAGGAAGATACAATTTTATCCTCTACAATATTTACGATGATATGATGATTGTTATCTTGCATTATTGTGTTCCACGTTTTTCTTAAATGCTCCGTCGTTTCCGGAATAGATTCCTCATGCAGATGCAGATATAATTCCAGCAATGCATTTAATTCGTTTGCTTTCACTTCTCGAACCATTATTAGTCTCCATAATTTATATTTCTACCTCATGCAATTTACTCATAAGCCGCAGTGCGGACAGTGTGTGAATTTCATGGTGACCTCCTGTATGTGTGATAAATTGGAATTTGTCGCTATTTATATTGAATACACTACCATCCCGAGCCCCGCTGACATGAGTATCAGAAAAATGGGGGAAAGGGGCTTTTTTCTGACTTTCTTGAAGATGACTGCGACTGCGGCGATGATGGCGAAAATGAGCAATCCCTTTACGTCGGGGATCATCTTGCTGTCAATACTCTTGAAAGCAAAAAGGTTACTCATAAGCATCGTAAGTGCCGTTGCCAATATCAGTCCTATCACACAGGGACGGATACCGTCGAGAAACGCCTGAACTCCCTTATACTTCAGAAAATTTTGTATCAATGCAGCAATTATCAGTATGATGATAAAAGACGGAAGCACCACGCCGAGCGTTGCAAGAAACGAGCCGAGCATTCCACCCTGCGTAGAGCCGATGAAGGTTGCCATGTTCACGGCAATCGGTCCGGGTGTGGATTCCGAAACGGCTATCATATTCAGCAATTCTTCCTCAGAAAGCCAACCGTGCATCAGAACCTTTTCTCTTATGAGCGAGATCATTGCGTATCCACCACCGAAGGATACCACGCCGATCTGTAAGAAGGTGAAAAACAACTCAAGATATATCATCTGTCAGGCTCCTTCCTTTTACGAAGCAAACCGATCAGATATACGAATAAGCCAATACCGCCCGAGATAAGTATATAGAATATTGTCGAAAAGCTGACCGTTAACACCGAAAATGCAACCATACAAATAATAACGGAAGAAAGAATAACGATATGTAAGGGTGTTTTCTTCATCTGTTTCAGCATTTTCAGCCCTGCCGAAAGGATCAGCCATATCACACAGACCTGTATTCCTCTGAAGGCATACGACACAAGGGTGAAGGAAAGAAAGGCATCAAAAAACAGTGATATGGCGTATATGATAACAAAGGATGGAATACAGACTGCTACGGTTGCCGTAAGTGAGCCGAGAACACCGAGCATCTTATAGCCGATATAGGTTGCGGCATTGATCGCAATCGGTCCGGGCGTGGACTCTGCAATAGCAACCATATCGAGAAACTCATCCTTTTCAATCCATTTTCTTTTGGATACGAACTCACTTTCAAGAAGAGCTATCATTGCATAACCGCCGCCAAAGGTAAACAGCCCGATTTTTAACATAGTCAAAAACAGATTCAGATGAGTCCTCACTAAGCGTCTCTCCTTTTCAGCCTTGTAAATTCTTATTTACGCCTCTCCTGTCGCCGCCTCTTCCTCCTGCAATTTCCCCAGTGCCGAAAATGCCTGCCGCAAATTACTCACACCGAAAATCCGCAGTGTCTTGGAACTCTTCGGCAGCGCCGAAAGTGCCTGCTTCGGGACGATGCAATACTCAAAGCCCATCCGCTTTGCCTCCTGCACACGGCGTACAATATGCGACACATTGCGGATCTCACCGCCCAGTCCCACTTCACCGATCGCAATCAGCTTGTCCGGCAATGCCCTGTCCGTCAGTCCCGAATACAGTGCCAATGCCACCGGCAGATCACCCGCAGGCTCATCCAGCTTGAATCCTCCGACGATGTTCAGATACACATCCAAAGCCCCGTAAACAAGACCAAATCTCTTTTCCAGCACCGCCAGCAAAATCGCCATGCGGTTGTAGTCAAATCCAGTTGCCGTTCGTTTCGGTGCAGAATACGCACTCTTGGAAACGAGCGTCTGTACCTCGGCAAGAATCGGTCGTGAACCCTCCATTACGCAGGCAATGCAGGTTCCCGAAACGCCCAGCGGACGCCCCGCCAGCAGCATCTGGGAGGGATTCTCCACTTCCTTGAGCCCCTTGTCCTGCATATCGAACACGCCGATTTCATTTGTTGAGCCGAAACGATTCTTCACCGCACGCAGGACACGATAGCTCATGTGACGCTCACCCTCAAAGAACAGCACCGTGTCCACGATATGCTCCATGACCTTCGGACCTGCGATCATGCCATCTTTGTTGACGTGGCCGACGATGAATACGGGGATTTCCAATGTTTTCGCCGTGTGCATGAAGAGATTTGTACATTCCCTGACCTGTGTCAGACTGCCGGGACTTGATGAAAGCTGCTGAATCTGCATGGTCTGGATGGAGTCGATGATCACAATATCGGGCTTTGATGCTGCAATCGTGTCGCAGATCGCCTGAGCGTCATTCTCCGTGAGGATGTACAGCCGTTCGGAATTGACGTTTAGCCGCTGTGCACGGAGTTTGAGCTGCCTTGCCGATTCCTCACCCGAAATGTAGAGGACTGAGTGACTTTCGCCAAGATACTGGCAGATCTGCAAAAGCAGCGTGCTCTTGCCAATGCCGGGTTCACCGCCCAGCAGTACGATCGAACCCTTTACCAGTCCGCCGCCAAGAACTCTGTCAAGCTCTCCGCAGCCCGTGCGGTAACGAACTTCATTGTCCGTGTCGATGTCGTCAATGCGGTGGATCTTGTCGGAGAGATTCCGAATTGTATGGCTGCCGCCGCTGCTGTGCTGCATGGGCAGCACCTCTTCCAGTGTATTCCATTCACCGCAGCCCTGACAGCAGCCGTTCCACTTGGGACTCTCATAGCCGCATTCGCTGCAGATGTATATTGGTCTGTCTTTTTTTGCCATATTGCTCCTGCTTTCCTGTAATTTGCGAAAACTCGCAGCATTGGTATGTTCCTATTATAGCACAGGTGGGGGAGAATTGCAAGGATTTTCGGGGATTTGACATTTTTGTTCGAATGTAGTATAATGTAAAAAATGATTTTGGAGATGATAACGAGGTTGCATCAGATGACTGCCATAGCGTGATCAGAATGATGGGAGGAGAAGCAGAATGAGAAAAATATTTGAGAAAAGCGAGATCTGGTTTGCGGTGATGTGGATCATCATCTATGTGGTGGGATGCAGCACAGCAGACAGCATTTCGGAAAGCATTGGAATCCCAAAACTTGTCACAGCGGTGTTTGCATCGGTACTGTCAGTGATTCTGTTTCTGTTTGCGAAAAGGAATGATCTGATGCATTATTTCGGACTTTGCAGGCTGCAGGGGAGCGGCAGACAGTTTCTGTATTTTCTTCCCTTGATTATGGTGTCATCCGTGAATTTCTGGAACGGTGTTTCCTGCAATCAATCGGCATCGGAAGTGGTTTTGTTTGTAATCTCCATGATCGGCGTGGGATTTCTTGAGGAACTGATTTTCCGTGGTTTCCTATTTAAGGCAATGAGCGGAGATAATGTCAAGAGTGCGATCGTGGTTTCTTCCCTGACGTTCGGTTTCGGACATATTGTTAATTTACTGCGTGGTGCGGAGCTTGCGGAGAATCTGTGCCAGCTCATCTATGCCAGTGCGATCGGCTTTTGCTTTACGGTGCTGTTCTTTGTCGGAAAGAGCATCATTCCCTGTATCATTGTCCATGCGGTTGTCAACAGCACAAGCTTTTTCGGTGTGGAGGGAAATCTCACGCTGCAGATCATTACAACAATCATCATTACTGTTGTCTGCGTTGCATACGGCGTGTATCTTCTGCAGAAAAGTCATAAAGAAACTGCTGCATCCTGAGGCAGATCCCCATCGGAAATGATTCCGATGGGGATTTTTTGGATTCTGTTATACCATGCGTTACGCATAAATTGCCAAAGCTGCCTTCTGCTTTGCGTTTTCTTCATAAATTTTAATATTTTATGAAATTACTATTGACATTTGAATAAATAGGTGATATAATATTAACATAATATGAATCGCACGATGAAATTTCACATTTTATTCAAAAACGACAAAGGAGGAATTATCATGAAAACCAAAGCACTCGTATTAATTGCGGTTGCAGTTGTGGCGGCTGCAGCGGTGACCATTTGCGGAACATTGATTTATCCGGGTCTTGCAATCAAGAAGTTCGAAGCGGAATACCTGCGTCCGATGTATGAAACGTGCGGAAAAGGTGAGAATTTCACACAGTATTCGACAAAAATTGAGAATGGGCAGCTTGTGGAGAATGATTATTTTTCCCTGATGATTCCGGAGGGATTTTCACTTCTTGAAGAAGGTGAAGAGCCCGGAACAACTGCCTATCAACTGGTATCGGAAGATAAATCCAAACAGGCTTTGATCCTCATTACCGATGGTGAGGAAGAAGAATTCCCATCGCTGCATCAGATTGACCTGTATCAGCTTAATGGGGTAAAGCTTCCGGAGCCGAAAAATCTGGAGGAAGGCTATGAAAAGCTTTGCGGCGGTTATCCGGATTCCCTTTACGAGGAATACAAGTACATGGCACTGCTTGACCTCGATGACTTTGATTCTACGGATTATGACAAGGCATATGCCTTCTGCGAGCTTGCGACTTTAAAGTGCGGGATCTGTTGCGGTTCCGATGCCTATGTCTATGAAAATGAAGAAATCTGCGGTGTCCTATACATTAGTAAAAATGTCACACTGAAAGACAACAAGCAGGCTTTCAGTGCTGTTTTCCGTTTTTATGACGCATCCGATCTGAACAGTGCCTATTCTGTTGAGGTTATAACCGATTCTATGGACACTGTCAGCGGTGTGATCAATTCCATTACTATGAAATAACAATTTTTCCTTTCTGCAGAAACCTCCCCGTGAAGTATTTCACGGGGAGGTTTTGCTGTTATTTGGTTTCTGCACAGTATTGCATCAGTGCTGCATAGACTGTAAATGCTATTTGACGCTGGTATTCCTCGGTTACAAGCTTTGCAGCTTCCTCGGGATTGGAGAGAAAACCGCATTCGACCATGACCGTGGGGTTTTCGCTGAAATAGCAGAGGAAGAGTTCCTTACCGCAGAGCTTGATCTCACGGGTGTTTTCGGGCTGCAGGAACTGTACGAATTGATTTTGAATCATCTGTGCAAGTGTTCCGCTTTCGGAGTTGGTATCGGAATAGAACATCTGTGCACCGCTGTACTTCGGATCGGTGAACTGATTCTGGTGGATGGAGATGCAGATGGCATTGTCCGAGCTATTGAAAATTTCCAGTCTGTTGTCCATATCCGAGCTTTTTTGGTTGGCAATACCCTCAATGCCCTCGTCGTGAATGGAAATATCCGTATCACGGGTAACTACCACTGTATATCCCGACATTTCCAGCAGTTCTCGGAGATTAAGCAGAATGGCAAGATTGATATTCTTCTCCACATCGCCGTTGGCAGAGGAACATCCCCCGTCCATGCCGCCATGTGGCGGGTAGGCTTAAACATAGTCATCCCAGCTTGATCAGACAACGCTTTCCCATGAACGCAATGCCGTATTTGATGATCTTCCGATAGCCTTCGTTGATGGGTTCCTCGGCATAACGTTTCTCTTCAATCTGCTGCAGTGCCTTTTCTGCCATCAATGCCAGTGTTTCGCCCTTTTGCGTATCGACGTCCTTAATTTCAATGACAATTGCAATATTTCTGTCAAATCGCTCCATCAGCAGAAGATCGGTTCTGCCATCGCCCGTTTCACGGTTGGATTTCAGTTTATAGGCATCATAACCGGACAGCAGTCCAGCCAAAAAGCCGTGATAATACTGCTCCTTCTCATCAAAGAAGCTGATCGTTTCATTCAGCCATGTTCCCACAATGCGGTTAGCTGTGTCCACATCCTCACACACAAGTGCATCAATCAGATGCTCCCTCGAAACGGCACGAGTCCTGTCCTGGAACCATTGGCGGATGCTGCGTCTATAGATGGAACGGATCTCTTTATTCGGAATCACAAGCTCCAACCAGATCTCATCATCCTCAATTCTGGAATCAATTTGCTTGAGATAGCCGGTGAACAGCAGAAAACTCCAGATGCTTTCTTCGTTCACATCAATATCCGCATAGACAATATCTTCATGGACGGGAGCTTTTACGCTCTGACCATTGATGAGGTTTTCGATTTTATCACGAGTATCCGCAGACGCTTCACTGATAAGCTTTCGAATGATTTCGTTGGAACTCGTGTTGCTCCAATATGGTACCGGCAAAGCCTTCGCCGAAGAACAAAGTGCCTGCAAGTAATTGAGCACACTCCACGGATTGTAGATTTCCGTTTCGCCGAAGCGATAGCCGTCATACCATGCCTTGATGGTCGGGAAATGTTCGGATAGTCCATAGTATTCCGTCATTTCCTGCACTTCTGCTTCTGTGAAACCGAAGTATTCACTGTAGATTTCCGTCTGAATGCTGTTGATTTGCAAATTGTTCAAACCGGTGAACAGGCTTTCTTTTGAGATACGCAGACATCCTGTCAGCACTGCCAATTCGAGCGAACTGTTGGTTTTCAGTGCATTATTGAACAAACTGCGGATAAAGCCGACCATTTCATCATAGAAGCCGCAGAAATGTGCATTTTCAAGAGGAACATCATATTCATCGATCAGTACAATGGTTCTTCGTCCATGAATCTTTGTGAGATTCTTAGTGAGGAATTGCACGGATGCACAGTAATCCTCCATGCTTGCACTCCAGCCGGCGATTCTCTGATAAAGTGACTTTTCTTCGGGACTCACAAGATCCGATTGCAGGATCTCAGGATGACGCTGAAACTCCAGTGACAGCATCCACCCGAACTGCTTTACTGCAGCATCAAAGGTATCCATTTTCATCCCTTTGAGAGAGAGCGTGACAACAGGGTATTTTCCTTGGTGAGCAAGATAATTTTCGCCTGCTTTTGTGATATTCAGCCCCTTGAACAAGTAAGAATGATCCTCATCCGTTTTTTCGAAAAAACGCTGGATCATACTCATATTCAGCGTTTTGCCGAATCTGCGGGGACGTGTGAAGAGATTCACTTTGCTGCCGCTTTCCAGCAGATCACGAATGAGCAGTGTCTTATCCACGAAATAGCTATTTCGATCAACAATGTCCTTAAAATCCTCGATTCCAATTGGGATGCTCTTTTGTTTCATGCGTTTCACCTCACAATTTTAATGGATTATCTGCTAATAGTATAGCATACTTCGGACAAAAAATCAAGGGGCACAGTGCCCCTTGATTTTACCTTCACACCATCTCCAACTCCCCCTCCAACACCGACGGCTCCCACAACATCATCTCAATCTCATCATATGAGAACCCAAGATCAATCAGCCGCTGCACCTCCTCCGGTGTGACACCGAAATACCCGCACATCTCCAGCAGAATTGCATAATCATCCGTGCTTTCGGGATATTCATCCTCCCACCCGAAGATGCTCCCAGAATATCTGCCGAAGCTGTAAGCCGGTGCAAGCGTGAACGTATCACGCTTGAAACTGCCACTTGGGGTAATTCTCAAAATCCCCCCATCCTCCACCGCAATCACCTCATAATGCAGATGATTCAGCGACACCTCCTTCAATGCCTTGTGCATGATTCCGGCGGTGGATGCGTACACATACAGCCCGAAATCCGGAAAGTAAATGAGATACAGCGGACTCGAACCCTTCACAAAATACAGGTTATTCCGCTCATCCAGAATCGTGAATGTAAAGCTTCCTCGAACATCCTCTGCCATACTCCGAAGACTCTCAAAATTCAGCTTCCCCTCACGCTCAATCAGCTGCACAGCAACATAGCTGTCGGT
>JAZNUR010000042.1:0-3166 GCA_045592405.1 Oscillospiraceae bacterium
TCTTCCGGCACCACCGGCAAGCCCATCGTTTCCGGCTACACCCAGAATGACGTGGATGTATGGACCGAGATGATGGCCCGTACCCTCACCGGCGCAGGTGCTGATAAGGACGATATCGTTCAGGTGTGCTATGGCTACGGCCTGTTTACCGGCGGCCTGGGCGCACATCAGGGCGCGACCGCCATCGGCGCGATGACCATCCCAATGTCCTCCGGCAATACCCAGAGGCAGATCATGATGATGCGTGAGCTGGGTTCCACCATTCTCTGCTGCACACCGTCGTATGCAACCTATCTGGGCGAAGCCATCCACGATATGGGCATTGATCCGTCCGAGCTCAAGCTCAAGGCAGGTCTGTTCGGTGCAGAGCCGTGGACGCAGGAGATGCGTCTGAAGATCGAGGAGCTGCTGGGAATCGACGCTTGCGACATCTACGGTCTGACGGAGATCGCAGGTCCCGGTGTTGCATTTGAGTGTCTGGAAAAGAACGGCTCCCACGTCAACGAAGACCATGTCATTGCAGAAATTATTGATCCCGAAACCGGTGAGCCGCTTCCCTACGGAACGCCCGGCGAACTGGTATTTACAACCATTACCAAGAAGGGTATGCCGATGCTGCGTTACAGAACGCACGATATCTGCACACTCAATCCCGAAAAATGTGCCTGCGGCAGAACCACTGTCCGCATGGGCAGAATTACGGGCAGAACGGATGATATGATCATCGTTCGTGGTGTTAACGTATTCCCGTCCCAGATCGAAACTGTTCTGGTCAGAACACAGGGCGTTGCACCGCATTATCTGCTGGTGGTGGATCGTGTGAATAATGCCGATACACTGGAGGTTCAGGTGGAAATGACGGAAGAAGCATTCACCGACAGCCTCGCAAATATGCAGAGACTCCAGAAGGAGATCGCTGCGGAGATCAAGTCCGTTGTGGGCGTTATGGCAAAAATCACCATCTGTCCGCCCAAGAGCCTGCCCAGATCCGAGGGCAAGGCAAAGCGTGTCATTGACAATCGTAAGCTCTAATCTCTCGCATCGCCCCATTTCAAAATGGGGCGATGTATGAAATTTTGTAAGGGGGAAACAATGTACACAGGAAATCAGACGATGCCGGGAGGTATGGATTCCGGATCACTTGCCGGAATGGATACGGCACAGATTCTGGGCGGCGGGCACGCTGAACGAACCGAAAAAGGCGTACAAATTTATCGTTGTCCGAACTGTAACGGCGAGCTTCGTTTTGATCCGAAGAAACAGGGGTTCGGCTGCGAATACTGCATGAGCTTCTTCTCACCGGAGGAATGCAAGGCAGCCAACGAAAGAATGGACAGCATCGAAAAGGAAATCGCTGCAAAAAAAGAGGAGTTTGAGGAAAACACCCAGTTTTACAGCTGTCCTTCCTGCGGAGCGGAGCTGATTACAGATCTGAACACCTCTGCCACGGAATGCTATTACTGTCACAATCCGGTGGTGCTGCAGGGCAGATTGTCCGGCAGATTCCGTCCGTCAAAGGTGATTCCGTTCAAGATCAATCGTGAAGGGGCACATAATATTTTCAAGGAATGGTGCAGAAAACGCTGGTTCCTGCCGAAAGGCTTCAAGAGCGAAAGCCAGCTTCTGCATATGCAGGGTGTATATGTGCCGTTCTGGGTTGCCAATTGCGATGTGCATGGCGAAATGCGTGCGGTCTGCAAGAAGATCCGCAGCTGGTCAACCGGCAATTATCGCTACACGGAAACGAAGGAATACGACGTATTCCGTGATGCGGACATTCAGTTTATCGGCATTCCCGCAGACGGTGCAAGCAAGATCGAGGACGCACTGATGGAAGCCATAGAACCGTTTGATTACAATGCCGCAGAGGATTTTGAAATGACGTACCTCAGCGGATTCCTTTCGGATAAATATGATGTCAACAAGGCGAACGTGTTCCCTCGCATTAAGAATCGTGCGGTGAATGGCAGCGATCAGCTGCTGCGTGCGTCAATGACGGGATATTCCTCAGTTCGGGTGACACGTTCGGATATGCATATTCTTGGCACAACCTGGCAATATATGCTGCTGCCCGTGTGGTTTATGACATACCAGTACAAGGACAAGCGATATTCCTTTGCCATCAACGGACAGACGGGAAAGCAGGCAGGCACACCGCCTATCAATATAGGAAAGCTGCTGACTGTCTGCGGAGCGATCGTTCTCGGATGTACGCTGATCGGAATGCTGTTAGGAGGTTTGTCATGATGAAAAAATTATGGACGATCCTTCTGACGGGAATGGCGATGTTGTTCGGCTGTACGATTCAGGCATCGGCTGCCAATGTCAGACTTTACGATGAAGCAAATTATCTGCCGGAAGACGCCTACAACACCTGTTTGGAATATTTGCAGGATGCATCCGATCAAACGGGCATGAATATTGCAGTCGTGCTTGGCAAGCAAAGGCGTTCGGAATATGCAATTGAAAATCTTGCGGATGAAACCTACGATCAGATGTTCGGCAAGAATACGGACGGACTGCTGTATTACATGGATCTGAGCGGTGCAGAACATCCCTATGATTACATATCGACAAGCGGCATGGGGCAGTTCTATTACAGTGACGGTGACATGGACAACCGCATTGATCAGATTTTTGACCATGTATTCCCATATCTGCCGGCGGGCAATGAGAATGTCGTGAAGGCGATTGAAGTTCTGTCCGAGGATGTAGTATATTTTTATGAAATCGGCATTACCGACAACTACTATGTATACGACGATGTTTACGAGCAGTATTTTTATGTGGAAGACGGGAAGATGCAGGCTTCGAATCACAGACCATACGTGGATTTGGCAACCATTCTCATGACGGGAGTGGCAGGATTTTTCGTCGGTCTGATTATCGCACTGATCGTATTCTTCTGCGTACGGTCGCATTACAAATTCAAGATATCGCTCTCGCCGACAACATATATTAACCGCAAAACCCTGCATTTCAACAGGCAGACGGATAATTTCATCCGTACCTACACCACAAGGGTAAAAATTGAGAGCAGTTCCGGCGGCAGCCGAGGCGGTGGCGGCGGAGGAAGAAGTTCCGGCGGCCATGGCGGCGGCGGACGTCACAGATAGGCATCTGACTGAAAAAATCAACACACAAGCCCCCTGCTGTACAGCAGGGG
>JAZNUR010000043.1:0-18605 GCA_045592405.1 Oscillospiraceae bacterium
GCCATGCTGTCTGTCGGACTTCTGGTATTCATCGACTACTGGAACATGGTGGAACAACCGCTGATTCTGCTGGAAAATGAAGCGGAATATCCGCTGTCCGTCTTTCTTTCACAAATCAATTCCGGCGATGTCGGACTTGCCTTTGCTGTTGCTGTGGTCTATATGATTCCGGCACTCCTGCTCTTTCTCTATGGTGAGGAATACCTCGTGGAGGGCATCACCTATTCCGGCGGTGTCAAGGGCTGATCACAAGCAATACCATGGATGCAGTGCTGCATCCATCATCTTCTGTATCATGGAGGGATACTCTTATGAATGAAACAACCAACAAGCGCAAAGAACGCATTAAAACCATACTCATCATCTTTCTGGCACTGCTGCTGGTGCTGACATTCTTTTCGAATACCATCCAGAATATCAGTCTGCCGATCGTAGCAGCACAGTATGCGAGTTACGGAACAATCACGGAGGATGTTCGCTGTTCGGGCGTGGTGACGGCAAACCAGAACTATGAGATCCCTGCCGAGGGGAATCGTACCGTGGAAAGCGTTGCGGTCAAGGTTGGAGATGAAGTCAGGGAGGGAGATGTTCTGTTCGTGCTGGAGGGTGCGGATGGCGGCGAGATGATCGAGCAGGCGGAAATGGCACTGGAGGATGCGGAGCTGAACTACCGCAAGGCACTGCTGACGGCTGTTCCCGATTATACTGCACAGGATCAGGAAATCGCCAATGCCCGTGAGGATTTGCAGGATGCGATCACTGCACTGAACAAGGCAAAAAACAGCGGCGGTATTTCCCGTTCGGAATACGAAACGGCAATTCAGAATGCTGCGGATCACACAAACCGGATCACTGCCCTGACAAGCAAAAAGACAGCACTGGAAAGCGGCGATTACAGTGCACAGGAGTATGCAGAGCTGAGCACACGGAAGGCAGCATTGGATACTGCTGCGGCAGAGTCCAACTCGGCACATACAGCGTATGATGCCATCATGAGTGGAATCACTGTGGATTCCGCAACCCAGACACAGCGGATCGCAGCACTTGAGCGTACCGCATCCGAAGCGGAGCTTGCATATACCCGTGCCAAGGAGGATTATGAGGCAAGCGGCGGCGATGTTTCCTTAAAGCGTGCGATGGAGGATGCAGAAACTGTGATGCGTTACGCACAGGAGGATGTGACCAAGGCGAAGGAAACCCTGACGCAGATTCAGGAACAGGAGCAGAAGGCAGAACTTGCAAAACAAAATCTGCTTGAAAAGCAGGAACCGCTGCAGCTTGCACAGGCCGCCTTTGATGAGGAGCTTGGCAAATGTATGCAGGCACTCGGACAGGAAATTGCGGAGCATACCACAGGACTTGAAACTGCAAACCATACCATTACTGCGTATGAATCACAGGGGGCGGCAGATATTGCCGCACTTGAGGAGCAGGTAAAGATGCAGGAGCGTGCATTGGAAAGTATGCTCATTTCCCTTGCCTCTGCAAAGAAGAATGATTCCCTCGCACAGCAGATGAATCGTCTGGATCTGCAGGGCCAGCAGACGTCGATTTCGAGAATGCGGAGAGAGCTGGAGGAACTGCGGAAAAACAGCGGTACACTGACCGTAACCACCAAGCATGACGGTGTTGTTGCAGCAGTAAACTATGCAACAGGTGACAGCGTGATGGACGGATCCACGCTTGCGATTATTAACATGACCGATTCGGGATACACCGCCCAGTGTGTTGTGACTGCAAATCAGGCAAAAAAGGTAAGCGTCGGCACACAGGCGGATGTCATGAACAGCTTTGGCTACGGCGTCAAGGCACATCTTGTGGATATCAAAACAGACACACAGAACCCTACGGGGGCGGACAAGATCCTTACCTTCGAGGTGACGGGAAATGTGACGGTCGGACAGATGCTTTCCTTCTCCATGCCGTGTTCCAGTGCAAGCTATGACTGTGTGGTTCCCACCAGTGCCATTATGGAGGACAACGAAGGCAAGTTTGTCATGGTCGTTACCGCCAAGAGTACACCGCTGGGCAATCGTTATTATGCAAACCGAGTGAGTGTGGAGGTATTGGCGGCAGATGAGATCAACAGTGCCGTTTCGGGTGATATCCTGTCCTCGGATTTTGTCATTACCACATCTGAAAAACCGCTGAAAAACGGGATGCAGATCCGTATGGAGGACTGATGAAATGAAAATTCGCAAAAAACAGTGGATCTGCGGCGGTGCAGCCGTGCTTTCACTGGCGGTATTCGCTGTGATGACGGCGGTCAGCAGCCATATTTCACAACTGCATGAATCCCAGTATGCTGCTCGGCGTTGGCAGGCGGACAGTCAGCTTCGCTGCACGCAGATGAGTGCATTCTATTCTGCGGATGCCGGTGTGACTAAGGACACTCTGCAGTACATACGGGAATCTGTGGATGCCGCCATGCGGTCCGCATCGCTGTCCGCCCCCAACGAGAATGCAAGGGTGTGGTGTGATGCCTACAGTGCACCTGCGGGCAGTGTGCAGGCAACCGGCACCAAACGCTATCCTGTGCAGGCGGAGGTAACGGCAGTCGGGGGTGATTTCTTTGCACTGCACGCTCACGTGCTGCAAAGCGGCTGCTTTTTTCAGGAGAACGATCTGATGCAGGACAGACTGGTACTGGATGAAACCCTCGCATGGCAGCTGTTTGGTTCATCCGATGTGGCAGGGATGGAGGTGCAGATCGGCAGCAGGATGTATCCTGTTGCAGGCGTTGTGGCACAGGAAACCGATTATGCGTCAGAGAAAGCCTATGGGGAAATTCCCAGAATGTACATTTCCTTTGATCTGTATGAGGATTGGATGGCGGAAAGAGGCGGTACGACAAGCATTACCTGCTATGAAATGGTGCTCCCCGATCCCGTGCGGAATTTTGCAAGGAACACCTTCGAGCAGTCGGTGGGCATGGGCGGCAATATGAAAATTTTGCAGAATACGGATCGGTTTTCGATTGCAAATCGCTGGAAAAATCTTTGCAGTCTTCACGACATGATGGTCATTTCGGACAGTCTTGCCTATCCGTTCTGGGAAAATGCCGTAAGGATCGTGGATTTTGATCTGGCACTTCTTCTGGCAGGGCAGATTGTTTTCCTCGTATACCCGCTGCTAACGGCATTTTGGATGCTGTGGAGGATTTACCGCAGAGTGGACGCTTTTGTTGTCCAAAAACGGCAGGCACACAAAAACCGCTTCCGATCGCTGATCAAAACAAACTGACACCATCAGCTTTTACAAAGTGAATGTGCATAAATTGTGCAACTTTACAAAGTTTTAGAAAGCATTCCCATTTGTGTCAGGATTCTACCTTTTGCGGTGTATTGCGTATAGAGAGGTATTCTCTGTACAAGTGAACCGTATGGATATATTGGCAATGAGTACAGAGAGCAGGATCTCTGTACTCATTTTTTATTTGAAAGGAAGATTCTGATGAAAAGGAATATCATAAAGCTTACAGCTCTTGCCATTGCAATGACATTGGGTGCACTTACCGTATTCAGCGGCTGTGGAAATCGTAAGAAGAATGCCACATTAGAGCTGAACATGGATAGTTCGTGGAGAAGCGAACTTGCTCTCAACAGTGTGTTTCACTCGCCGATCTTTACAATCGGTTACCATATGCTTGGCTCAAAAGTCAAGCAGGATCAGTCCATTGAGTATTTGTGGTATGATATGGAAACGAATGAAAGAACCAAATTCTTTCTCCGTGCACAGGAGGAAAAAGAACCGCTTGAGCATCTGGAATGTACTGCCTATCGTCTGCCCGATGATCGTGTCGCATTTATCGGCAGAGTCTATCAGAACAAGAATGGCAAGGAAGAAACACACCGCCGTTTTGCGGAAATCTATGACAGCTCCATGAACTACCTCGAAACCCGTGAGATACCGCTGGAAGAATTCGGCGAAACGGAGTATAACCGTGGTCAAAAGATTTTCGACAGCAGCGGCGACTGGTATGTTCTTGCCTACACCTATGACTATATGCAGTATGACCAGACGGGCGATGTGCTGGTGGAGGTTTTCAACAGTGATTATGAGAAATACGGCGAAATCAAACTGCCGAGGATACAGGGCAGCATCCCCAGACTGTTCACCGATCAGGATGGAAAGGTGTATGTTGCAATCATTACCTACGATGATGATTATGAGGGCTACACCAAGGTGTATAGGCTTGATGCAGAGGCACGCACCTGCGAGGATACTGGGGTTATCATTCCGGAAGCGGTCGATGATTTTGAAACGGGAACACAGGACTATGCTTATTATTACCAGATGGACGACGGACTGTATGGTGTTTCTGAGGACGCCGCTGTAAAGGTCGTTGACTGGATCAATTCCGATTTCATGCATGGAGAAATGATTAGTTTTCTTCCATTGGACGACGGTACTTTCCTTATTATGACTAAAAATAGGCTCTGGTACCATGCAGTACCACGCTCACAGGAGGAAATCGACAGCACCAAGCTCATCAGCCTTGCGACCGTGGGACTGACGGAAGATCTGATGGAGGCTGTTATAGACTATAACCTTGCGGAATCGGGCTATCGCATCATCGTCAAAGACTACGGCGAGTACAGCACGAGGGAAGAACCGCATCTCGGCTACGAAACCATGAAGATGGATATGCTCGACGGCATTGTTGCAGACGTGGTCTGCACGGATGGTGTGAATTTTGAAAGCCTTGCATCCAAGGGACTATTTGGTGACTGGTATACCCTCATGGATGCGGACGAGGAATTTGACCGTGAGGATTATCTTTCAAATTTTTTTGAAGCTTACGAGTATAAGGGCAAGCTGCAGCGGCTGGGTTTTTCCTACACGATCGCAACCACCATTGCCAAAACGGAGCATATCGGCAAAACACAGGGGCTGAGTCTTAGCGAACAGCTGAATTTCCCTGTGCCCGAAAACATGGACATCTATAATCACGATCCTGCGGAACGCATGATACCGATGTATATGCAGAATCTCCAGACGGGCTGCATCAACCGTGAAACGGCGGAGTGCTGTTTTGATTCCCCTGAGTTTGTACAGGTTCTGGAAATGCTCAACCGCACGCCGCAGGGGGATGCATTCTACGAAGCCGTGCGTAACGGCGAGTTTTCCGACAACTACTATCTGGGTGACGATGGGGTTGCCCGCAGTGCGTTCGAACTCGACAGGATCCTGTTTAACTATGAAACCTTCCAACAGCCCATTGATCTTCGCGGCAGTCGACGCGGCACTTTCGGTGATGCGGACATCACCCTTGCAGGGTACCCGATGGTCTGGGATGAAGGCAATGGCGGCGTGTTCCATACACCCTTTACGATTTCGGTCAATGACAATTCCGCTGAGAAAGCTGCGATCTGGGATTTTGTAAAGCATTTGCTCTCGGAGGATTACCAGAAGAGTCTGTATGCATCCATGCCCATGCATAAGGAAGCACTCGAATACAAGCTCAATGAGGCAGAGCATCAGGTGAGTGCCACTGCAGAAGGAAAATTCATCGGAGAAATGGAAAAATGGGAAACCGACATCCTCCGTGATTACATCTACGGCATTCGCACCTGTTGGTACTACGATGAAACCGTGTACAATGTGCTGCTGGAAGAAACGGAAAAAATGATGGCAGGCGATCAGTCAGCCGAGGAAACCGCAAAAATGATGCAGTCGAGAGTCAGCATCTATCTGAGCGAACAATCATAATTGAAAGGAGAATCCCTATGAAAAGAATCATGAAGTTTGCAGCCCTTGCTGTTATGTTTTTCTATACGGGATGCAGTGGAATTAATGCTCCGGAGAAGATTTCCCCGACTGATTCTGCACCCGAGAATACGGTGGAGATTACAGGAACGGAAAAACCAAAGGAAGAAATTGTCATCAAAATGGCAATCCACACCAGCGTCAGTCAGGAGGTGTCCAGTGCTGTCCGTGCATTCAATGAATCCGACAATGGATACAAAATCGAATTTGTGGATTATGATGAGTATGATGATGCGGAAAGTTATACCGATGACGGGGCTTTGCTTCCCGGCGGATGGGAGAAGGCGGATTTTGAGCTTCAGATGGATATTCTGAAAGGGGATACCGTACACCTTGTGCCGGATACTGCCTTCAGTGACAGAGGGAAATTTGATCTTCTGATGGTAAAAAGTGCGTTCATTGACCTTTATTCATTTCTGGACAGAGATGGAGAGATCAACCGTGATACGTTGGATACTCATGTACTGGAACTGTGCGAAACGGATGGAAAGCTTTGCTATCTGCCGCAGTATTACTGGATCGAAACGATGTTTGGTAAGACGGAGTATGTTGGGGAGAAAGAGGGTTGGACATTTGCAGAGTTGAAAGATCGCTGGAACGCCATGCCCGATGATGCAACGTTCAATCTTAATGTGGATAAACATGGCGTATACAGGGTGATTCTACGGAATAATCTGGGAGCGTTTCTGGATTATGAAAATGGCACCTGCTCCTTTGATTCGCCGGAATTTGTGGATATGCTGGAATTTTGCAATTCATTCATTCTGCTTGAGGAAAAGGAGACTGTTGGAGGCGACAGAAAGAAATTTGTGATGGATATGATGCTTTGCGGATTCAATGAATATCACAGAATACTGACTTGGGAGGATGACGATGACTATACATTGGTCGGCTATCCGACAGAGGATGGAAACGGTGCATTTCTGCATCCGATCAATCGCTATGCCATCTGTGCGGACGCACCGCCGGAGGTGCAGGAGGGGGCATGGGAGTTTATCCGCACACTCATGGAGGAAGAATTCTGCTGTGAGCAGTGCAACAAGTACAATGGACTTTTGGGATTTCCCGTGAACCGTGCCGCATATGAACGTCTTGCACAGGAGGAACTTCATCGTCCGAAGGAGGAACAGTATTCCTATGGCAACATGACGCAGGAGGAATACAAAAGACTTTGCGACTATATCGGACGCATCGACGCTGTTAATGATGTAATCGACGATGATCTGGAAACCATCATCAATGAAGAAATCAACCTGCTGTTCAAGGGTGAATACACCGCACAGCAATGTGCTGATATGATCCAAAGCCGTGCATCAATTTATATCAGCGAACGATCATAAGGAGGTAAACCCATGAAAACAAATATTACAAAACTCACATCTCTTGTACTTGCCGCCCTGCTGGCAATACCCGCCTTTACAGGCTGTCAGAAGGAAAAAACAGGTGCAACACTGGAAATGCCGCTGAACAATTCCTACCGCAGCGAGGAAATCATGCAGGCACGGAAATGGAGTATGTATGATGCCGTTATCGGAAGCTGTGTGTATTTCGGTAAGGGAACACAGCAGAACAGAGTGACCGTGATACTGGAATATCATACAGAAACGGGTGTGAGCCGTGAAATTACTCCCGCTTGTGCAGAACAGCGGCAGAAGGCAGCGAATCATATCGGTGTCACGGACGTATTGGAGCTGGAGAACGGCAAAAAGGGCTTGCTGTGTGAGGAATATTATCCCAGAGCCTTTGATGCACCGGAGATTTACCGCCGCTGCATTGAGGTTTACGATGCAGACTGGAATCTCCTTGAAACACAGGAGCTGCCCGAAACCTTTGCAGAGGACGTTAATCTGTTTAACTGCGGGACTGCACGGGATGCGGACGGAAACTGGTTTGTGTGTGTCAATGATCCGCATACGAGCGAAAAACAGATCCATACCTACAACAGTCAGTTTGTGCAGTATGGCAGCATTCCGCTTTCGCCCAATGGCATGATGTTGTCGCAGGACTTTATTCAGGGTACGGACGGCGAAGTGTACATGGTCTGGGTGGACTGGGAAAAGGGCGTCACAACGATGTATCGTTTGTCTGCCGAGGATCGCACGATGGAGGATGTGGATGTTGACATTAATTTCAGTGCTGCACAACAAGTAAGTACGGGTGCGAATGATTATGCGTTTTTCTATACGGATGCCAATTATCTGTATGGCGTGAAGGAAGAGGGAAAAGAACGGGTGATCGACTTTATCAATTCCGATTTCAAGAAAGGGTCCGTATATGACTGCATCGCCCTCCCCGATGGGAAATTCGTGCTGATGATGTATGAAAACAATACGCCCTGCTACTGGCTTGCCGAAAAACGACCGCAGGAGGAAACTGAAAATGTCCAGTTCATCACCCTTGCAGCCGTTGGAATGTATGATAAGCTCGTGGATGCAGTACTGGATTACAACCGTACAAGCACAAGCCATCGCATTCTGATCATGGATTATGCAGAGAGTGATAATCCCGAACACATCGAGGCGGGACTGGAGCAGATGAAAGCGGATATGCTTGAGGGCATTGTGGCGGATATCATCTGCACGGACGGGCTGAATTTCGAGAGCTTTTCGAGTAAGGGGCTGTTTGATGACTGGTATGAACTGATGGATGCGGATGAGGAATTCCACCGTGAGGAGTATCTTGAGAATTTCTTCCGTGCCTATGAACACAACGGCAAACTTCAGCGGCTCGGTGTGGATTTCACCGTGTATACCCAGCTTGCCAAAACTGAATTTGTCGGCGAAAAGCAGGGCTATACCATGGCGGAATTCACAGAGCTTGTGGACGATCTGCCAAAGGGCATGAAGCCTTATCAGTACTATATGTATATGTTCGATTCCCAGTGCGGTTATGTGGATAAGCAGCTGCAGAAATGTTATTTTGATACGCCAGAATATATCCGGTTGATGCAGATCCTCAACGGCACGTCGGAACAGCGTGAAACAGTCACAAATCACGAATACGATTTCCGTGAAAATAGAGCATTGTTCTATCCCTGCACGATCTTTCAGCCGATCAATTACCACGCCATCCGCAAGACAGCATTTCTGGATGCGGATCTGACCTTTACAGGTGAGCCGATGTACGCCCTCAAGGGCAACGGCGGACAGTTCCATACGACTTTCACACTTTCTGTCAATGCACAGTCCAGACAGCAGGAGGCGGTCTGGGATTTCATGAAGCATCTGCTTTCGGATGATTACCAGAAAAAGCTCGACTTCTCCATGCCCGTGCAGAAAGCGGCACTGGAATCCTATCTTGAAAACGCCACCCATATGACGGCGGCAAAGACCTATTTCGCTGCGGGTGAAGTAAATGTCGGTGCTGCGACGGAGGAGGAAATGAACGAGCTGCGTGCCTATATTGAGGGCATTGAGGCGGCATATGCGAATGATGGGACGATCAAGAATATCATTCTTGAAGAATCGGAAATGTTTATCACCGGCGACTGTACTGCCGAAGAAGCCGCAAAGAAAATCCAGAGCAGAGTCGGTATTTATATCAGCGAACAGTCATAATTGAAAGGAGAATCAGTATGAAAAGAATCATGAAATTAACAGCCCTTGCCCTCACTGCCGTACTGGCAGCAAGCCCCCTTACGGGATGCGGGTTTATGAAAGAAAATGGCAGCACACTGGAGATCAATATGGACAACTCCTATCGCTCGGAGAAAATGGAGGTGCAGTATAACTATGATATCCTTCATTCCTGGGAAAATAAAGTGCTGTTCGTGCGGCGTGATGGACAAAGCAAGCATCAGGATTATTATCACTTTGTTAATACTGAAACGGGAGAATCGGTGAAATTCGAACCGAAGGCTGCCAAGGAACGTCTGGCTGCAGGGAATTCGGTATACTCCTATACGGTGATCAATTACGCTGACGGTACGATCGGCATTGTCATTGTTGAGGATAACCGCTATGATGGTATCGTCCGCCGCTGTATCGAGATCTACGACGAGAAAATGAACTATGTCCGCACGGAGGAGATCCCCGAGGATTTCGCACCGGACAACTATCTTGCTGGTTCTGTGGATAACAAGGGCAACTGGTATCTTGGCACCTACAACGAGGATTCCGGCACCTATACCTACGACTGCTATAACAGCAAATACGAAAAATACGGCAATATCCCGCTGCCGTCGGGTTATTCCGTGAATGAAATGGTGCGGGGCAAAGAGGATGGCACGATGTATGCTGCCATCACAAAGAATGATGGCGTGAATGGTCAGTATTACGAGGTCTACGAGATCAACGGTGCAGAACGTACTGCAGAGAGTACGGGCGTGTTCCACCATTCCGAAGCCGTTGAAAAGTATGAGACGGATAGGTATGCCGCTATGCTGCATTCCTCGGACTTTGTCAGAGGCAATGGCGAGTATGACTTCTGCTGGATGGACAATAGCGGCTTGTACGGCTACGTTGACGGCGAAGAAAAGGAGATCCTCAATTGGGTAAACTCCGACTTTCCACTCGGTGAGATCAATTCCTGTGAACTGCTCGACAACGGCACTGTTGTTGCAAATCTGGGCAACGGGATTACAAATGAATTCTGGCTGTGCAGTCCACGCACACAGGAGGAGATCGACAATACGCAGCTCATCAGTCTTTCCTCATTGGGGCTGTATTCCGCACTGGAGGCGGCGGTCATTGATTACAACCGTGCCGAAACCGGTTGGCGAATCATTGTAGTGGACTACAACCAATACAATACATCGGATGATAAAACACTGGGAGCTGCAAAGCTGCAGGAGGATATGCTCGACGGTATCGTTGCGGACATGGTTTGTACGAACGGAATGCATTTTGAAAGCCTTGCAAACAAGGGCATTTTCGCTGACTGGTACGACCTGATGGATGCGGACGAGAGCTTCTCCCGTGAGGACTATTTGCAGAATTTCTTTGAGGCGTATGAATATGACGGGAAGCTGCAGAGGCTGGGTGTTTCCTATTCGGTGCATTCTGCGGCGGCAAAAACGGAATTTGCAGGAAATAATGAGGGTGTGACGCTCTCGGAATATGTGGGCTTCATGGATACCATTCCGCAGGGCATGGACTTCTATGATCTCTACTATCAGGAATGGTTCATGGAGCAATATTTCAAGAACAGAATGAACTGCTGGGTGGACGCAAAGAATGCCAAGTGCTATTTCGGGACGGAATTTGCAAAAATTCTGGAGATGATCGGCAATGTCCCGACCTATAAGGAGATCGATCAGCTGGAGGCGGATGGCACAATTTCGCAGGTGATTCCCAGTTATGCGGAAAGCTACAAGGCATTTCAGGAGAACCGTGCGTTTATCGAGGATGTTGATTTTTACCAGCCCATCGACTTCCGTGCGATGAACAGAACCACCTTCCGTGACGCACAGGTAACCATGGTGGGACTGCCGATGGACTATGACGAGGGCAACGGCGGCGTGTTCCACACGGATTTCACCGTATCGGTCAATGCCCAGTCCGAATATCACGAGGAAATCTGGGGATTTATGAAGCATCTGCTGGATGAGGAATACCAGAGCGACCTGAAACGCTCCATGCCCGTGCATCTGGGAGCTTTGGATGCAGAGCTTGAGCAGGCTACACATATGGTAACGGCAAGCGTGTCGTTTGGCGGCGGTATGTCGCAGATCGGAGAATCGAATCCCGAGGAAATGGGAAAACTGCGTGCCTATCTTGGAGGAATCCGCACGGCGTATTATTTCAATCAGAAGGTGTACGACATCATGATGGAAGAAATTGCAATGTACCTTTCTGGCGACTGCACCGCACAGGAGGCTGCCGAAATGATACAGAGCCGAGTGACGATCTTTTTGAGTGAGCAGTCATAATTGAAAGGAGAATCCCTATGAAAAGAATTATGAAGTTTACAGCCCTTGCTCTTGCTGCCACAATGGCTCTCTCCGTCTTTACAGGCTGCCAGAAAGAAAAAACCGGTGCAACGCTGGAGGTTGACCTGACCAAAGCCTACCGTTCTGAGCAGATTCTGGCGGGGGAGGCAGGCTTTCCCCTGTTTTCCTCCGGCAACAGCGTGTTTTATCAGGTGTATAAAGAGAACAACACTTTGATCTATCAATATGACGCACAGACGGGTGAAGCAGCGGAATTGGAACTTGCCTACCAGAAGGACGGTGCAGGACGGCAGGTAAGGCCCGATGCAATTGTCACACTGCCCGATGACAGGATCGGCGTGATCATTAATGACTACAGGGTGGGTTCCAACTGGCAGCCAACGGATATGAAACGTGTCTTGGAGGTCCATGGTGCGGATATGCAGTTTGTGGAAATAATGGAGATCCCCGAAAGCGTAGCGAATGAAGAGAATATTACGAACAATCGTGTCACTGTGGACAGCGACGGCAACTGGTTCATCAGTTTTCAGGACATCAACGGCAATAGCGTGCTCGATGCCTATGACAGCGAATTTCAGAAATACGGCAGCATCCGCATTCCGACGGAATGGAATCTGCAGTCCCTGTTCACGGCAGCGGACGGCACGGCTTGTGCCTGTCTGCAGGGGAGCGATGCTTCGGGAAATATCTATAAGATGATTCGCCTGAATGCGGCAGGAAAGAGTTATGAGGAGATCCAGACGTCCGTTTATGCAGAACATCTCCGTGGTATCTGCACGGGAACGAACGGCTATGACTTTTACTACTATGATGATGACAAGCTCTGGGGCGTTAAGGGGAATGTTTCCGAAGAAGTCATCAACTGGATAAATTCCGATTTTTGCAACGGCATCTATGTCTGCGAGGCGTTAGAGAATGGACAGTTCCTGACATATCCGTTTACTTCGGACAATCAGGCGGAGCTGTGGCTGCTCACCAAGCGTACCGCAGAGGAAATCGAGAACATAAAGCTCATCAGTCTGGCAGTGCTTGATCTGAGCTGGGCACTTGAGCAGGCAGTTGTGGACTATAACCGTGCAAGCATGGACTACCGCATTTTTATAAAGGATTACGCCGAATACAACGAAATACCCTACGACAACACCTCGGGCGGCATGGAGAAATTCAAGGAGGATATGCTTTCGGGCGTGATCGCCGATATGATCTGTACCGATAACATGAATTTTGAAAGCCTTGCGAACAAGGGCTTGTTCGAGGACTGGTACGACATCATGAAGGCGGACGAAACATTCAACAAGGACGACTATCTCCCGAACTTCTTTGAGGCATACCAAAGCGGCGATGAGCTTTTGCGGCTTGGTACGGATTTTCACATCCTGACTTCCGCTGCCAAGACAAAATATGTGGGTGAGAAAGAGGGAATCACGCCTGTCGAGCTGAAAGCACTTTCCGAAACGCTCCCCGAGGGCATGGAGATATATGATGTCTATGACAGGGACATTATGGCTTCCAATTATTTCCACGGTATGCAGAATGCCTATATTAACCGTGACAAGGCGGAGTGCTATTTCAACACCCCCGAATTTATGAATATGCTGGAGCTGTTTGCGTCCCTGCCCGACGGCTACCGCAGCAATCTGAATGAGATGTGCTATCGGGATGACAAGGTACTGCTCTGCAATACGGGAATCAACACCCCCATCGACTACCATGCACTTGCACGCACGACGTTTGCCGATGAGGAATTCACACTGGTCGGTTATCCGATGTACGCCGATGACGGCAACGGCGGTATTTTCTCCACAAACTTTACCATGTCGGTGAATGCACAGTCCAAGCAGCAGGCGGCTGTCTGGGATTTCATGAAGCATCTGCTTTCGGAGGAATACCAGAAGAAGCTTTCGAGTATGCCCATTCATCTGCCCACACTGGAAAACAGAATGGAGCTTGCGACCAAGCAGACGATGGCAAAACACTACTTCAACGGCGTTGAGGTGAATATCGGTGCAGCCACCGAGGAGGAAATGGCAGAGCTGATGGAATACATAAAGGGCATCAAAACGAGCTATTACCATGACCGCATTATTTATAATATCCTGATGGAGGAAATGGAAATGCTCCTTGCAGGGGATTGCACCGTGCAGACCGCAGCCGATATGATCCAGAGCAGGGTAAGCCTGTATCTTAGTGAGCAGAGTTAAGGAGGAATATACGATGAAAAAACTGATTTGCCTTGCCGCAGCGATCGCCCTGTTTCTTGGCATGACTGCCTGTCAGCCGGAAAAGCCTTCGGAGGAACAGAATAATTCCGTGATCAGCGAACAGGTGAAGAAGAATATGACATACACGGCTCAGCAGCTGCCTGTGTCGATGGACAGCAGTCAGGCGGATATGTTCGCATTCGGAAATTATATTTTCTGGGAAGAGGGGGATTTCAGCTCGTATTATGAAATATTTGACCTTGCCGCCAATGCAGCGGCGAAAAGCCCCTTCCCGAAGTATGAGGGTCTTACCAAGCGTTTTCAGCCGGTCACGATCAATGTGCAGGGGGATGTCCTTGATGTGCTCTATTCCGAATCGGAGTTTGATGAAGACGGCGACTGGCTGAGCGGCAGCTTCGTTCAGGTGCAGCTGGATGAAAGCCTTATCCCGACAGGGGAGACCGTACTCTGTGAATATGGAACGGGGGATGCAGGGAAAATCTATACACCCTATGTCAAAAATGCGGACGGCAGTTATTTTGGGGTGAACTTTGACGGGACTGCCGAACAGCTTGTCCACCTGGATACGGAAATGCAGCTGATCGGTCGTGTGAATGCACAGTCTTTATTTGTGGAGAATATGTTTTCCGTCGCTGACAACGTGTATGTGGCATATCGGGAAAATATCGGGGATCCAAATTTTAAACTCGGCGTGCTCAGCACGGAATCCATGGCACTGGAAAAGCCGGAGATCGCCGATCTTCCATCAGGTCTGACCGATGTGTTTGCCGGAAACGGCGAATATGAACTCTTTGTTATGAACCGTGACGGTATGTTTGGCATCTGTGAAGGTGCTTGTACACAGGTCGTGGATTTCCAGAAGATCAATTTCAACGGGAGCCGTGCCCAGCAGGGGGCAGTCCTGTCGGACGGCAGATTTCTTCTTGGCATCCAGAATGCCGACAGTACGGAGACGGAATACTGGGTGCTGACAGAATGTGAAGCTCCCGAAACCGAACCGGAAATCGTGAAATTTGCAACACTCCATGGCGGCTATGAGTATGAGGATGCGGTCAATGCCTTCAACCGTGCCCATGTGGACTGCCGCATCGAGCTTGTCAGCTACAGCGAGTATGTCGTGGATGGCAATCCCGATGCCGCTGTGACAAAATACCAGAGCGATATGCTGGCAGGGGATGTTGCGGATATTGTGGAAAATAACGGTCTGCCCTTTGCAAGTTATGTCCGCAAGGGCTTGTATGAGGATTTAAATCCGTGGCTCGAACAGGACGAAAGCTTTGATCCGGATGATTATTTCATGAACTATTTTGAGGCACTTGAAACGGATGGGAAGCTTTGCCGTCTCAATTTTTCCTTCGATGTCAGTACCTTTGCGGCAAAGACGGAATTTGTCGGCGATGTACAGCCTCCGCTGAACTTTCAAGAATTCTGGAACATGACGCAGAGTCTGCCGGAGGGAATGGACATTCTCTATGGTTTGAATGATCATGGTCTGATCAATACCCTATGCACGCCGAATCTGGATTGTTTTGTGGATAAAGAAACAGCAACCTGCAGCTTCGATACACCGGAATTTGTTTCCTTGCTTGAACAATGCACAGGCTATATCAGCTACGACGAACAGAATCAAATGTGGAGCAATTTCTCAAGTGAAGAAAGTAATGCATACTGGAACGCAGAGAAATACGCCTACCGAAACAATACCGCATTACTCAAGAACGTCCAGCTTCATGAACCCTATGAATGGCACAGGGTGATTGCAGGCGACTTCGGTGGAGCAGAGGTGACGATGCTCGGCACACCGAGTACGAATCAAAACGGCAATGGCGGCAGATTTTTCTCAACCGGCGGTCTTGCGATGTCTTCACTCTCAGAGCATAAGGAGGAGGTCTGGGAATTTTTCCGCACACTTCTATCGGAAAATTATCAGAATGAAGTGTATTCATTGCCCGTCCTGCGTAGTGTGTTGCAAAAACGCATGGATGCTGCCATGAAATCGGTTCTTCCGGAGGACAGCACGGAAATTGACGTATATCGTTCATGGCATAGTGCGGACGGACTGATTCCCATCGGCAATGCCACACAGGAGGAAATGGACGCATTCCTTGCCTATGTGGAGGGGGTGACCGAGATCGACAATACCGATCCGCAGATCTTTACAATTTTCTGGGAGGAGGCGGAAATGTATCTTGCAGGTGACCAGACCGCACAGAAGGCAGCCGATATGATCCAGAGCAGGGTGAGTCTGTATCTTAGCGAGCAGTCATGATTGAAAGGAGAATCTCTATGAAAAGAAAACTTACTGCAATCGCAGTTTCAGCTGCAATGATGATTGCTCTTTGCGGATGCGGCAGACAGGGTGAGCTGAATCACAATACGGACGAAACCAAAGGAATGGACGAGATCATCATTGATGAGAACGGAAAAATTGTGGGAGATATCCTCTACAATTCCTACCGTACCGAGGAGATCGAGGGAATTGAGGAATGGTACTACATCGACTGTGCGATCGGCAACCGCTTGTTTCTGTATGATGAAGGTACGTCGATGGTAGAAACCCACATTGTCCGCTGTTATGATATCGAAACCGGTGGGTGGACAGAATTCACCCCAAAAAGCTTTACCGAAAAAAGTGCAGGCAACGATTACATTGCACATTTCTTTTCCATGCCCGATGGAAAGCTTGGTCTTTTCTGCAATGAGTTTTACGATGAGAAAACGAGCAGGGATATCATCCGCCGCTGCATTGAGGTGTACGACGAAGAACTGAACTATGTGGAAACGCAGGAGATCCCGCCGGAATTTCTGGCAAACCAGCTCTTGAATCCCGGCAATACTGCCATGGACGCACAGGGAAACTGGTACTGCACCGTTGCGAATGATGCCGGCATGGTAACACTGGTAAGCTACAACAGCAACTTTGAAATGTACGGTGAGATTGCATTTCCGGGAGATATGACAGTGTATTGCCTGTTCAACGGTGCGGACGGCAGTGTGTATGCATCCTTCATCAATAAAACCGACTTTGGTGCTTACTATGAGGTCTGCCGTCTGGATGCCGAAGCGAGAACCTGCAAGAATATTGGCAAGACCATCACGCTCCGGGGAGATTATACACAATTTCTGACGGGAACAAACGGCTATGATTTCTACTATACCGATAGCTACGGTGTGTACGGTGTGAAGGACGATACTGTGGAATGTGCAGTCGGCTTTGTCAATTCCGATCTGCCCGTGGGTTTGGTATTTGACTGCCTGCCGTTTGAGAATGGTCAATTCTTCCTGCACGTTCTTGAGGGAATGAACGAAACCTACCGTATTGCGACGCAGCGTTCGGCAGAGGAGATCGCAAACACGCAGGTGATCACGCTTTCCACAGTCGGAATGTACGACAGACTTGAAAGCATCGTCATTGACTTCAACCGTGCGGAAACGGGAAGCCGCATCATCGTGCAGGATTATGCAGATTACAATACGCATGAGGATAATACCCTTGGTTTGCAAAGGCTGCGTGAGGATCTGCTTGACGGCATTGTGGCGGATATGGTCTGCACGGACGGGCTGAATTTTGAAAGTCTTGCAGGAAAGGGACTGTTTGCAGACTGGTACGATCTGATGGAACAGGATGCGGAGTTCAATCGTGAGGACTATTTGCAGAATTTCTTTGAGAGCTATGAATATGATGGCAAGCTCCAGCGTCTCGGCATTTCTTTCAATATTTTGACTGCTGCGGCAAAAACCGAGCACGCAGGCGAGGAGCAGGGGCGTACCATGGAGGAATATATGAAGCTTACCGACGCTATGCCCGATGGCATGACGCTGTTTGCCCACACGGACAGAGAAGCAATGATTTCCCAATGGTTCCAGACAAGTCAGAACAGCTACGTGAACCGTGTGAAGGGTGAGTGCTATTTCAATAATCCCGGCTTTGTGAAGTTTTTAGGACTGCTCAAGGAGCTGCCCGATGCCCCGTCCCCCGAGGACTGGACAAAGGACGAATGGGATATGATGAATGCTGAGGATCCGTATATTTTCTTGGAGGACAGAGCCCTGATTGATTTCCGAACCTTTTCGCAGCCGATGGATTATCATGCGATGATTCGCACTACGTTTCGTGATGCAGATGTGACGATGCTGGGATATCCGATGGAAACGGATGCGGGCAACGGCGGTATTTTCGATACCGATTTTACCATTTCCGTCAATGCCCAGTCAAAGCATAAGGACGCTGTCTGGGAATTCATGAAGCATCTGTTGTCGGAGGAATACCAGAGAAAACTTCAAAATTCCATGCCCGTGCATCGTGGCGTGCTTGAGGAAAAACTGGACAATGCAACCAATCAAGTCGCCGCAAAGGTTTCCTTTGCAGGGCTTGACGTAAATATCGGTGCCCCCGAAAAGGGAACAATGGACGCACTGTACAGCTATATTCAGAGCATCAGAACCTGTCACTACTATGACATGAAAATCTATCAGATTATGATGGAGGAAACGGATATGTTCCTATCGGGTGACCAGACTGCAGAAAATGCCGCAAAGATGATGCAGTCGAGAGTCAGCATTTATCTGAGTGAGCAGTCTTAAATAAAACCCAAAAGGAGAAATGAGTATGAAAATCAAACTTACTGCAATTGCCATTGCTGCTGCAATGATGATTGTTCTTTGCGGATGCGGCAGGCAGGGTGAGCTGAATCACAATACGGACGAAACCAAAGGAACGGACG
>JAZNUR010000044.1:0-31073 GCA_045592405.1 Oscillospiraceae bacterium
GGGCGGTTCGGGTGGATCCGTCGTGGGGGGCGGTTCGGGTGGATCCGTCGTGGGGGGCGGTAGTGTTTCGGGTGATATGCTGCCCGTTTCCGTTGCGGGCGGTATGATCACCGACGCAGGCACGCTCGTTTCCGATGCACGCTGTGTTTCGGAAACGGTATGCTCGGTATCTTCCGTTTTTTCGCTATTCTCTGTATTTTCAGTACGCTCCGTATTTTCCGTCGGCAGTACGGCAGAAAGGGGAGCAGTTGTACTTTCATTTTGAATGGATGGAATCTGTCGTGGGCGTGTGTGGACAGCATAGGCTGCTCCGAGCACCAGAAAACAACAGGCGGCAACTCCTGCAATATGCATTGCATAGCGTCTGATCGGTGCAGCAGGAGGCTGCGTTTTATGGGAACGTTCCAGATACGTCCGAAACGCCTTTTCAAATATTTCCTCTTTCTCCCAATTGATAGGAAATTCCTCAGCAATACGCTGCTGTGTTGTTTCATCCGCCTGTTTCAGAATATCCATATTGATCTGTTGTGTCATCCTATGCCTCCGCTACAAAGAGATGCCCTCGTCAGCAAGCAGCTCCCGCAGGCGTTTCATCGCTCGGTGCAGTCGCTGTCTGACAGCAGCTTGATTCATGTGAACAACTCTTGCAATCTCAACAGATTTGCAATCATAGAAATACTTCATCATTACAATGGTCGTATCGGGTTCGCCAAGCAGTCGGATCTTGTCGAGCAGGATGTGCCGCAGTGCAGTTCTGTCATAGTTCTGCTCCACGTCGGTATCCGATGCGGCTTGCTCAACCCCCTCGTCAAGCCCTGCTGACGGCGGCTTTGCTGTCAGCCTGCGGAAACAGTCAACTGCCTTTCGCTTTGCCACTGTCCTGACATAGCTTTGCAGCTTACCCTCCTCGATCTGATCAAAGTGCAGGAATATATCCGTAAATACGTCACTGACGCATTCATCTGCGTCCTCGTGTGTGCCAACCTTACAGATATGACTCCAGACGATTGCATACACATATCCATTGTATTGCTGAAACAGAGATCTGAAACCATCTTTCTCTGACCCGTCGATCAGTAAACGCAGTTCACGCTCCGTCATTGTGGTTTCTCCTCATGATTGAAAACATTGTGTGCACAAATTTTTGCTTTCATAATAGTAATCGTAAAAACAGCCAAACGTGTGACAGATTTTTCCGTTTTTTGCTCTGAAATCCTTGCAGCCAGCCCATAGGGCACAAAATCCCCGACCCCCGATAGAACATCGGGAGTCAGGGGCGTCGGTTTGACTATCCAAGAATATCCATCCAGCTCACATTCTCACCGCTGCCCTGTGCGGCGGCATAGGCGAGAACGGCGGCGGCATCGAGGGCATTCACCTCGCCGTCGGCGTTGATGTCGTTTGCCGAGGTGATCTCAATTTCACCGCCCGTGCCTGCGTTTGCGGCAATCATCAGCTGTTCGGCGGCGTCCTGTGCATTGACCGCACCGTCGGCGTTGCAGTCGCCGGCACCGTCCCAGACGGATTGTACAACACCATCAGCGGTGCTCGGATCTTCCGGCATAGACAAAACCAGTTCAACGGATGAAAGAACATCACGATAATCTTCAACGAGCTTATCCGTCGTTTCTCGGTAATACAGGTACTGTGCATACGCATCATAAGAACCGTTTTCTGTGTAGAAATGAACAATATCATCCGGTGATTCTACCCAAAAGATTGCCTTGCCCTTTTCTACCTCCCCTCGTTCATAGCCCTCCGGTGTGGGAAAAATGGTTTCGTCGAGGATTACTTCGGTGTCTTTTGTTCGTATAATGAAACCCCCGCTGTCCACGTATGCACTTCCTGAATATTCGATATAATCCAGAAAATAAACATTGGTAATTGCAGGATTTTCCATCATAAGGGTGCGTCCCCATGCAGTCATGGCTTCCTCATCAAATGTATAGGTAGAAGCCATATACGCCAGTCCCTCAGGGATGACACTGGTGACTTTTTCGCCCCAAGTATGGTGCTCTGTGAATTCTTCCCATGTCTGCATGACCTGATAGCCCTCATAGCCGGCAAATGTTTCCTCGGTCAGCTCCGTGCCATCGGTCTCGACCATAATACCGCAGAAGCGTTCTGCTGCTTGTATATAGGTCAATACACCATCCCATAATTCGACACAGTCACCCTTGGATACCGCCGATACGGTCATTCCTGCGGTGGATGCCATGCAGGCAAGAGCAGTTGTCAATGCCAATAGTTTCTTCTTTATCATTGTGATTCCTCCTTTCAATAATCAATATATGGATTATTGAGATAAAATTGAATTTTTGAGGATGTCATGATCGGTCCCTTATTATCTCCTCCAAAATGAATAGCCACTGCCGTATACGTAATGTAGGTATCAGACCCTACAGTGTATTCACAGGCGACATATATGGGACATCCGCTATTTCCGCCAACAGTATCACACGTATAATAGAGCATTTCTGAATTTGACCTAGTATCTCTGTAGCCCTGAGACGTGTAAAGAAGATTCTGTGTATTCGCAACGCCATTATAGGATTGTGAACGACCTGTTGCGAATAAGGGAATATTTCTAAACGAAGCGGTTCTTACATTATATGGAATACCTAGATCAAAGTGTGTATAATCGCTTAAATCCTCTTCTACGACAAGCAAGGCATAATCATGTTTGACATATTCATCATAAGTATTATTTAATATGTAGTCTTGCGGAACATGAATTTCAACAATATCCAAAGGAGTGGCATTTTTGGGTGTTCCATCACTATTATACAAATGGATTTTCATATCCGGTCTGAAATAGTGAGTATCTTGATAGTTATTTTTTATGGAGTCGGGTTCATGCGTTTCATTTACACAATGGGCTGCTGTTGCAATTACATGATCATCAACAATAAAACCGGATGCACCACTGGACAGGCGAACAACTCCGTCGAAACCGGCATTCACTCGGTCATCTTCTCCAATTATTATCCGAGACAAGTCCGATTCACTTATACTCAAAGAGTATGTCGAGGGTGCTCCTCCGTTTACACAATCATATTTAGAATATGTCACAGTAATTGCTGTGGCATCTACACGAATACTAGCACTTGAGGACATTAGTATTACCATCATCGTTAACATGGATACAGTCCTTTTTAAAGTAAATTTCATTGTTATCCCTCCCAAATACTTATCAACTCATTAACATCATCGATATACCTATGAGAATAATCATTACGTGTAACACAAGCCATAATACATTGTGTATCTGCATAGTCAACAACTAAATTCTCATTCACATCGAAAGCAGAGGGATCTCCAACATAGTATAACCCAAGCAAATACCTGTTCAATGCAATAGCATCAAGAATATCCTCTGCACCATCCCCATTCACATCGCAGTCATAATCCGTCGCCCCCGCACCCATCGGCGTTAGGCTGAACAGACTTACTGCCGCCATAGCAAATGCCACGAATTTTCTTCTTGTTTTCATCTTACATTACCCCTTTTTAGTATATTTGAGAAAAATCGCTCTCCCTCATACTTTTATTATATATTATTTATATTAATAATGCAAGACTTTTCATTAATAAAAGGTGACAAATATCCACATCATTTTTTGTGCATACCATCCAATATCATAACAATCGCAGAGGACGGCGGAAATGTGACAGATTCTTCCGAAAAAGTTTGGTTTTATGTGATTGCGGCATCATTTTCTGTGTAAAATCGGTGTAATTTCTGAAAATCTGAAAAAAATGATGACAAATTCAAAAAACTGTGGTATAATATGGTGGTAGAGCAAACAGAAACAGAACTCCGCAGAAAAAAGGAGAGATGACAATGTCATATGGATCACGCCGCCGCAGAAACGACGGCAAAGGAAAATATATCGCATTACTGCTGCCGCTTTGTCTGCTGCTGATTTTTGCCATCGGACTGATCGTAAAACAACAGGGCAGCGAGTCGGACAAGCCGCAGCCCTCCGCTTCACAGCCCGCTGCATCGCAGCCCGCAGATTCGCAGATTCCTGTGGAAACGCACAGCGTTCCGATCTCTACCGTTCCCATTGAGCCGCCCACCGACGGCAACGGCACGGTTGTGAGTTCCCAAAACAAGCATATTTACATCCGTGTCAACCACGAAAAAACCGTGGATCTTCCTGCGGATTTCGGCACACAGGTGCAATATTCCGTCAGTGACGACAATGTTGCCGTCGTGGATCAGAACGGTCTGCTGACGGGACTGGAAAAGGGAAGCTGCGTGCTGAGCGTCAGAAGCGGCGACAAAGCACTGGAGATCCCCGTAACCGTGCGTGAAATGGTCATCGACAACGGCTGCACCTATGTGGACGGCATTCTCGTCGCCAACAAGACCTACAGCCTGCCAAAGGATTATAATCCCGGTCTGCTGCCCGTGACGGAGGAAGCCTTCCAAAAGCTTTCCGCTGACGCCAAGGCACAGGGGCTGGATATTCATAATTCCTCGGACTTCCGCACCTACGAATTTCAGGTGGAGGTCTACAACAGTATGGTCAGCGGCTACAGCAAGGAATACGCCGACAGTGTTTCCGCAAGACCGGGGCATTCCGAACATCAGACGGGCTACACCATCGACTGCAACACCATCGACAACACCTTTGCCGATACCAAGGCGGGCAAGTGGCTTGCCGAAAATTGCTGGAAGTATGGGTTCATCATCCGCTATCCTGCGGACAAGGTGGATCTGACGGGCTATGCCTATGAATCATGGCATATCCGCTACGTCGGCGTCGATCATGCAAAGGCGATCTGGGAGCAGGGCATTTGTCTGGAGGAATATCTGGATATTGATTCCAGATATCCGGATTAAAGACGATGTGATTTCAGCGTTCTTTCAGTGGGGAAGAGCTCAGGGAATTTGTACAAAAGCTTTGTGTATTGCTTACAGTTGATGCATATTATTTTTGTACATATTACCAAAATTGCAAAATCCTATGGAAATCAGCATGGGAATGTGCTATAATAAAACAATAAAGCGTCGGAGATACTGACGCTGTAAGAAAGCAGAATTCCGTAAAAACGCAGGAGGTATGAGTGATGAAGAATTTCGTTAAAGTAGTATGTATAATCGCCGCAGTATGCGGTGTAGTGTTTCTTGCACTGAAGCTCGCCGACCGTTTTTGCGGTAAAATGAAACGGTCCTATATGACCGTTGACTAACGGCAAAGGAGTCTTGAAAAATGGAAATCAAATTTGAAAAGGCTGCGACTTTGAAAGAAAAGCCGGCAGATGAAAGCAAGCTCGGTTTCGGTAGGATCTTTACCGACTATATGCTGGTGATGCCTTATGATGCAGGTCAGGGCTGGCATGATCCGGTGATCAAGCCTTACGGTCCGATTTCCCTTTATCCGTCCGCAATGTGCCTGCATTACGGTCAGACCGTATTTGAGGGCATGAAGGCGTACCGCACGGAAAACGGCGATATTCAGCTGTTCCGTCCGGAGGAGAATTTCAGAAGACTGAACGAATCCAACCGCCGTCTGGTCATTCCGGAGATCGACGAGAATCTCTGCATGGAATGCCTGGGTGAGCTGCTCAAGGTGGAGAAGGACTGGGTTCCTCATTCCGAGGGAGCTTCTCTGTACATCAGACCGTATATTTTCACAACGGATCCGTTCCTCGGTGTTCGTCCGGGTGAACACTATCTGTTCATTATCATTCTGTCCCCGTCAGGTCCGTACTACGCAAGCGGTCTGGATCCTGTCAACATCTATGTTGAAACAAAGTATGTCCGTGCCGTAAGAGGCGGTATGGGTTACGTTAAGACGGGCGGCAACTACGCTGCGTCCCTGATCGGTCAGGACGAGGCTCACAAGCAGAATTATTCCCAGGTACTCTGGCTCGACGGCGTGGAGCAGAAGTATGTTGAGGAAGTCGGTGCAATGAACATCTTCTTCATCATCGACGGTGAAGTGGTAACACCCCAGCTGCAGGGTTCCATCCTGCCGGGTATCACCAGAAAGTCCGTAATCCAGCTCTGTCAGTCCTGGGGCATGAAGGTTACCGAACGCCGCATCACCATTGAGGAAATTGCCAAGGCTTATGATGAGGGCAAGCTCGATGAGGTATTCGGTACGGGCACGGCTGCTGTCATTTCTCCCGTTGGTCACCTCAAGTGGGGCGACAAGGTTATGGAAATCGGCGGCAACAAGATCGGCCCCGTTTCCCAGAAGATCTACGATACCATGACGGGCATCCAGTGGGGAAGACTGGAAGATCCGTTTGGCTGGATCGTTCCGGTGAAGTAAATTCATAGAATTTTGCATACCCCGCAGATGCGGGGTATGTTTTTGTGTCAAAACGTTCCCATTTTATTCAAAAAAGCTCCGTGTTGTTGCAAAAAGGCACTTTTTTCCTTGACAATACAAAACGCATCGTGTATAATAATTCGTATAATGGAGAGAGACACTTTATAAAGAAAGAAGGTCTAAAAGAATTGAAACATGAAAAGCTACGGCACATTTCCCTGAGCGTCATCCCCTATGCCATCGCCTTTTTGCTGGCATTCGGCATCAGCATTCTGACGTATCGGGTGCTGGAGATCATCCCGTTCGGTGAAAATTCCATCATCAGCATGGACCTCTGGGCACAGTACTATCCTATGTATGCAGAGACCGCTCAGACGGATTCCCTTGCCGATCTGTTCTACTCGTGGAACGGAGGTCTTGGGTATAACCGCTGGGCACAGAGTGCCTACTACTCCAACAGTATTTTTGCTCTGCTTCTGCCGCTGATTCCGCTGCATTCCCTCCTCACGTTCATCGACTGGCTCGCTCCGCTGAAAATTGCGTTGAGTGCTGTAACGTGCCTTGGATTTCTGCGTTACAAAACCCAAAGCCGCACGCCGGTTCTGATCGGGGGAGCAGTTGCTTATGCGACCTGTACCTATATGCTGGCATTCATTCAGCAGGTCATGTGGACGGACTGCGTGATCTATCTGCCGCTGCTGCTGATCGGTCTGGAACGGCTCATGCATGAGAAAAAGCCCCTGCTGTACACGCTGATGCTGGCATTGATCCTCATCACGAATTTCTATATCGGCTTTGCCATCTGCATTTTCTGCTGTCTGTATTTTGCAGCAGGTCTGCTGCCGACAGCTAAATTTGAGAGAAACAAAAGGAATACCAAAAGCAAATATCTCCTTACAAATGCGAAAGAACTGGGATTCTCCGTGCTGCGGTTCTCTGTTTTTTCCATCCTCGGCGGTGCGATCGCCGCTGCGGTGCTCCTGCCGATGGCACTCGCTCTCAGTCATACCATCTCCTCCGGTCTTGCGGCTCCGGACACGCTTGAATGGTACGGAAATATTTCCGAGATCCTGCAGCATATGCTGCCGACACACCCGATTTCCATCAAGTTCGACGGATTCAATCTCTCCGTCGGCATTGCCGTATTCCTTCTTGTACCGCTGTATTTCTGCAACAAGGGCTTTTCCATCGGCGAACGTGTTGCCGATGGCTGCCTGCTTGCATTCCTTGGGGTATCCCTTTTGTGCAATTTCCTCGATTATTTCTGGCACGGTATGCATTTCCCGAACCAGCTCCCTGCAAGATGGACATTCCTGTTTTCTCTGGTTCTGGTGCTGCTCGCCTGCAAGGGAATTGCGAAAATCAAGGAGGTTTCCCTGCCCTTCGGAATCATCAGCGTGGTCATCGGTTTTCTGGCGGTGATCCTCGGCACACGGGGCTTCGGTGATACGGAGCCGTTTGAGCTCGGAATGCTCCACTGGTGCCTGCTTGTGCTGGTCGCAGTCCTTATCATCGCACTCATTATGCTTGGCAAGGTTTCCAAAAAAGCAGAAAAAAGAGAGAAAGCCAAGCGGATTTTCTCCGTAGTCTGCACGCTGCTGATGGCGGGAACCATGGTATTCGACAGCGGCTACAGCTTTTTGACGACCTATAAAAACACGGAGCACACCTTCTTCATGCCCAGAAAGGCGGAAAGTTACCGCAACAGGCTCCTGATGGAATCCCATTACGGCAACGCTTACTCTCCCGACGAAAACGAATGTTATCGTGTGGAGGCAAACGGCGGATATATCTACGACGCCCCCATGCTCGGCGATTATCCGGGTGTTACCTACTACTCCTCTACCATGCGTGGCTCCTCCTATCGGCTGCTGCAGTATCTGGGCAATCATGTGTACGCCAAAAATGTGAGCAGTATGTATACCAACACCTCACCCGTGCAGAATGCCCTGCTCGGCATCCGTTATTTTCTGGATTATACCGGAAATCTGCACCGCTATGTCCCCAATCTGACAGAAGTCGAAAATGCCGAAGACTGTACCGTTCGTGAAAATCAGACGGCACTTTCCGTTGGCTATGCGGTTTCCGACGATATCCTTAATTTAAACATCACCGATGAAGTGCGTGGAATACAGAATCAGAATACCTTTCTCAACAAACTGTGCGGCAAGGATATGGGCGTGTTCAAGCAGCTGAAAACAACTCATTTTTCCTCTGAAAATACAAAAATAGATGACGATCCCAATTGGAATAAGCAGTATTTTACTGCAACAGGCGACGAGCCTACGATATTCCATTACACATACGCCTGTGAAAAGGACGGATTTTTCTATTTGGAAAATAATTTCAGAGCCGGAAATATCCTTGTACAGAGCAATGAGAAGGAACAAACCTTGAAATGCAGCAGCTACAAATTCAAATCCCTCGGTTATTATAAGGCTGGGGATGAGATCCGGATCACGGTAACACTTGAAGGTTACAAAAGAGCTCTGTGCGGTCTGAATCTGTATTATTTCGATCAGGAAGCATGGCAAAATGCCTATCAGCAGCTTTCGTCGGAACAGATCGAGGTGGAAACCTTCAAAAACACCTACCTGAAAGGAAATATCCAGCTTGCGGACAATCGTCTGGTGATGACCACGATTCCGCAGGACGGCGGCTGGACGGTGTATTGCGACGGCAAAAAGACCGAACCCAAAATAATCGCAGGAGAACTGATCGGCATCCATGTACCCAAGGGCAGCCACACACTGGAATTCCGCTACCGTGTTCCCGGACTGGCAGCAGGTGCGATCGTCAGCGTACTGGGATTGCTGCTGACATTTTTACTCACAAGCGATAAGCTGCGAAATGCAGTCACAAAAAAATCATCCGCAGAAGGAAAAAGCGAAAAAAGCTGATTTTGCTTGACAATAGCGGCTGCGTTGGTGTATAATAATAATATGTGTTTTCAAACATATACGCATCTGCACAATTCGTTAAGAAAGAGGAATGACACATGAAAAATGTAGTAATTATCGGTGCAGGCCCTGCCGGTCTGACTGCGGGCTTTGAACTGCTCAAAAACGCACCGGACGAATATCAGGTAACCATTTACGAGGAAACCGACGCCATCGGCGGTATTTCCAAAACGGTAAAGCACAACGGCAACCGCATGGATATCGGCGGTCACAGATTCTTCTCCAAGGACAAGGCTGTCATGCAGTGGTGGCAGGACATGATGCCCCGTCAGGGCAAGCCCTCCTTTGATGACATCATTCTGAAAAGAGAAAAGAAGCTCTCCGAGGGCGGCCCCGATCCCGAGCAGACCGACAGAGTGATGCTCGTGCGTAACCGTGTTTCCAGAATCTACTATAAGCATAAGTTCTTCGATTATCCCGTATCTCTCAAGTGGGAAACCATCAAGAATATGGGCTTTGGCACAACCATGGTTGCCGGCTTCAGCTACATGAAGGGCACCATTGCCAAGAAACCCGAGGATTCCCTCGAAAACTTCTATATCAACCGCTTCGGCAAAAAGCTCTACTCCATGTTCTTTGAGGGCTACACCGAAAAGCTCTGGGGCAGACATCCCCGTGAGATCTCCGCTGACTGGGGTTCCCAGCGTGTCAAGGGACTGTCCATCATGGCGGTCATCAAGGATATGTTCAGCAAGATCGGCGGTAAGAAGGACACAAAGAAGGTAGAAACCTCCCTGATCGAGGAATTCTACTACCCGAAGTTCGGCCCCGGTCAGCTCTGGGAAACTACCGCAAAGGAATTCGAAGCACTCGGCGGCAAGATCGTGATGAACGCTAAGGTCACACGCATCAACACCGACGGCACGGGCAGAGTCGAGAGCATCGTCTGCGAGAAGGACGGCGGGGAATCCACCATTTTCGGTGATATTTTCATTTCCTCCATGCCCGTCAAGGATCTGGTTGCAGGCATGAACGACGTTCCCGCAAAGGAAGCTGCCATCGCCGCAGGTCTGCCGTACCGTGATTTCGTTACCGTGGGACTTCTGCTCGAAAAACTGGAGCTGAAAAACGAAACTCCCATTCCGACACTCGGCAACATTGTTCCCGACTGCTGCATCTATGTACAGGATGTGGGCGTCAAGCTCGGCAGAATCCAGATCTTCAACAACTGGTCACCCTATATGGTGCAGGATCCCGAACACAATGTCTGGATCGGTCTGGAGTATTTCTGTGCAGAGGGCGATGATTTCTGGAACATGACTGATGAGGAATGCATCGCATTTGCCATCAAGGAGCTCAAGAGCATGGGCGTCATCGAACAGAATGCCGTAATCAAGGATTCCCATCGTGAACGCATCAAGAAGGCGTATCCGGCATATTTCGATACCTACTCCGAAATCGACACGCTGATCGCCTACCTCAACCAGTTCGGCAACCTCTACTGCGTCGGCAGAAACGGTCAGCATCGTTACAATAACATGGATCACTCCATGGCTACTTCCTTTGAAACGGTAAAGAACATCCTTTCCGGCGAAACCGACAAGAAGAATATCTGGAACGTCAACACCGAAAAGGAATACCATGAAACTGCCAAGGAAGAGGGCGAGAAGTAATGGATGAAAACAAAATGACAGCCGAAGCTGCGGAGAATTCCGCAGAATTGACGGAAACCGAAGTACTTTCCGAGGACGAGATGCTTTCGGAGGATGAAGAGGTTTCCGAGGATGAGGTGCTTTCGGAGGATGAGGTGCTTTTCGAGGACGAAGTGCTTTCCGAGGACGAGGTGCTTTCGGAGGCTGAAGGGGTTTCCGAGGATGAGGTGCTTTCCGATGAAGCGGAAGCTCCCGCATTTAGTTTTCAGGACACACTTGCCGCCGTCGGAACATTTCTGGATCGGTTCAGCTGGCTTTTGCTGCTGGTTGGCAGCGTACTGCTGATCGGCTACTATGTCCTGCTCCCGTCGAGAGCCTATTTCCATTCGGATACCACCGATACGCTGATGTGGGCAGTTGCCTCCCACGAGGGCGGCAGTCTGTTCAATCCCGATTTCAATTATGCGTGCCTGCTGCCATTTAGTACAAGTCTGATCATGACAGCTCTCATTCCGATTTTCGGCGTGAGCATGACAACGCACGTTCTGGGTATGCTGGTGTTCTTCCTGCTGTTCACAGCGGCTCTCATCTGGATGTGCCGTTCGATGAAATGGTCGTGGAAGTGGACTTCTGTGATGGTCTTTACCGTGCTGATGATGCTTTCGGGCAGCGAAAAGCTCCGTGAGATCTTCTGGGGGCATACCATTTACTACAGTCTTGGTATTTTCTTCGTATTTGCAGGTCTTGCAATGCTGTTCCGCTATATGGATCTTGCCGAAGGCATCGAAACCCGTGGAGATTCCGAGCCTGCCAAGAAATCCGATGGCAGGATCTTTGTGTACCTCGCACTGCTTGCGGTCTGGTTCATCCTGACTTGCATGAATCAGCTCATTGCAATGACGATCTTCGCTCTGCCCGTGCTTGCCGCCATCTTCTGCGAACGCTGGCTGGACACGGACACGAAGCTTACCTGCGGCAAAAACCGCCGCACACTGCTGCTGTTTTTCATTCTCGGCATCTGCATGGTCATCGGTTATCTGATCACCTCAATTGCTGCCGGTGATATTGTAGCAGGCTATCAGGGTGCATATTCCAACTACTCGCCGATGAACGAGTGGGTGGACAACCTCATGAAATTCCCCGAACAATGGATGCGTCTGATCGGTGTGGACATCAAGAACGGCGATCCGCTGCTCAGTTCCATCAGTATTCAGAACCTGCTCAAGCTCATTGCAGGCGTGGTAATTCTGGTGCTGCCGCTGGCTGCACTCTGTGTTTACAAAAAAATCGAGGACGCCAAGCTTCGCATCCTTGTTCTGACGTATTGGTTCGGCACGCTTCTGGTCATGCTTGGCTACATCTGCGGCAAGCTCTCCAGTGCAAACTGGCGTCTTTCCCCGATCGCCGCAATGGCAGTCGTGGTATCCGTGGCGTTCCTGCGTTGGTCATTGACTAAAATTTCAATGCAGCGTATCATTTCCGTTTTGATGGTTCCCGTATTCCTCGCATCCCTGATCAGTGCGGCAACGATCATCAAAATGCCTGCAAACGGCTACAAGAATGCCGTTCTCTACAAGCTTGCGGATGCACTGGAGGACAACGGTCTGAATTACGGCTATGCCACATTCTGGCGTGCCAACTCCATCACCGTCGTTTCCGATTCCAGAGTCAAATGCCGCAGCGTTAACATCAATGAAAACGGTCTGTTCGTCTATGATTATCAGAGCATGGATCAGTGGTTTGAGGAACAGCCCGATCAGGAAAAGTATTTCCTGCTGATGACGGATATCGAAAAGAGTATTCTTGAAAAAACCGAAAGTCCCGTGCCGAAGCTTGAACATGAGGAGATTCTTGCGGAGGGTTATGTAATTTGGGTGTTCGACGAATTTATTCTTGCGGATGAAAAATCCTGATTACCGCTTGAATGCATGAAAAAGGCTTTGCTCCTGCTTGGAGCAAAGCCTTCATTTTATACCATTTTGCGTTATTTCAGCTTCCGCTTGTTGCCTTGTGCATCCATAATATAGGTGTTGTCGAGCTGTCCACGAAGATTGCGGAGAAATCCCGCACGGTATTCATCACGCAGCTGTTTCTGCTCGGCAGCTTCTTCCTCGGTCAGTCCCGTGGTCTTTGCTTTTTTTGCAAGCTCGTTGATGCGGTCAAGCTTTGCCTGTTCCATTCTGCTCACCTCATTTTCAGGGAAATACATCATCAGCGGCAGCTTGCCGCAAAAAAATGCGGTGCCGCAAGGCACCGCTTTCAAGAGAGATAAAATGATAACAGTGGGGGGAATTGGGGGATTACTAAATCCACTTTTATCATAAACGATGAACCTTAAAGTTTTCTTAAATAATTTAGAAAAATTAGGTAAAATATATTCTTTTTTTCTTTTACTTGCCGCCAAGAGCCTCCACAGTGCCCAGTGCAAGCTCCATCATGGCACGGAATCCCGTCTGACGTTCCTCGGGTGTGGTGAATTGTCCGTCAAGCGGGCAGTCGGATACGGTGCAGATGCACAGTGCCTCCTTGCCTGCACGGGCAGCATTCATATAAAGCCCTGCGGATTCCATTTCAATGCCCAGAACGTGCATTTTTCTCCAGACTGCAAGAGAATTCGCATCATCGTAGAACGTGTCGGAGGACAGGAGATTCCCCACACGGATGGGAAGTCCCTGAGCCTTTGCGGTTTCCGCAGCGGCGGAAAGCAGGCGGAAGGACGCAATGGGAGCGTAGGTTCCCGGGAGATTGTACTGGTGGGCAAAGCTCGAATTCGTGCACGCACCCTGTGCAAGAATTACGTCACGCAGCTGCACCTCGGGAGCAATGCCGCCCGCCGTACCAATGCGGATGATCGCCTGCACGTCAAATTCATGGAACAGCTCGTAGGAATAAATTCCGATGGACGGAATGCCCATGCCGCTGCCCTGCACGGATACGGGAATGCCATGATAAGTGCCCGTATAGCCGAGCATTCCACGGATCTCATTGACGCAGACGGGGTTTTCGAGATAGGTTTCGGCGATGAATTTCGCACGCAGCGGATCGCCGGGCATGAGAACAATCGGGGCGTAGTCGCCCTTTTTTCCTTGCAGATGTGGTGTTGACATAGAAATACCCTCCTTTTACTGCTTCGGCAATGAAACCTTGATAACGGATGCAAAAGGCAATCGCCTTTGCCTGAGCCGGTGCAGAGCACCGGCTCAAGCTCCCCCTCCCCTTGGGGAGGGGGCAGGGGGAGGGGCGGCTACAGAGTGCTGTCCCCTCAAAAAGTATCTGTGTTTCATTGCCGGATTCCTAACTACTAAAAATACTACCCTCTTTTGATGATCTTCTTCACGGTCTGCATGATCGCAGAGAAATTGAACACGCACATGAAAACGACAAGCACGATCTGGAACGGAATCAGGTACGGCGGCTCAAAAATCGCCGCAATGCTCATGGCAAAGAGAATCACAAGATTCAGAATAAACCGCATATGGTGCACCTTGAATGGGATCAGCCGTCTTGTATCCACAATGCGGATGAGATAGCATACAAAATAACTGATAAAGGTTGCAATAACCGCCCCATGCACACCGTAGTAGTAGATCAGCACGACGTTGAGCGTCAGGTTCGTCACCGCAGCCACCAGACTTGTCCAGAAGCTGTGAGTGGTTTTCTTGGTTGCTGTGTAAATACTGCTGAGGAACTGGTTAAAGCTCATCATCAGTACTGCAATGATCAGCACGGGCATATATTGATACGCCATCGCATATGCCGGATCATTGCTCGAATCAATGAGAATCAGCGAAAGCGGTTTTACGAGTGCGATCATAAACGCAGCCGCCAGAAACATCATGGACTGGTAAGCGGAGAAAATACGGTAGTAGAAATTGCTCCTGTCCTTGCTGTTGTTTTCGGTAATGGCGGACATATTCCACGCCTGAAAGAAGATGGTGGATACCATTGAGATGAGATTGGGCACCTTCGATGCCGCATCATACACGCCCGCCGCCGATTCGCCGACATCGGCACTGACGGCATAGCCGTCCATATAGCGGACAAAGAGTCGGTCGGAGAATCCCGTGATGATCCACAGTACTGCCGTGGGAATCATCGGAATGGAAAACCGCAGCATCATCTTGGTAATCTCGCCGTTGTACAGGCGGATATTGAAGAACTGCCAGAGCTTGGCGGTGATCCAGAGGAATACACCCGACAGGAAGTCAGAAAGAATGACCGACAGCATGAAGCCCATGACGCCCAGCCCCATTACGGATATGAACAGCACATTGAAGCAGAACAGGGTGAGCGTGGCAAGAATGCCGTCGAGTGCAAAAAGCCGTACCATACCCCGTGCCCTGACAAATTGTGAGCTCAATTGCCGGAAGGACGAGGCGATGATATAGAGGATCAGATAAATGACATAGCCGTCGGCATAGGGCAGGAGCGTCAGCAGGGGTGAGAGCAGCACAAGCCCGATCACTCCTCCGATCTCCGTCACGCAGGCGGAGGTGAAGATCTCTCGCTTATCAAATTCCCTGTCAAGACCGTAGCGGATCACCGCTTCGGCAATGGACAGCGTCACGATGGGAATCAGAAAATTAGCCGTATTCTCCAGCAGCGACTTGGTACTGTTATCCCCCGAGGCGATATTGTGCGTGTAGAGCCTGTTCAGCAAAAACAGCATTATCTTGGAGCCAAACGAACCAATGGCAAAGACCGCCGTGTTCATGGCAAGCTTTTTGTATTTATTCAAATCATTCATCCTTACTTGATTGATATTCTGTATTGCATACCCCTTTCGGAGCCTTATTTTTATTATACCAGATTTTGCAGAAAAATGGAATAGTTTTTGCAAAACTTTTCTATCGGACTGCTTTTTTGCCGCAGCCCCGATAATTCGCCGTATTCTGCGATTTCGGTATATTTTTGCCGATTGGATATGCTTGACACCCCTGCGAAAAAATGCTATAATATGTATAATCGTGCAAATTATACGCAAATGCAGTTTTCATTTGCAAAATTATATGAAAGAAGGAAATATTGTGTTTTTTCAGAAAGACATAGAAACCATGCACCGCAAGGACATTGAAGCCCTGCAGCTCGAACGTCTGAAGCATCTTGTGGACTATTGCATGAAGAACGTGCCGTTCTACAACAAACGGCTCACGGAAGCGGGCGTTACCGCCGATAAGATCAAGTGCCTGTCCGACATTCAGTACATACCGTACACCACCAAGGCGGATATTCGTGACAACTACCCCTACGGACTGTTTGCAGTACCGATGAAGGATATTGTCCGCATCCACGCATCCAGCGGTACGACGGGCAAGCCCACAGTCGTGGGATACACCAAAAACGACATCAACAACTGGAGCGACTGCGTCGCAAGATTCTGTGCGGCAGTCGGTGTGAATGACGACGACGTAGCTCAGATCTCGTTCGGCTACGGTCTGTTCACAGGTGCTCTCGGTCTGCATTACGGTCTGGAAAAGCTTGGCTGTGCTGTCATTCCGATTTCGTCCGGCAACACACAGAAGCAGGCAATGATCCTGAAGGATTTTGGTGCAACCGTTCTCATCAGCACCCCGTCCTATGCGATGTACATGAGCGAGGTTGCCCATGATATGGGAATTTCCAATGATGAGCTGAAACTTCGCATCGGTCTGTTCGGTTCCGAGGGCTGCACGGATGCCCTGCGTGACAAGATCGAAAAGGGCTTCGGACTGTTTGCAACGGATAATTACGGCATGAGCGAGCTGATGGGTCCCGGTGTTTCGGGCGAATGCGAATTCCGCTGCGGTCTGCACATTGCCGAGGATCACTTCCTGCCGGAGATCATCAACAGCGAAACGGGCGAGGTTCTGCCCGCCGGTGAAAAGGGTGAGCTGGTCATCACAACCCTCACAAAGGAAGGCATCCCGATGCTCCGCTACCGTACAAAGGACATCACTCGTCTGCACTATGATACCTGCAAATGCGGCAGAACTCATGTCCGCATGGAAAAGGTACAGGGCAGAAGCGACGATATGCTCAAGATCCGCGGCGTCAACGTATTCCCGTCCCAGATCGAAAGCGTTCTGGCAACGATCGACGGTATTTCGCCGCATTATGAGCTGGTGCTGACAAGAAAGAACTACACGGACTATCTGGAAGTCCGCATTGAGATCAATGATACCGGTCTGCTGGAGAACTTTGCGGATCTCGAACGTCTGCAGAAGGACGCTGCATTCAAGCTCAAAACCGTTCTCGGCATTCAGGCAAAGGTAACACTCGTTGCTCCCAGATCCATTCAGAGATACGAAGGCAAGGCAAAGCGTATCATTGACAAGAGAAACGAAGAGGAGTAAACCGACGGCTTTCTGTATAGCCGTGCTGCATAAGAAAGGCAAGGTATTATGACAAAAAAACAAGCTGCTCTTATCATCGCTGCGTTCATACTGTGCCTTTCCCTGCCGTTTTTTGCAATTGGGTTCGTCATTTTTATCAAAACCCCCACAATGGAGGCTTCCAGTGCACCCAACGGATTTGTATTGGTAGAAGCACAGGTTGTAAACACCGACACCTACAAAAATGAGGATACATTAAACGACGGCTCAAGGGTAATTGTAACAACTTATACGGCTGACGTCGAGTTTGAATATGACGGAGAAACCATCGCCACAACAGTGGAGGGCAATCCTTTTTTGAAAACAGGAGGGACTGCTGAGGTTTACTTCAATCCTACAACTCATGAGGTAAAGAATGACTTCTCGGATTTTGAAACAGCATTTACATACATTCTCTTCTATGGTCCCGCCATTGTCTGCTTTTTGATCGGCGGTGGAATCTTCCTTGTGGCGGTTCTGTACGCAGTCAAAAAATTATCTCTGTATCGTGAGAAAAACCGCATTTCCGGCACGATCATCGAGATCACAGAGAATGTCGCCTCGAACGGCACCTATCTGAAAACGGTGATCTGCACCTTTATGATTCCGGATACCGGCGTGCCTGTGACGATCAGCACAACCACAAAACATCCGCTGTCGCTCAACGTTGGTCAGAGCGTGCCGGTCTATTATAACAAAAAGGCCCCTGCCGCATCCGTGATGGATGTGTGATGGGTTGGGGATAGAACGGAGGATTCTATGGAAAGCCGAAAAGTCTCGATCATTGTTTTGATTATATTTTCTTTGCTGACTTTTGGATCGAGCATATTATGGTTCATTCATACCGCTATCAATCATGAGCCGATCGAAATTCCGCCCAGCTTTGTGATTGTGGATGCAAGAGTGGAATCCATAAGTGAGTCATTTCGTGCAGACGTCCAATTTGAATACGAGGGCAAAACAGTAAAAGGTTATGTGGCAGATGCTTTCTTTAAATCCGCTGGGGATAACATCGAAGTTTTGTACAATCCCTATACGGGTAAAGTCAAGCGGAACAATACGGCGTTTGAGAATCTGATTTCAAAAATCGAGTTTCTCCCGTCTGTGACTATTTTAACGGTGAGTATTTTCTTTTTTATTCTTCCAACGATTCTTGTCCTCCGTACCGAACGAAACTTCTATCGTAAAGAAAATCTCGTCTCCGGTGTGGTCGTTGAAATACAGGAACGTAAAGTGGTCAAATATGTTTCCCGCTTCGATCGCATGAACACAAAGAGGAATATTACCCGAAAACGCATAATCTGTACCTTTACATCACCCGATACCGGAATGCCTGTAACCATCTATCGTGATGTCCCTTCAAATGTACAGGTTTATGAAGGACAATTCGTGGATGTGTATTATTACAAAAAAAATCCCACGTCATCCGTGATTGATATATGATGAATTTTGAATAAAGTGAGGTAATGATGATGATGATAGGGACATCAAAACGAACTGACCTAATTATAGGCATGGTGGCATTTACGATAGTGGCATTATTGCTCGGTGGGGCAGTTGCATTTATGTACGATTGGAACGTAAAAAGTGATCTTCCACCCCAACCGCCGAAAGGTTATGTGTGTGTGGCTGCACAGGTAGAAAATATCAGCTGGGATTTTCCCGCTTGTTTCACAAATGTCCGATTTGAATACAACGAAACTGCAATCACGAAGCCATTGAAAGGAAATGCACTTGTAAAAAAGGGCAGCACCATCACGATCTATTACAACCCCCGCACAGAGGAAATCATATATGATTTTACGACGATCGGAGAGTACATTAAGCATTTGGCTCCTCAAAGTAATACGGCGTTCTTGCTTATGGTTCTGGGTATGTATGCTGTCATGATAGCTTCCTTTATCATTAATTGGAGGCGAAGTCGTGGAGACAATTATATCTTCGGCGTGGTTACCGACATAACAGCAGTTCCAGGTGCTGAAGAGGTACTTTCTCCGGAAGTAGCCAAGGTGCTTTCTATGATCGGCAACGGACCTCGTAGACGTGGTGGTCTGACGATCGGAGTAGCTCAACAAAGGTTTATCGTAACCTGCTCGTTCATGTCACCCAAAACAGGTGAGGAAGTGATAGCTAAGGGAGTCAACGATAGGCCCTTGAAACTTAACGTTGGAGATGGAGTGAATGTTCTTTATAACAAAAGGAATCCGGAAGCGTCCTTTGTCGATGTTGACGGTATACTGCCATATATCCGTGATTGATTTACTTGGAGAATGCTATGAATAAACCGAAATCTTCGATCCTACATATGGTGATACTTTCCCTATTGTTGCTTGGGGGCGGCATCATCTCGTTTATTTATTTTAAAGATAACCCCGAAACGGAAGAGGCAGCGTTTCTTATTTCTTTGATATTTTTTCTTCCTGGCGGATTTTTTGCATTTACTGTATTCATTTACTTCTTCCTCTGTGCATTATTCAATCCCCAGGGAATCAAAACCAGCATTATCACGGGGGTGGTTACCAACATAACAGAGGTTGAGAATGGTGACGATATAATTTCGCCGGAAGCACTCAAGATAATGTCTATGATCAGCATCGGATCCGGCTCCCAAAAACGTCCACTTATTAGTGATGCTCCCAAAAGATTCATTGTGACCTGCACCTATACCTTACCCGATACCGGGGAAACCTTGACTGCTGTGGGAACAAATGAGGATCCTTTAAAGCTTTCTATCGGGGACAATGTGACTGTCATTTATAACGAAAAGAACCCGAAATCGTGTTTTGTCGACGTTGACGGATTATATTCAAGTTAATCATATAAAATTGCTATAATCAGGAGGAAACCCAATGAAAGAATTGATGATCGGCAACGCAGCCGTTGCCAGAGGTCTGTACGAAGCCGGCTGTCAGGTAGTTTCCAGCTACCCAGGCACACCCAGTACAGAAATCACCGAATTTGCCGCAGAATACGACGAAATGTACTGCGAATGGGCACCCAATGAGAAAGTCGCTATGGAGGCTGCTTTCGGTGCATCCCTGCGTGGTGTTCGTACTGCCTGTGCAATGAAGCACGTAGGTCTGAACGTTGCTGCAGACCCCCTGTTCACCCTGTCCTACACGGGTGTGACCGGCGGTATGCTCGTTTGCGTAGCGGACGATCCCGGAATGCATTCTTCCCAGAATGAGCAGGATTCCCGTCACTACGCCATCGGTGCAAAGGTGCCGATGCTCGAACCTGCGGATTCCGCAGAGTGCAAGGAATTTGCAAAGCTCGGCTTTGAGATCTCCGAACAATTTGATACGCCCTGTCTGCTGCGTATCTGCACAAGAATTGCACACGCACAGAGCGTCGTAGAGCAGGAGGAACGCATTGTTCCCGAGGTTAAGCCCTACGAGAAAAATCCCGCAAAGTACATCATGATGCCCGGCAATGCCATCCGCCGTCATCCCATCGTGGAGGAAAGAACCGCAAAGCTCGTCGAATATGCAGAAACCGCTCCCGTCAACCGCATTGAAATGGGCGATACCAAGATCGGCATCATCACTTCCGGTGCAAACTATCAGTATGTCAAGGAAGTGTTCGGCGATAAGGCTTCCGTGCTGAAGCTCGGTATGGTACATCCGCTGCCCGTTCAGAAAATCAAGGGTTTTGCTGCAGCAGTAGAAAAGCTCTATGTTGTTGAGGAACTCGACGGCATCATCGAAACCCACTGCAGAAATATCGGCGTGGACTGCATCGGCAAGGAAATGTTCACACCGCTGGGTGAATATTCCCAGAAGAGCATTGCTGCTGCATTTGGTATGCCTGCAAAGGAATGCACGGCTGCGGACACTGCGATTCCCATGCGTCCGCCCGTAATGTGTGCAGGCTGCCCGCACAGAGGTATGTACTATGTGCTGGCAAAAAATAAGGTGAACGTTCTCGGCGATATCGGCTGCTACACGCTCGGTGCACAGCCTCCGCTGTGTGCTCTGGACTCCACACTCTGCATGGGTGCGTCCATTTCCGGTCTGCACGGCTTCAACAAGGCAGGCGGCAGTGAAATGGAAGGAAAGAGCGTTGCAGTCATCGGTGACTCCACATTCATGCATTCCGGCATGACGGGACTTGCCAACATTGCCTACAACGGCTCAAATTCCACAGTTCTGATTCTGGACAACTCCATCACGGGTATGACAGGCCACCAGCAGAATCCGACCACAGGGTACAATATCAAGGGTGATCCGGCAACGAAAATTGATCTGGAAGCCCTCTGCCATGCACTCGGCATCAACCGTGTGCGTGTGGTGGATCCTTACAATCTCGACGAATGCGAAAAGGCACTGAAGGAAGAACTGGCAGCAGAGGAACCGTCCGTGATCATTTCCCGCCGTCCGTGCGTACTGCTCAAGTCCGTTAAGGCAAAACCCCCTGTAAAGGTGGATGCCGACAAGTGCAAGAGCTGCAAGAAGTGCATGAAGATGGGCTGCCCTGCAATCCATATGGAAAATGGCAAGGCTGCCATTGACACCACCCTCTGCGTAGGCTGCGGCGTTTGTATGCAGCTGTGTGCATTCGATGCAATTACGGAGTAACTGACAAGGGGGATATGGGATATGGAAGAAAGATCAAGTCTGCCGAAAGGCATATTGGGGGCAGTGATCGGCAGTATTCCGGGCATCGCACTCTGGGTGCTTCTGGGATATTTCGGCGTAACAGCGGCAGCTGTTGGAGCACTTGTTGCACTTGGCATTGTGATTGGATATGACAAGCTGGGCGGTACGATCGACAAAGCAGGACTGATCGCTTGCGGCGTGATTATGATCCTTGCCATTTATGCCGGTGTACACCTTACATGGGCAGTAGTAGTGAATGAGGTTTTGCAGGATCTCACACTAAGCATCACGCAGCTGTATTCCATTCTTTTCATTACCGATTTACAGTTTGAGTTTCTCAAAGATCTGGGACTTGGTTATTTGTTCAGTCTGTTGGGGGCTTTTGGTACATTTGTTAAGGCGATCAGATAGGATTTTTTACAAATTTCGGTTAATTTGTTAGTAAAGGAGTTATAATTATGGACACAAAAGGCATTGTGATCTGCGGTGTCGGCGGTCAGGGTTCTCTGCTTGCCAGCAAGCTGCTGGGCAGAGTACTGATGAACGAAGGCTATGATATTAAGGTTTCCGAAGTGCATGGCATGAGCCAGAGAGGCGGCTCGGTCATCACCTATGTACGCTACGGCGAAAAGGTATATTCTCCCGTAGTACAGACCGGTGAAGCAGACTACATCGTTTCATTTGAACGCATTGAGGCAGCTCGCTGGGCTTCCCTCCTCAAACAGGACGGTGTGCTGATCACCAACACACAGCGTATTGATCCGATGCCCGTTATTACGGGTGCGGCAGAGTATCCGACGGAAATTCTGGTTGAACTGCGTGAGAAAAATGTAAAGCTCGAAGCATTTGACGCTCTTTCTCTTGCCATTGAGGCAGGCTCCGCAAGAGCCGTAAATATCGTTTTGATGGGACAGCTCGCAAAGCATTTCCATATCGAATATGATAAGTGGATCGCTGCCCTCGAACAGACCGTGAAGCCCCAGTTCTGGGAGATGAATAAAAAAGCATTCGCTCTGGGATATGAGTTTAGTGCGTAGTTTTGCAGGGGACTCCGTCCCCCGCACCCCCTGCCAAAGGGATGTGCATCCCTTTGGAATCCCGTGGCGTTTCGCCATTGCCCCCTGTGGGGACAAAGGCGAAACGTTAAGAATGCAAGGCAATCATTCTTGGGCAAGGGGTATGAGAAAACAGTATCCTCATAAATGATGCACAAGATCACATCCGGTACAATTGTCTATTATTAGCCCTAAAAAGGCATATCAAAGGAGGAAGATATCATGACTACACAGCAGCTTTCAATTTTTATGGAAAACAAGCCCGAACAGCTTGTCAAGGTAACAGAAACCCTCGCAGAGGGCGGTATTGACATCCGTGCAATGTCTTTGGCTGACACACAGGATTTCGGCATTGTACGCATGATCGTCAGCGACTGCCGGAAGGCACAGGCGATGCTCAGTGCAAAGGGTCTGATGTCCAGCATCACCAAGGTTATGTGTGCTGCAATTCCGGATCAGCCCGGCGGTCTGGGTGTCATTACAAAGGTTCTGTCCGATGCCAAGATCAACATCGACTACCTCTATGCCTGCATCACCATTATCGGCAAGTGTGCTTACATCGTTCTGCACGTGGATGACGAAGTAAAGGCAACCGAGGTTCTCAATGCCGCAGGCATTAGCCTTGCTACCGATGAAGAACTGGCTCAGCTTGGCTAAAAACCATCACTGTATTTGATTTTGTGCGTATTCCCCCGCCTTTGGCGGGGGAATGCTTTTCATGAGGAGATTCTATGTCAAACAAAGAAAGATATACAACGATTTGCCGCCTTGCTGTGGAATTCACCATCTGCTGCTTTGCCGGATGGGTGTACGAGATCATGCTGTACCTGCTGATGTACGGCTATTATCAGGAGCGTGGTGTGCTGCATCTGCCGCTGCTGCCGATCTATGGATTCGGCGGCCTTGCTCTGCTTTTGCTGTTTCGCAAACGAAAGGACTGGGCTTCGGTATTTTTCGGAAGCGTCATCCTCACGACCGTTCTGGAGCTCGTGTGCTCCTACCTGCTGGAATGGATCTTCGGCGAATCCCTCTGGGATTACAGCCACTGGTGGCTGGATTTCGAGGGGAGAATCTCGCTGCCGAGCAGCCTGATTTTCGGCGTGATGAGCCTGCTGCTGGTCAAGGGACTGGATCCGCTGATGCAGAAATTTCAGGAAAAATCCCCCTCGTGGCTCGTACAGACAGTCGGAACGCTCTGTATGCTCGTGCTGATCGGGGATGCTTTGTGGACGTTTTTGGGGTAACGCGGCAGATTTTTCGAAAATCCCCAAAAATGACGAATTACGGCAATTAGATTGCGAAAGATTAAAGAATGTTACAAAACAAATACAATTCATTGGGGAAGTTGGGTGCAATGCCGGAAAACGGTTGACATTCGTTCCGGAAACTGTTACAATAATAATGGAAAAATGGCGTGCTGATACTGCTGCTGCGTTTTTGCGGTTTCACAGCACTGCATAAGTGTATTCCCTCCGCAAGGAGGTTACCATATTATCGGAAAGGAGCAGACGAATGGGAGAGAGAAAGCTTTGTTACGGCTGTATGCAATTTAAGCCCGAAACAGAAAAGGTCTGCCATAACTGCGGCTATGCCGAGGGTACGCCCTATGACAAAAATTACATAGCACCCGGCACGGTTCTCAACGAACGCTATGCCGTCGGTGCATTGCTCGGACACAACAGTGAAGGTGCTACCTACATCGGTTATAACAAATCCATCGGCTGCAAGGTGCTGATCCGTGAGTATATGCCGCAGGGACTCTGCGTGCGTGTCAAGGGTAAGGCAACCATCAGCGTAAATCCCAGTCATGTTGTGCAGTACAAGGCACTGATGGCGGAATTTACAGAGCTGAACAAACTGCTGGCACAGATGCGGAGTCTGCCGCATATCAACCCTACACTGGATCTGTTTGCGACCAACAACACGACCTATGCGGTCTATGAATATCTGGAGGGCATCAAGCTTGTGGACTTCCTCAAGGATAACGCAGGCGAGCTGACATGGAAACAGGTTTCCGAAATGTTCCCGCCCTTCTTTACCACACTGAGCCTGATGCATAACAACGGCGTTATTCACCGTGCCATCAGCCCCGACACGATCTATGTCACTCCCAAGGGCGAGCTTCGTCTTTGCGGATTCTCCATTTCCACGGTGCGTACCGCACATACCGAGCTGCCCAGCGAGATTTTCCACGGGTACGCAGCTCCCGAGCAGTATGCCCCCAGCACCCGTCAGGGTACTTGGACGGATGTGTACGGCATCTGTGCCGTACTCTACCGCATTCTGACAGGATGCAAGCCCACGGAGGCTCCCGGCCGTATGGAGAACGACAACCTCTGTGAACCGTTTGAAATGAATCCCAACATTCCCCGCCATGTGTCCCGTGTGATCATGCGTGGTATGAATCTGTTCGGAGCAGACAGAATCCAGACGGTGACGGAACTGGTAACACAGCTGTTTGAACAGCCGGCGGAACCCGAACCAAAGCCGATTCCCGTAGAACCCGTCCATCGTCCCAGACCGCAGCAGGTAAAGCGTGTACAGCCGCCGCAGCCCAGTTATGAGGATGACTACGACGATTATGACGATTACGATGTCGAGGACCGTGACAGCATGATCGACCGCATCAAGATTCCGATCATCATCGGTGTTCTTCTGACCTGCGTACTGCTTGTCATTGCCATCGTTGTGCTGAATCTTCTCGATATGGGGCCGCTCGCCGGCAGCAACAACAGCCGTCCGATCGAAACCACAACTTCCACTGTGGAAACGCTGGACAACATCGTGACCGAAAATCCGATGGAAACCTCCGACACAACGGAATCCCTCGGTGACAGCACCATGCCCGATCTGGTAGGCAGGGATTTTGAAACCAAGAAGCGTCAGTTTGAAGCAGAAGGCTGGATCTATCTCGAAGCGACCTATGAATACAGCGACGAGCACAAGGCAGGCTTGATCACCAAACAGTCCATTGAGGCGGGTACTCCGTTTACAAGCGGCATCACCATGCAGGTGGTTGTCAGCAAGGGTCCGTCCAAGGTGAAGATTCCGCAGTATGAGGGCAAAACGCTCAAGGATTACGAAAAGGAACTGGACGCACTCGGTCTGCGTGATTTCTACGTCACTGAGGCTGTTACGAATTACAAGTTCGAATCCGGCAAGGTCATTGAACTGAATATGGAGGCAGGCGATATGTTCGACCTGACGGGCGATGACACCCTGAAGATCTACTACGCAAGCAATCCTGAAACCACCACCGCCGAAACTACCACGGCGACGGAAACCACAACCACTACCACAGTGGCTGTGACAGCTCCTCCGGAAACCAATCCTCCGCAGCCGACAGATCCTCCTGCAACGGATCCGCCTGCAACACAGGCTCCTGAACAGGGTGAGGCTCCGATGGAGGGCTATTGATAAAATTTGAAGCTCCCTGTCAGTCGGCAGGGAGCTTTTGCTTGTAGAAAAAGTCCTTTTTCTTATAGATAGGCATCCTGTAATTACCCCCACCCCAACCCCTCCCCGAGGGGAGGGGCTATCGTTCGGGGACTTCGTACCCTAACCCCTCTGTGGGGCTTTCGCCCCACTTCCCATTTTGCGGTTCTTCTGATATAGAATCCTTCCACCTCTGTAATATTTGCATAGAAATTTCGTCCTATTGTATGAAAGGAGGGAATGCCAATGGATGACAGCAAAATTATTGAACTGTATTTCGAACGCAGTGAATCGGCGATTGCCCAGACACAGCAGAAATACGGCGTCTACTTCCGCACGATTGCCGATAACATCCTCAAAAATGCAGAGGATACGGAGGAATGCCTGAACGAGGCAATGCTGCGTATCTGGAATTCGATACCGCCGCAGAAGCCCGTGCGGTTCAAGCTCTTTGGTGCAAAAATCATCCGCAATCTCGCTTTTGACCGCTACAAGCAGCGGACAAGTGAAAAACGGGGCGGCGGTGAGATTGCCGCAGTTCTCGATGAGCTTGCCGAATGCGTGGCGGATACTGCCGATGTGGAGAGTGAGCTGCAAAACCGTGCACTCCGCCGTTGTCTGTCCGAATTTGTCGCAGCACTTCCCTCACGGGAACGAAATCTGTTTGTACAGCGGTATTTCTATGCAAAAAATATGGGCGAAATCGCCCAGCAACTCGATCTGACGAAAAATCACTGCTCCGTCCTGCTTGCACGGATCAGAGGAAAACTGCGTCAGCATCTGGAACAGGAGGGATTCACGATATGAAACAGGAAGATTTATTTGAAGCCATCGGCGATCTTGACGAGGCTTTGCTGGATGAAAATGTCACGGAGCTTCCAAAACGAAGAAATTTCAGCTGGATTGCCCCTGCTGCCGCCTGCCTTGTGCTCGTCGGCGGTGCAATCGCCGTGCCGTTTGTAATGCGTGGGGGACTGCCGCAGCCCAATGCTCCGGTACAACCGGATGCAACAGCTCCGACGATGGATCTGTCGGTTTTGATCGAAGATAACCCGTTTCAGACGATGCAGGCGGAGGCTATTGCACAGATGTCCGTGGAAATTGAGGGCATGGATAGGGTGGAGCTCAAAAAATCTGAAATTTCACAGTTTCTTGATCGTGCACGGCTTACCCCATACACTTGTCAGAGCAATCTGAAGCTTGACAAGGGGGCTTATATGCAGTGGTACATCACCATGAATGACGGTACGAAACTGACACTCTCCCTCGGTCAGCAGTCGGATATGGTCTATCTCAACGGTCTGGGCTTCAGGGTAGATGGTACGATCCAGACGCTTGTCAAGTATGGCGAATATCTGATGGGGCAGGAAATCACGGACATCACTCCCGACACCTTCCGCAAGCTTACGGTGGAAGATCTGCTCGTTGTACGCCTGGGATACGGCGAGGAAGAACTGGTAACGCTGGACCAAAGACAGGTTGGAAAGTTTCTGGAGCTTCTGCGTGAGCAGGAAATCGTTGCACGCAGCGAAGAAATCGTATATGGCGGCTATCCTACGTATTTCTTGATCAATTTCAAGGACGGCTCAAAAATGGAGCTGTTCAATGGTGTCATCAACGGCACCGACTATCAGCTTGCAGACCCCTCTGCACTGGAAACCTTTGCTCACACGATACTGCAAACGCAGTTTGCACCGACCACCTTTGAAATCCTCCCTCCGACCGAGGAGTGGCTGGGGCGTGTATATTTCGGTTCGGAATTCCCGTATTTCATCTACGGAAACGACGATTACTGCGTGTTCACCGAGGGTATGGACGGACTCTTCATCTTCGATTTCAACAAGGGGGAAATCACATTCTCCGCAAACATCACCGAAACCTTTACAAACGCCGGCATTGCCCATGGTATGGATGGCTGGAACGGTGTGGGGCTTTCCGCTTACAGGGAAAACGGCGAAGTCAAGCTTCTGTGTACGGCAAGTTCGGACGAAACACGTGGCTTCACGGTGGATGTTCAAGCCGGCACACTCACGGAGATTCCCGATTTCGACCGGAACAACCTTGATATCATCGAGTATGTCTACAATGTCCCCGCCGATGGACTGCCCTATCTGTTTGGTGCAGCTCCCATTCCGTTGGAGGACGGCTACATCTGCTTTGAAAACAGCGGTCTGAACAATGAAGTTCTCCCCGGCGAGGGCAGCCACCTGCCGATGATCATGATTCGCAAGGTCAAGGGCGATACCGTGAAGGATTGGATTCCGTTTAAGGACGTGATGCCGATCATCAAAAGCGGCGGATAAAAAAGAGAAACTACCCCAAAACCATGGATTCAAAAGGCGATAGCCTTTTGGCGGGTGTGGGTACGCAGTACCCTCACAATATAGCCCCTCCCCTCGGGGAGGGGTTGGGGTGGGGGCAATGACAGGATCCCTATCTCTAAGAAAAAAGGCTTTTTCTACAAGACAAACTCCCGTTTCTTCCGAAACGGGAGTTCATTTTATGTATCGCTTTCCGTATTCTGAGCATCCGCTGTGCCCTGTGTGGGCAGTTCCATGCGGCGTTTCAGGTAGCGGGAGGTTTTCTTCTTTTTCTTCTCGGCATACATCACATTGTCGGCAATGGTCGTCAGCTGGAACAAGTCCACACTGCGATCCGGCACGGCAATATGATAACCGCTGCTGGTCGCCAGCTCATACGGCAGATTCTCGGTTTCGTTCACTTCTGCAAGCATCTGGTATATCTTGCGTGTCAGTGCTTCCGCACGTTCCTTCGTGTAATCCGCCGCAAAGATGATGAATTCATCACCGCCGAAACGGCAGCATATCTCACCGTTGGTGCAGGCTGCACGCAGTACCTCCGCCATTGTCGCAATGGCACGGTCGCCTTCCTTGTGTCCGAAATTATCGTTGATCTGCTTCAGACCATCCATATCCAGAAACATCAGCATGACGGGCTTCTGCGTATTGATGCAGTAGCTGTAGAGCTGCTGCGTGCTGATACGGAAACCGTTGCGGTTGTTGATGTTTGCAAGAGGATCAATCGTGTACAGCTTGTTGAGCTTCTGCGTGACTCTGTCAAGGCAGACGATCTTCCGCACACTCTCAAGAGCATTGGCAATGTTCACGATCGTTGTGTGGAACAATTTGCTGGATGTGGGGAATTCACTGTCCTTGATGACTGCATAGCCCATGCAGCGTTCACGGAAATGCAGCGGAACAAAATAATAGTTTCCGGGATCATTGTGCTTATCGAAAAGTCCCGGCAGCATTTCGCTCACGTGGAAATCCGGCACCTGAATGAATTCGCCGTTCTTGTAGGCGAAGGGTACCTGAATGTATTCCCCGAATCCCGAAACGATATATTCATCGGGAGAAAGAATATGCATCAGGAAGTTTTCTTCTGTTTCATCCATCATGATGTCCTGTTTCCAGCTGTCGCACAGACACAGGTAGAATTCCTTGCAGCTGATCGACGGAATATGACGCTGCAGCATGACGTTGCATTCTTCCAGATTGTCGCATTCGGCAAGTGCCGTTGCCATCTTGCTGACCATCGTCACGTCATTCGAGAAGGATTCCAGCACACTGAAATTCTGCTTCTTGAACTCATCCGTGGGCATGATGTGTGTTTCATTGCAGCCGCAGCTCTGGGAGAAACAGCAGTGTGTTTCCAGAACCGTATATCGCTCCTGCTCCACGCCCCGGATATGATTGAGAATCTTCTGACAGGCAAGCTGGCCTGCACGTTCCAGAGGTCGCTGCACCGATGTCAGTGCGGGCGAATAATTGCGTGCGTTGAAGATATAGTCAAATCCCGAAACTGCCACATCCTCCGGTACTCTGACGCCATGTGCTGTCAAGGCATTCATTGCGGAAATCGCCATAGAATCGTTCGCACAAACGATCGCCTCCGGAAACTCCAGCTCGGAACGCAGGAATCGGCTGACAGCCTCCCTGCCATCCCTTGCAATGAAATTACCGTGATAGATACGCTCTTCCTCTACGGGGATTCCGTTCTGCTCCAGTGCACTGCGGTAAGCCTGCAGTCTCTGAATGCTGTCGATGTTGTCCTGCGGACCGGATATGTAATTGATTCGGCGGAAACCGTGGTGATGAATAAAATGGTTCATCATGCCACGCATCGCTGCTTCATTGTCAATGCAGATGGAATACAGATCGGGAACATCCTTGTCGATGCAGACCGCAGGAATCCCTGCTTCTCGAACACGGGAAAGTACATTCTCCATGTAGTCCGCAAGCTGGATGGTATTGATGATAAGAATTACACCGTCAAATTGCTTGAAATCAGCCAGTGCAAAAATATTGTATTCGCCCGAGTCGTGACGCATATCGCCGCCGACATTACCAAAAGCGACAAAATGCTCCAGTGTAATATGATTGGCAAAGGCAAACTGCCGGATTCCGCTCAAAATATCACTCTGATATTCCTGGTCAAGCGTAGAAACAACGACGGCAATATGGGTGTTTTTCTTCTGTGTGATGTCAGTATTCATAGATTTTTCACCGCCGGTTTTTCGGCGTCTCCTTTCTTTAGAATCTAAATAAAAATACATAATAATTATACCACGCTATTTTTTACACATTGTGCAAATAATGTTAAGTTTTCGTAAACCCCCGTCAATTCTGATAAAGTTTTTTCAGAATTGTGCAGGTAATTATAATTTTTTGCCGCAGTGTGCACAGAAGATGTGTCCCTCCGTGCAGGGCTTTCCGCAGTACGCACAGAAACGGCTTGCACTCGCTGCGGGAGTATCCGCTGCAGCGGGCTGC
>JAZNUR010000045.1:0-5007 GCA_045592405.1 Oscillospiraceae bacterium
AAATCTGCACCAAAACGGCAAAAGCTATGCAGAGATCGAGCAGGAATACGGCGTGTCCCACAGTGCCTTAGCAAAATGGATCAAGCAGTATTCCGTAGTGAAGCTCGATGATGACACTCTCATTACCGCTGAGCAGATCAAAGCTTTGCAAAAGAGAAACGCTCAGTTGGAAGAGGAAAATCTAATCCTAAAAAAGCCATTGCGATATTCACGCCACACTCAGGCAAAGACTAAACGCTGTCCATTCGCTGCGTCATGAGCACGCTGTGACTACACTTTGTCGGGTTCTGGGGGTCAATCGGAGTACTTACTACAAATTCCGCAACCGAAAAGATTCTCGCAGAGATGTTGAAAACAGAAGGATCCGCCAAAAAATCCTTGCACTTTACCTCAAAAGTGATAAGCGATTGGGTTCACAGAAAATGACCGAATGCCTTGCACGGGAATATCGCATTCACATCAGCTGCGGCAGAGTGTACCGCCTGATGAAAACGATGAATCTGCCCAAAATGAGCACTTTTAAGCCGCCGAAGCAGAAATTACATTCCGATGATGAAGGTGGAATCTGCAAAAATCTACTGCAGCAGCAATTCAAGCCGGAGAAGCCGAATATGCCTTGGGTCTGCGATTTTACTTACATCAGAGCCGGCGGCAGATTCTATTATCTATGTGCCATTATGGATCTGTTTTCACGCAGGATCATAGCCTTTCGTCTGTCTGCCCGAATCAACACCGACCTTGCCATTGCAACGCTGGAGGATGCCATTCGGGCACGAGGCGTATCTTCCGGCATAATGTTTCATACGGATCGGGGCAGTCAGTTTACGGCAAAGAGGTTCCGTCAGTTTCTGGATCAACATGGTATGATCCAGTCGTTTTCTGCGAAAGGCTATCCTTACGATAATGCTGTGATGGAATGCTTTTTCAGATATCTTAAGCATGAAGAAACCAATCGCCGTTCTTACACTTCATTATCCGAGCTGCAGGTCGCTTTGTTTCGTTACATTCATGGATTTTACAACGTTTTGCGTCCACACTCTCATAACAATGGGCTCCCGCCCATTGCTGCTGAAGATCTTGTTACTTAGTTCTCCTCGTTTTTATTGTCTACTTTATTGACATTGGACCAATGTGTGCAATATTTGGAATTGGGAACGCACTTTTTTCGATAATGTTTATCTCAGGTGCCTCAACATTCTTGATAAAGAATAGTTCAGCGATTAAAGGAGGAATATTTCATGAGTTTATTTGGTGATATTGATCTGACTAAGCTGTTTGATCATGAAAGTGAATATGGAAAACGATATGTATTCGGCGAGCTGACAGATGAGATGATTGCAAGAGCCGAACAGACTTTAGGATATAAAATGCCTGCATCATACATAGAACTGCTGAGATTTCAGAATGGCGGTATGATTTCCATTGAATTGGATGAGAGCTGGCTGACAACAATCTACGGAATCGGTCCCACTGCTGATGCATCCAACAGTCTGGAAGAGATGTTTGACAACTGGAAGGAAGAATGGCAGTATCCTGACATTGGTATTCCTTTCGGTGAAACACAGTCAGCAGGTCACGATATGTATTACATGGATTTCAGATCCGTTGATGAAAACGGCGAACCTCGCATTGTCAGAATAGACACCGAGATGGACAATGAAGTTTATTTCGTTGCTGACAATCTTGTGGAGTTTATCAAGCTGATTATTGCCAATCAGGAAATTGAAGAAGAACTGATTGACTGATTTTGCACATTGAACGATATTCACCCTCTAAACACCAAAAGTCTTAAGGGAGATAATTATGATAGAATTACACGGATGGCTAACTATCTCAGAAACTTGCAAAGATGAGGACTTACTCTCACAAGCAGAAATCGAGGATATCAATCAAAAAGTAAACAAGATTATTGCAAACTGCGATAATGATATTGAATTGCAGTATATGAACGGAATAGCCTTTATCCGTACTTTGCTTTGTTCTAATCATCACACCAAGCAAGTTGACTCTGTAATTGAAACATACAAAAACATTTCAAAAGTTGCAACGGGAAGCTATGGGTGCATCTATCTTCGTGACGATGAAGATGCCGTGCATTACAATGAGTTTCAGATATATTTATTCAAAAGAGGAGATTGTATTTATAAGATCGACAAAGAGTTTTCGCCGTGTATTCCTGTAATCGAAGATTAAGAAAAGGCACGAGGTGTAATCATGTTTCAAACCAAGAAAAAGAAAATTGCACATCACATTGACAGCATTCCAGCAGATCAGTTTACACCGTTTGATCATCTGCTTTATGACTATCTGCATGGCGAGTTGAATACAAGACTTGCGCAGATGCACATCAACAAATTGAAATACCATATTGATTGGCTCGATGACTACAAATGCATTGCAGTTGATGGTGAATGTAATCAGCTTTTTATCAATATACAAATTGAATCAGCTGAGTTCTCCATTGCATATGATGCAGACGAACCCGACGATTACGCATCCTATGCACTGATTGGGAAAGAACAATTCTATCAGACCGTTAAAGCAACGGTCAACGAAATCTTAAAGTAACTATGTACAAGCCGTATCACACCGATACGGCTTTTCTTTACTCTTTCTGATACCTGACAGCATCTTCACAGTCAATAACACCATTGATTTTACGCACCTCGTTGATGCACATGACATGAAGCTGACGAAGCGTTTCATCATCAACATCATTCGCCGCCGCAAGCAAATGCGTCAGTTTGCCAAGCTCAACTGCAACCTTGAAGAGCAGACGAGCCAGTCGCTGTTCTGTACCATTGATTTGTGCTTTCACTGTTTCAGTAATCATCGGTGAGATATAATTGACGCTCTTTTCTTCATCAAGATACCCGATGTAGAATCGGATTGCCTTTTCGATGAACTCGCTTTGCGATTTACAGTTATCATAACGATAGTGCGTTCCCACATCCTTCAGCGTTTGCGGATATACCCACAGTGCAAACTTCGCCTTATTCTCAAATCCTATAGAAACCACCTCCAACTCCTGTGTTTTCACCGTAATCTCGGTGCAATTGGGCATTACAACCCCGAAATCAAATATTTCCCGAATTCACAACCCCTAAATGCAAATGCCCGAAAAGTGCGGTCGGCTTTGCCGAACGCTGTGATTGCATCGGGGCTGCAACCCCGATGCTTTAACTTGCAAACCAGCGGAGGTCTAACAGACCCGTCCCCTCTGCCACTTTGTGGCATCTCCCCACCCCGTGTGGAGTCACCTCCGCCGGCGATTTGCCTCCCAATGCCTGCGGCAAAGGTCGGCAGAAACTCCCTGTTGCCGCTTGCACGCAGTGCATAAGGCAACATCTGCTGAGCATAAGCGACTGCCGTACTCACTCGTGTTCGTTGGGCATCTGCTTATCACCAGCGGGCGTTGTCCGCCCACACAAGCGATTCTGGAGCAAACTGTGGGGCTTCAGTCCTCGGTATGCTGTTCCGACTGGAACTGTTCTGTCGGTTTTACCTTGCGTCCTGATCTCCTTTCCGGCTTCTTGTCAGCCATCATATCAATGAAGCTCGTAGAGGTCACTCATAGTCGGATAATCCTCGGCTGTGAATCTGTCAAAGTTCGTGCTGTCATCCATTCCGAATCTGCCATAGAGCTTCATCAGCATGATTTCAATGGTGTCGATTTCGGCATCGGTGAAGTCCTTGTAGGCTCTGAAAAAGTCTTTCAGATAGCTGATGTGCTGACTTAACCGTGTAACCTTCCTGAAGGCTTCCGGTACAGAGTCGTTATCGTCGCGGGCATTTTCCTTTCCGTTACAGTTTTTCTTCGTGCGCGAAATGGGTCCAGCGTCACGCTGGTCGCCCCATGCTTTGGGTTCGAGGGGGTTGATCATATATTCACCCGACATCATGTCGATATAGGTACCACCGAGGTTTGCACACAGCTCCTGATATTCCGATTCAGGATCGAGAACCAACACACTTTTGCCTGCCTCACGATGATTGCAGAGGAGCAGTTTTAACAGATGTGACTTACCCTGACCACTGTTGCCGAGGATGAGAACATTGGAGTTGGTCTTGTCCTCGGTACGCTTATCGAAGTCTACAAGTACATTGCTGCCGTATTTGTCACGACCGATATAGAATCCGTGCTGATCTGTCTTGCCTGAGTAGTTCAGCGGATACAGATTCGCCACACTTGATGCAGGCAGAACTCTTTCAAACTGACTTGCGAACACATTATTACCGCAAGGAAGCACAGCGAGGAAGCCCTCTTTCTGGCGGAGGAGCAGTCTGTCAACAGAAATCTTCGATCTGGTAAGTTCCATCTGAATGTCTGCCTGCAGCTCACGGAGCTTGTCCTCCGTCGTTGCTCTCAGCTCAATGAACACAGCCGTGTGCAGGAGAGGTTCTTTGTTTCTGCGAAGTTCAGACAGAAGCTCTACCACGTCATTGATGTTATCCTGTGCCTTGACCGACTCAGAAACATCGTTAGTTGTGGTCATCATGTGGTTCTTACGCATTGCCTGCTGAACAATCTTACGCTGTTCCATGCTGTTGACCAGGCGGTTGTAGATACGCAAGGTCACACCGTTTCTGTCAGCAAGGTGAGCGAGGATTGCCGTTTCCTCTGTGGTGGGAGGATATTCCGTCACAGCCCAGCAGGATTTGTAGAAGTTACCACAGATATAGTGGTCGGTGTAGAAACGCACAACGCCGGGAGCGATGCGGTCGAAGTACTCCTTTGTGATGATGCGTTCCTGCTGTTCGGGGGTAAATTCTTTTTTTCTTTTCTGCTTATTCTTCATCGAATTCCTCCTCATCAAAATAGTTTTCTCCCTCTACATCGGGGATTTCATCACCGGTAATGCTTGTACCGAAGTACAGTGACAGCATTCTCTTGATGTCGGGCTTGCTCATACGCTTTGCCGAGAATCCGTGGTCGCTGATGGTCTTGTCGATTCTGTTGATAAGATTGAAGACCTGTTCTTCTTTTTCTTTTCTGAATCTGACTGC
>JAZNUR010000046.1:0-14219 GCA_045592405.1 Oscillospiraceae bacterium
GGTAAGGATAACGTCCTGACCGTGACGGCGTACATCTCTCATGCAGGTGAAAGGCTCGTCCTCGGTAGTGCCGCCGATGCCGCCCTTATAGGTGAAGTAGTCGTCATAGGGATAATCCCATGCGAAGCTGACATCGGGGTTTGCGTGAACAACGCTTGCCCGTCCCGGCCAGCCCTTGTCAAGGGGGTAGTAGCAGTACATCAGGCTGATGCTTCTGTGGGGTCTGCCGAGGGCATGGAGAATGTAGTCCTGATTGACATACTCGCCTCTTTCGCTGCCATCGCCCAGATCCACTGCACATTTTGCTTTGCCCATATGAATGCTGTACAGTTTTTCCATATAGCTTATGTTCCTTCTCTTTATTGTTATGCACGGGGCATACAATAATATTATAACGGATTTCAATGGTGATGTCAATAGCGAAAAAACCTTGCCACGCAAATCGTTTTGAAGAATGATGGGTATGCCGCCGTACAGGCAGCATACCCATAAGTTTCCCCGTACTGCTATTGCAATTTCTTTGAAAATATGCTATAATAAAGCAAAATATGTATCACGAAAGGTTTATTCTATGAAGAAGCATCTTGTACTCACCATTTTGATGGTGCTGACGCTTAGCATGACTGCCTGCGGTGACGGACGGACATCCGGAACCGAAACTTCCCGTAATGACAGTGCTCCCATTGCAACCGAAACACTCCCCGAAGTACCCGAGGGTGCGATCGTGGACGCCTCCGGAACCTTTGTTTACACAGGGCCTCTGCGGCAGGGCGGCGATGATGAAAACGGATACATCAAAATTCCGCTTGGCTTTGTCAATTTTCAGGAAGAAGGTGTGGAAGGGCTGACGCAGTATTCCGACATGACGGGGGATACCGTTATCACCCTTGATCGCTATGAGGGCTACAATTACGAAGTCATTGCCAATAATATGCGTTACTATCTTTCCGAGGAGGAAAATGTGGAGGGACTGACGGGGGCAAAGGTCACCATCAACGGTTATCAGTCCCTGCAGATCTATTGCCATTACAAGAACGATGGCAAGTACCTCATTGCGTGGGCGATCGAAGATCCCGCCAACCCCGCAGACTGCTATTATCTTGCCATCGAATTTGTCGGTGAGGACAAGAATGTGGTAGCGTGCTCCTCCACGTTCCAGACGGTTGCGGATTACGCAAAGACGCAGGGGGAAAATGCCGAGTAACTGCTATTTCAGCAGTGCATTCCACTTATGGTATTCCGGATACATCCGAAGCAGCACCTGATAAAATGCGGATGAATGATCCTGATGCAGAAAGTGTGAATACTCATGATAAAACACCCCATATACGCATTCTATGGGATAATGCATCAGTCGGAAATTCATTGAGATTCTTCCCGTTTTTGCCGTGCAGCTTCCCCAGCGTGAGGTCATTTCCTTGATTTGTATGTGTGCAAGCGGCACATGGTACCCCATTCTGCAAAAATGCTCGTACACCTCACGGTTGATACGGCGGTACAGTTCCATGCAGCGGGAAATTTCCCACTGCCGCACGGCAAGCTGTGCTTCCTGCGGATCTCTTGCGAATATATGAAGCCCGTCCTGCTGCAGTGTTGTCGGACATGGTGTCGGCTGATAGCATAGGGCGAGCGTTCCGCCCAGATATGGAATGAACGAACCGTCTGCATAATCGGGTGCGGCGGCTTTCCGCATTGCCGCACTGTCGATGAGTCTGGCAAGTTCTTCGGTGTTTTTCAGAAGAAAGCTTCTGATATACTCATCCGAAGCGGCGTGAGGTGCGGAAACGTAGATAATTCCGTCCTCTTTGACACGGGCACGAATGTTTTTCATTTGTTTGCGGGTGATAATGTAGGTAAAAGTTCTGCCCTGATATTGAAATTCCATGGGACACCTCCTGCTTTTGGGATACCCGTATATTATAGCATATTTCAGAAACGAAAGTCAAATGGCGAAAAGGAGAATGAGAGTATGAAAAAACAAATTGCAAGTCTGCTGCTGGCAATGAGCGGCGTATATCTGCTGTGCGGCTGCGAGATGCCGGAAGTCGAAGTGATCTATGATTCCGAGGAATACGGGCTCACAACGGAATCGGAGGCTTCGGAAACCGAAACGCAGACAGAAACTGCGGCGGAAGCGGAAACAGAGACTCTGACGGAAGCGGAAACAGAAGCTCTGACGGAAGCTGTCACTGAGACGGAAACTTCAACAGAAGCTGAAACGGAACCGGAGATCGTCTGGGGCGAAACCTACACCACCCCCGAGGATGTGGCGGATTACCTGCATCTTTATGGAGAACTTCCGGAAAACTTCATTACCAAGAAGGAAGCACGGAATCTCGGCTGGGAAAGCTCCGAAGGAAATCTCTGGGAAGTTGCACCGGGCATGAGTATTGGCGGCGACTATTTCGGAAACTACGAGGGAATTCTGCCCGATGGTGATTACCGTGAGTGCGACGTGAATTTTGACGGCGGCTACCGTGGTGCAGAACGCATTATTTACGGCGAAGACGGCAGTATTTATTATACGGACGACCACTACAAGACATTCACCCAGTTGTATTAAGGAGAACGGTATGCGGAAAATTTTTCTTGAGGGTACGCAGATGCAGAATACTGCCGATGCCCATGCTTATCTGAAAACCGCACTTTCCTTGCCGGAATATTACGGCGAAAATGCGGATGCACTCTTTGACTGCCTGACGGAGATCGGCACAGAAACCGAACTTGTTCTGCTGCACGGCGATGATGCGGATGCTCTCATCCTCACGGTGATGCGTGCGGCAGCGAAGGAGAATCCGCTGCTTTCACTGAAAGAAACAGGAACCTACGGCATATAGTGAGCATACCCCTGCTTATAGCAGGGGAATGTTTTTGTCGGCTTGTTTACTGCGGTGTATGGGAATGGATGGTGCACGTCCATGTGAAATATCCGCCAAAGCCCTTTCACTGTATACATGAAATTTCCATCAAACTGCCAAAAATCCGAATTTCCCTTGACAAACAGCCTATTTTGGTGTATGATTATACCAGACCTGATAATACAAGAAACATAAGCGTTTCGATTCTGATGTGCAAAGGACATTATGATTCGGAACGTTATTTTTATAAGGAGGATTTCTATGTCAGAACCCGCTAGTTTTTCCAATGTTCCGGAATATTTCGGCTGTAATGTATTCGGTGACGCCGTCATGCGTGACAGGCTGCCGAAGAATATCTACCGTGCCGTGCAGCGTACTAAGCAGTTTGGTACTGCCCTTGATCCTGCCGTTGCAGATGTTGTGGCAAATGCCATGAAGGACTGGGCGGTGGAACATGGTGCGACCCACTACACACACTGGTTCCAGCCGATGACGGGTGTGACTGCTGAGAAGCATGATGCTTTCATTTCTCCCGTATCCCATGGAAGGGTGCTTCTTGAATTTTCCGGCAAGGAGCTGGTAAAGGGAGAACCGGACGCTTCCTCCTTCCCCTCCGGCGGTCTGCGTGCCACATTTGAAGCAAGAGGCTACACGGCATGGGATCCGACGTCCGATGCCTTCATCAAGGACGATTCCCTGTACATCCCGACAGCGTTCTGTTCCTACACGGGCGAAATTCTCGATAAAAAAACCCCTCTCCTGCGTTCCATGAATGTGGTCAGCGAGCAGGCACTCCGTATTCTGCGGCTGTTCGGCAACACCACCGCCACTCACGTTATGACCACCGTGGGTGCGGAGCAGGAATACTTCCTGATCGACAAAAACCTCTATGACCGCCGCATGGATCTGATCGTTACCGGCAGAACTCTGTTCGGAGCAAAGCCCCCCAAGGGACAGGAGCTGGAGGATCACTATTTCGGCAATATCAAGCAGCGTGTTTCCGACTATATGAAGGAGCTTGACAGAGAGCTGTGGAAGCTGGGTATCTACGCCAAGACCAAGCACAATGAGGCTGCTCCTGCACAGCATGAGCTGGCTCCCGTATTTACCACCTCCAATATTGCAGCCGATCATAACCAGCTGACAATGGAGCTGATGAAGAAAATCGCACGTAAGCATGGTCTGATCTGTCTGCTGCATGAAAAGCCGTTTGCCGGCATCAACGGCTCGGGTAAGCACAATAACTGGTCGCTGACCTCCAATGACGGTCAGAATCTGATTGATCCGGGTGAAACACCGCAGAAGAATATGCAGTTTTTGACATTCCTCTGTGCCATCCTCAAGGGTGTGCATGAATACGCTCCGCTGCTGCGTCTGTCCGCCGCATCCGCCGGCAATGATCACCGACTCGGCGGCAATGAGGCTCCGCCCGCCATCGTTTCCATTTTCATCGGCAGCGAGCTGGAAGCCGTGATCGAGGCACTGGAAAGCGGCAAGCCGTATGTTTCCAACACAGCGGAATTTGACATCGGTGTGGACGCTCTCCCGAATTTCAAGAAGGATACCACGGACAGAAACAGAACCTCTCCGTTTGCTTTCACCGGCAATAAGTTTGAGTTCAGAATGCTCGGCTCTGCCGATTCCATTTCCTGCACCAACACCATCCTGAACACCATCGTAGCCGAGGAGCTGCGTCAGTTTGCGGATGAGCTGGAACAGGCGGATGATTTCAAGAAGGCACTGAAGAATCTGCTGATCCGCACGATCAAGGAACATAAATGCATCATTTTCAACGGCAACGGTTATTCCAACGAATGGGTTGCCGAAGCAGAGAAGCGTGGCCTGCCCAATCTTGTTTCCACGGTGGACTGCATTCCGGAATACACAAAGGAAGAATATGTTTCTGTTTTTGAACGCTTCAAGGTTTACAGCAGGGTGGAGATCGAATCCAGAACGGAGATCCTGCTGGAGAACTACACCAAGGTTATCACCATCGAGGCACTGACCATGCTGGATATGGCAAGAAAACAAATTCTGCCTGCGGCTGTCCGCTTCACGAAAGAGATCTGTGACGCTGCTCTTGTTAAGCGTGAGCTGGGCATAGACAATGCCTATGAGGTGGGCTTTGCATCCGGACTTTCCGCACTGACGGCAAGCATTTCCGAGGCGATCGACATCCTTGACAATAAGGTGACCGCTTCACAGAGCATCCGGGGCAATGAAGCAGCGGCGAAATTCTGCCGTTCCGATGTTTTTACCGCAATGCAGAGACTGCGTGTGCTGGTTGACGAGCTTGAAACGAATATGCCTGCTAAGGATTGGCCGATGCCGTCGTATACGGATCTGCTGTTCTCCGTATAAGCTCCCCTCATATTCGGATCATTCTGATTGATCAAAATCCCGGATTGCCGCAGGCAGTCCGGGAAACCATACATGGAGGTAAAAAATGGAATACTGGGATATATATGATATTCACAAGCAGCGGACGGGCAGAACCATGCAGCGAAATGATTTTACAATGGCAGAGGGTGACTATCACCTGACAGTGCTGGGTGTGGTATGCCGTCCCGACGGAAAATTCCTGATCACACAGCGTGCCATGGACAAGCACTGGGCACCGGGCTGGTGGGAGGTATCCGGCGGCGGTGTGACCGCAGGGGAGGAATCCTACGACGCTGTCTGCCGTGAGGTGCTGGAGGAAACAGGACTGGATGTGACAAATGCACAGGGCGGTTATCAGTTCACCTATCGCCGTGAGAGCAAGGGCGACAATTATTTTGTAGATGTGTACCGCTTTATGATGGACTTCACCGAGGAGGATGTGACGCCCCAGCTTCGGGAAACCACGGGCTTCATGCTTGCGGACAGGGCACAGATCGAGGAACTTGCAATGCAGGGGATCTTCCTGCATTATGACAGTATCAAGAAGGTTTTTGAACTTTAACGTGAAAATCCCCCGAATTTCGGGAGATTTTGTCTTGTCGAAATAAATTTCAGTGTTCATCCAGCCCGCCGCAGGCGGGCTGGATGAACATATTTATAAGCATCCTTCGCAGAAGACGGGGGATTTTCATTCATACATGATTTCTTCGGGATTCTTTCCTTTGAGCGTCAGCGTATACGCCGCAGACACCGCAGCGAACGGCACCCAGCAAAGCAGCTGTAGGATCACCATGCCCCAGACGGGGATGCTCTGTGCATTCACATCCGCACAGATCAGGTTGCAGATCTGCAGAAACGGGGCACAGAGAAGCTTGTAGAACCGGTAGAATCCTCCGTCGATACTTCCGAGTTTTGCAAGCAGCAGAAAGAGCCAGCAAAGCTGGAAGGGGAACATTGCCAGCATCGCAAGTATGGAGGGCTTGGAAGCTTTCACCGCATCCGGATTCTGCTTTTGCAGTTTTTTATCGGCACGGGCAATGCTGTAGCCTGCCTGTGCCATGAGTCCGATGAGGATGCCTGCGGTGCAGACGGCGGAGATGATGCGGAGGAGCAGTACTGAGGAAAACGCAAGCGACAGGTTGATGAACAGGCATAGAACCTCTGCAAATACAACAAAACCCAGAATTTTACAATAATCTTTCATAAATTTCTCCCAGTGAATCATGATGAGAATATTTTTTGTCCGACGCCGCATAATAAGGATGTCATCCGAAAAACGCATCCATGAAAGGAGCAGGCATATGGACAAGAATCCGGTAAAAAACGTGTTGAACGGCTTTTATAAGAATGCCGCTGTCGGTGCGGACAGCATTACCAACCTGATGGATAAGGTCAGTGATAACGGGCTGCGGCAGGAGCTTTCCGATCAGCGTGCCTATTACGAATCCCAGAAGAAAGAGCTTACCGCACAGATGGCACAGGTCTACCATCAGCCGGTGGAACAGGGGACGCTTGCAAAGCTCTGCAGTGATATGACCATTAAAATGCACAGCATTGGTGGCCTGACCGTGCAGGAAGCCGCCAAGCTCATGGTGGAAGGCACCAACATGGGCATGGTGCAGCTCCATCAGGTGCTCAACCGCAATCAGAATATTCCCGATCACCTGAAAACACAGGGAAAGAAAATTTTGCAGCGTGAGCAGGAATATCTGGAGCGTATCACGCCATATCTATAAGGGAGGACAGCTTATGCAGACCACAGAACCGCCTACCAAGGTATATGAGCCAAAGCCGAAAAATCAGGAACGCATCGCCCAGCTTGCACAGAGCAACGCACCGATACGGGTGTATACGCCGCAATCCGAGGGCAGCGTCAATGGAGTCAAATAGAGCAGAAAGGGGGACTTGTCCTCCTTTTTTTATTCTGCCCCTTTTAATTTTGCAATCAGGCAGCAGATCAGATAGAAAATCACGTTTGTTACGACCACGCTTGCACCGGGAGTGAAATCAAGTGCGATGGCAGTGAAAAATCCCACTGCAAAGCAGCTCACGGAAATGCAGACTGCACTGCACACCACGCCCTTGAAACTGCGGCACAGCCGCATTGCCGACAGTGTCGGCACAACGATCAGACTGGAGATCAGCAGTGTTCCCATGAGCATCATGCCCATGACTACGGTGATGGCGATCAGTGCAGCAATCACCATATTGTACATATGCACGGGAATTCCCGTTGCCTTTGAGAAATTCTGGTCGAACGTCACCGCAAAAATACGGTGGTAGAGCAGCAGAAATGCGGCAATCACGATGACTGCGGTTACCACGCAGAGCAGTACATCGCTTTTGTTCAGTGCGAGGATGCTGCCGAACATATAGTGGCTCACATCGTTTGTCAACCCCGCCTTTGAGGAAAACAGGATGCCGATGGACATGGCAGTTGTGGAAAACAAGGCAATGGCGTAGTCCCCCTTGAGCCTGCCGGATTCGCTCAGCCACAGCAGCAAAAACGCCGCAAGCAGAACCACGGGGATTGCCACATACAGGGGGGCAAGATTCATCACGGAAGCCACGCACAATGCACCGTAGCCCACATGGGACAGACCATCACCGATCATCGAATACCGCCGCAGAACGAGTGTTACGCCCAGAAGTGCAGAACATACGGCAACGGCAATGCCGGCAATGAGTGCCGGAAGCACAACATAATTCCAAAGCTCCGGCGTCAGAAGCGTCAGCAGATTATCCATTGCGTTTCACCTCCCGAAGATGGCTGTGTGCCTGCAGTTCACTTGCAATACGTGCGGCGATTTCAGAATTCCGGAATTCCTCGATTCCAGCATAGTACTGGTCGTTTTCGCCCAGATAGAGAACGTGCTTTGCGTCACGCAGTCCCTTTTCCATATCGTGGGAAACCATAATGATCGCAATGTTGTCCTGCCTGTTCAGTTCACGGATGAGGTTGTAGAATCCCGCCGAAACTTCGGGATCAAGCCCGGTAACAGGTTCATCCAGCAGCAGGAGCTTCTGGGTGGCACACAGTGCTCTTGCCAGCAAAACCCGCTGCTGCTGACCGCCCGAAAGCGTGCGGTAGCTGCGGCGACGCAGATCGCAGATGTCAAGGCGGTGCATATTCTTTTCCGCTTCGGCTCTGTCTTCCTTCGTGTAAAACGGCAGGAATTTGTGATGACCAAGACAGCCCGAAAGTACGACTTCCTCCACGGTTGCAGGGAAATCCTTCTGGATCTCGTTCTGCTGCGGCAGATAACCGATATCGCTGCTTCTGAAATCATCCGCCGTGGAAATGCTGCCGTCCGTCAGCGGACAAAGCCGCAGCAGGCAGCGGATGAGCGTGCTTTTGCCGGAACCGTTTTTCCCGATCACGGACAGGTAATCCCCTGCCTCCACCTGGAAACTCAGCTTGTCCAGTACTGTATTTGCACCGAATTTCACCGTAACATTATCGCATTTCAGCAGTGGCGTCATGTCAGTGCCTCCTTTATGACTTCGTAATTTTCCTGCATCAGATCCAGCAGGGTGGTACCGTTTTCCATATCCGTTTTTGATACATTGTGGCAGGGGTGCAGCATGACTGCCTTTGCACCCGTCACCGCACAAATGCGGTCGGCAATTTTCGGGGAGGAGAATTCCAGATAGAATACGGTGTCCAGCCCATGATGCTCCGCTTCTTCAAACAATTCACCAAGAGAACCGACGGTAGGTTCCGTTTCGCTGCTGCAGCCCGTGAATGCGGCAGCATAGTGAAATCCGTATTCTGCCGCAAGATAGCGGAATGGAAACTTGTCTCCGATCATCAGCACGGGATCCTCACATTCCTCCGAAAGCACACGATACTGTGCATCCAGTTTTGCAAGTTCCGCAATATAGGCATCTGCACGTTCTCTGAAAATATCCGCATGGGCGGCGTCCGCCGTGCAGAGGGCATCACAGACCGCTTCCGCCATAGCAATGGCATTGATCGGGGAATTCCAGATATGCTCGTCAAATTCGCCGTGTTCGTGAGAATCCCCAGTTTCTTCCGCATCGTGTGCGTCATGTTCCTCGTTGCCATGATGGTGATGGTGATGGTGTTCCTCCTCCAAAGGTGCTTCGATATGCTCCATGAGCGTAACAACATCCATTTGTGACGTATCCAGTGCATCCAGCAGGGTATCCGTCCAGACCTCCGATTCACCGCCGATCCGCAGGAAAATATCACACTGCGAGATCTCCGCCACATCCATGGGCGTCGGTTCGTAGTTGTGCATTTCCTGTCCTGCCGCCAGAAGCAGCGTCACATCCGCATATTCCCCTGCGATGGCACGGGCAAAATCATACTGCGGGAACACGGTTGCCACGACCTTCAGACGTGTATCCGCCTGTGCAGGCTGCATCCGGCAGCCCACAGTTCCCGTAAGGAGCATTCCTGCGGTCAGCAGGGCGGCAAGCCGCTTCATTCCCGAATCCCCCTGCACTGTGCACAAACGCCGTACAGTACGGTTTTGGAATGATCGACTGCAAAGCCGTGATGCTCCAGCACATGACTGTCAATTCCCGCAAGATGTTCGCAGGTGACATGATAGAGCTTATCGCACTGCATACATTTGAGATGGAAATGCCTGCCGCATTCGTTGGAATGGGGCAGATACTCATAGCAGGCACCGGTACGGCTGTCAATGGTGTATTTCCGCAGAATCCCCTCGGAAACCAGATGATCAAGACAGCGGTAGATCGTTGTCGTTCCCACGGGCGTACCGGAATCGGACAGATGACGGGAAATATCCTGTGCTGTCACGTGCTGACCGGCGTGTTCGGTCAGATATTGCATGACCTGCTCTTTTTGTTTGGTTTTATATCCTGCACCTTGTTTCATGGTGAAACCTCCATATAAAAATGAAAATCGTTTTCATTTTTATATTTTAACACATTTTACCGTGATTGTCAAGGCGGAACGTTTTTTCATACCGCCTGCAGAGGATAAAGTGCATGGACACAGAGCTTCTCTTTTGGTGTTTTTCGACAAGCACGGGCAGTGTAGGGGAGTAAAATTTTAATAAAAAAATTAAAAAAACATTTGCGTTTTTCGGGATAATATGTTACAATAAAAGTAAGCATGTGGTTTCCCGTCGGGAGCGTCGTGAATGAAGGAGCCAAACCTTCGGGAAAAGCTGCAAAGCGACCATATCACAGGAAAGAAGGAGCAAAACCATGTCAGTTTTTCGTGTTTATGTGGAGAAAAAACCTGCCTATGCCGTAGAAGCACAGTCAGTACTCAGCGATGTTCGCACCGCACTGCGTCTGAATATCAACGGTGTGCGTATTCTGAACCGCTATGATGCGGACAATCTTACCGAAGAAGATTTCAGAATGTCCATTCCGAACGTATTCTCCGAACCTGCGGTGGATTATGTGTATGATGAACTGCCCCCCCTGCAGGCATCTGAGCGTTTGTTTGCTGTGGAATATCTGCCCGGTCAGTATGATCAGAGAGCGGACAGCTGTGAGCAGTGCATCCAGATCCTGACGCAGAAGGAACGCTGCCGTGTGAAGAATGCACGCATTTACATCATCAGCGGCAACCTCACCGAGGCAGAGTTTGATCGTCTGAAGAAATACCTGATCAACCCCGTGGAAAGCCGTGAGGCAACCCTGAATACATACAAGTCCCTCGATACCCATTATGACATCCCCACCACCGTGGAGGTGCTTGAGGGCTTCATTCGTCTGAATGAGGAAGGACTCAAGGCATTTATTCGTGAATTCGGTCTTGCGATGGATCTTGATGACATCCGTTTCTGTCAGGATTATTTCATGAATACCGAGAAGCGTGATCCCACCATTACCGAGATCCGCATGATCGACACCTACTGGTCCGATCACTGCCGTCATACCACCTTCCTGACCAATATCAAGAATGTGGATATTCCCACCTACTACATCCGTGAAACCTACGATCAGTACATTGCTGACAGAAAGGCATTGGGCAGAGAGGACAAGCCCCTCACGCTCATGGATCTGGCAACAATGGCTGCACGTAAGCTCAAGGCTGACGGCAAGCTCAATGACCTTGATGAGAGCGAGGAGATCAATGCTTGCTCCGTTAAGATTAAGGCAAATATCGACGGTGAGGAAGCAGACTGGATCCTCATGTTCAAGAACGAAACACATAACCACCCGACGGAGATCGAGCCGTTCGGCGGTGCTGCAACCTGTCTTGGCGGTGCGATCCGTGATCCGCTGTCCGGCCGTTCCTATGTTTATCAGGCAATGCGTGTGACCGGTGCAGCAAATCCGCTGGTTCCCGTTGAGGATACCATCAGCGGCAAGCTCCCGCAGCGTAAGATCACTGTCGGTGCGGCAAACGGTTACAGCTCCTACGGCAACCAGATCGGTCTGGCTACCGGCCATGTTTCCGAGGTATACCATCCCGGTTACGTAGCAAAGCGTATGGAGATCGGTGCAGTTCTGGGTGCTGCTCCTGCAGAAAATATTCGCCGTGAAGCTCCGGTTCCGGGTGACGTTGTCATCCTGCTCGGCGGCAAGACCGGCCGTGATGGCTGCGGCGGTGCAACAGGTTCCTCCAAGTCCCATACACTCGAATCCCTCGAGAGCTGTGGTGCAGAGGTGCAGAAGGGCAATCCGACAGAGGAGAGAAAGCTGCAGAGATTGTTCCGTAATCCTGAAGTGACAAAGATGATCAAACGCTGCAACGACTTCGGTGCGGGCGGCGTGTCCGTTGCAATCGGTGAGCTGACGGATGGTCTGCTGATCGACCTCGGTGCAGTTCCGAAGAAGTATGACGGTCTGGACGGCACGGAAATTGCCATTTCCGAGTCCCAGGAGCGTATGGCAGTTGTTGTTTCCGCAGAGGATGCGGAGAAGTTCATTGCAGAAGCAGGCAAGGAAAACCTGCAGGCAACACAGGTTGCAGTGGTAATGGCAGAACCCCGTCTGAAGATGGAATGGAACGGCAATACCATCGTGAACCTGTCCAGAGACTTCCTCAACTCCAACGGTGCAACAAAGTATACAGATATTGCGGTAAATGAGCCGCTGACAAATGCGTGCGATACGCCCACCGACTGTGCAGAAACATGGTCGGAGCTGATGGCTGACCTGAATGTGTGCTCCCAGAAGGGACTTGTGGAGAAATTCGACTCCACTATCGGTGCCGGCACAGTTCTGATGCCCTACGGCGGTGCATACCAGATGACGCCTTCACAGGCAATGGCTGCAAAGCTTCCCGTTCTGAAGGGTGAGACCGACACCTGCTCTCTGATGGGCTGGGGTTATAATCCCATGATCAGCGAGAGAAGCCCGTATCACGGTGCGATGATGGCGGTAATCGAATCCATCGCAAAGGTGATCGCTGCTGGCGGCAAACGCAGTCAGTGCTGGCTGACATTCCAGGAATATTTCGAAAGAACACAGAATGATCCCACACGTTGGGGTAAGCCAATGGCAGCTCTGCTGGGTGCTTACAAGGCACAGATGGAACTGGGCTGCGGTTCCATTGGCGGCAAGGATTCCATGTCCGGAACCTTCGAGCAGATCGACGTTCCTCCCACGCTGGTTTCCTTTGCAGTTTCTACTGCAAGTGCAGAAAAGGTAGTTTCCACAGAATTTAAGAATGCCGGTGACAAGGTTATCCTGATCGCACCGGAGTATGATGCAGACGGTCTGCCGAATTTTGATAGTGTACGTGCTTGCTTTGACAAGATGGAAAGCATCATTGCAGACGGCAGAGCAAAGGCAGTCTGGACAGTTGGCTACGGCGGTGTAGCAGAAGGTCTTGCAAAGATGTGCATGGGCAACAAGATCGGCTTCACATTCTCCGGCAAGCTTCCGGCAGAAATGCTGTTCAATCCCTGCTATGGTGCATTCATCGTTGAGCTGAACGGTGAGCCGAAGGCAGATGAAAACTGCATCGGTAAGACCATGGATGAATACAAGATCTACACGCTGGATTACTCCGTTTCTATGGATTCTCTCCAGAGAACATGGGAGGAAAAGCTGGAAAGCGTATTCCCGTGCCGTATTACCACAACGGACGAGACACCGGAGGTATACAGCTTTGACGCTGTAACCCGTCCCGCTCCCATAATTCACTACGCAAAGCCGAGAGTACTCATTCCCGTATTCCCCGGCACAAACTGCGAATACGATACCGCAAGAGCCTTTGAAAAGGCAGGAGCAATTGCCGAAACGCTTATCATCCGCAACCTGTCCGCAGCGGATATTGAAGGTGCAGTCAAGGCAGCAGTCGAGAAGATTGCACAGTCCCAGATCATTATGATCCCCGGCGGCTTCAGCGGCGGCGACGAGCCGGACGGCAGCGGTAAGTTCATTACGGCATTCTTCCGCAACCCCGAGGTGAGGAGTGCTGTACACGCCCTGCTGAAGAACCGTGATGGTCTGATGCTGGGTATCTGCAACGGCTTCCAGGCACTGATCAAGCTCGGTCTGGTACCGTTCGGAGAAATCGTAGAAATGACAAGCGAATCTCCGACGCTGACGTTCAACACCATTGCACGTCACCAGTCGATGATGGTAAATACCAGAATCGCTTCCAACAAGTCCCCGTGGCTGTCTGACAGCGAGGTGGGCGATATGCACAGCATTGCAATTTCCCACGGTGAGGGCAGATTTGTAGCTCCCGAGAGCCTGATTCAGCGTCTTGCTGCAAACGGTCAGATCGCAACGCAGTATGTGGATCTCAGCGGCAAGCCCACCATGGACATCCGCTACAACCCGAACACCTCCATGGGTGCGATCGAGGGCATCACATCTCCTGACGGCAGAGTCCTCGGTAAGATGGGTCACTCCGAGCGTAAGGGAGCAAACATCTGCAAGAATGTTCCCGGTGCAAAGGATCAGCACATCTTTGAGAACGGCGTAAAGTACTTCCTGTAAAGCAGGAACTGTTCAACTTAATAGAATAGAAGAATCCCCGAAAGACAGCCGTCTTTCGGGGATTCTTTT
>JAZNUR010000047.1:0-18246 GCA_045592405.1 Oscillospiraceae bacterium
GAGGTAAGCGGCGGCGGCAGAAAGCCCTGGAGACAGAAGGGAACAGGTCATGCAAGACAGGGTTCCACAAGAGCTCCCCAGTGGACACACGGCGGCGTAGCACTCGGCCCGAAGCCCAGAGATTACAGATATACACTGAACAAGAAGGTTCGCAGACTGGCAATGAAGTCCGCACTTTCCACAATGGTTCAGGAGGACAATATCATTGTTCTTGATACTCTGGCAATGGATGAGTACAAGACAAAGACAATTGCTGCAATGCTGAAGGCACTCGGTGCTCCTAAGAAGGCACTGATCGTAACAGCAGAAGCTGATGCGAAGGTTTACAGAAGTGCAGCTAACATTCCCGGTGTAAAGACTGCAGCAGTTAACACACTGAATGTTTATGACATTCTCAACGGCGGCAAGTTCATCGTTGCAAAGAATGCCATCGCAAAAATTGAGGAGGTGTACGCATAATGAAAGCAGCACAGGATATCATCCTCAAGCCGATCATCACAGAGCAGAGCATGGATGGTCTGCCGAACAATAAGTACACTTTCCAGGTAGCAAAGGATGCTAACAAGCTGGAAATCAAGGCTGCCGTAGAAGAGCTGTTCAATGTAGAGGTTGTTAAGGTTAACACCGTGAACTGCCGTGGCAGACAGAAGAGAATGGGCAGATTTGTAGGCACAACCGCTTCTTACAAGAAGGCAGTTGTTACCGTAAATCCGGAGCCTGCAAACAAGGGTGCAAAGAAGTCCGAGAAGAAGAGAGGAACCATCGAGTTCTTCGACGGAATGTATTAATCCATAATACAGAAAATACGACCCATTCGAGGTATGGGAGACTGCTCCCGCAAATAGCATGTTAAGGAGTGAATACAATGGCAATTAAGAGCTACAAGCCCACGACTCCGTCCCGCCGTCAGATGACAGTTACAGATTATTCTGGACTGAGCAAGACAGGCCCGGAGAAGAGCTTGCTGGAGCCGATGAAGAAGAAGAGCGGCCGCAACAGCTATGGCCGTATCACCGTACGTCACAGAGGCGGCGGAAACAGAACAAAGTATCGTGTAATTGATTTCAAGCGTGATAAGGAAGCAATGAATGCTACCGTTATGACACTGGAATATGATCCGAACAGAAGTGCATTTATCGCACTGGTACAGTACGAGGATGGCGAGAAGCGTTACATCCTGGCACCCCATGGCCTGAAGGTTGGCGATGTGGTACGTGCAGGTGCTGACGCAGATATCAAGCCCGGTAATGCACTGAAGCTTTCCGATATCCCGACCGGTACATTCATTCATGCAATTGAACTGTATCCCGGCAAGGGTGCACAGCTGGTAAGATCCGCCGGCAACATGGCTCAGCTGATGGGCAAGGAAGGTGCATATGCACTGATCCGTCTTCCCAGCGGCGAGATGAGAAAAGTTCCGGTTGGCTGCAAGGCTGCAATCGGTCAGGTATCCAACATTGACCATGAGAACGTTAACTACGGTAAGGCCGGCAGAAAGCGTCACATGGGCTGGAGACCGACAGTAAGAGGTTCCGTAATGAACCCCTGCGATCACCCGCACGGTGCTGGTGAGGGCAGATCTCCGATCGGCCGTCCCGGTCCTGTTACACCTTGGGGCAAGCCTGCTCTGGGTTACAAGACAAGAAAGACTCACAACCGCACAGACAAGTATATCGTAAAACGCCGCAACGGCAAGTAATCGGAAAGGAGGAACCGCATTATGAGCAGAAGTGTAAAAAAAGGACCTTATGTACAAGAGGTACTCCTGAAGAGAGTTATGGCAATGAACGAAGCAGGAGAGAAGAAGGTGCTCAAAACCTGGAGCCGTTCTTCCACAATCTTCCCGGACTTCGTAGGTCATACCTTCGCAGTGCATGACGGCAGAAAGCATGTGCCGGTATATGTAACTGAGGATATGGTTGGTCACAAGCTCGGCGAGTTTGCACCGACAAGAACTTATAAGGGCCACGCAGGCTCCAAGACATCCAATAACGGTAAGAAGTAATAGCGGAAGGAGGAACCGAAATGGAAGCTAGAGCATATCTGAGAAACGTCCGCATCTCTCCGAGAAAGGTGCAGATCGTTCTGGATCTGATCAGAAACAAGCCTACAGATGTAGCATTGGCAACGCTTCGCCTCACACCGAAGGCAGCAAGTCCGATTCTGGAAAAGCTTTTGAAGTCCGCTATTGCAAATGCTGACAACAATCACAACATGAACAAGGATAACCTTTATGTTGCTGAGTGCTTTGTGACACCCGGTCCGATTATGAAGCGTGTAATGCCCAGAGCACAGGGTAGAGCATTCCGGATTTTGAAGAGAACATCGCACATTACAATGGTGCTGAAAGAAAAAGAATAATCCCAAGGAGGTTAAGTATGGGCCAGAAGGTTAATCCGCACGGTCTCCGTGTCGGCGTTATTAAAGATTGGGATTCTCGTTGGTATGCCAAGAAGGCAGACTTCGGCGATACACTGGTAGAAGACTACAACGTGCGTAATTTCATCCTGAAGACTCTCAAGGCTGCAGGTGTTCCGCGTGTAGAGATCGAGCGTTACGCTGAAGATAAGGTAAGAATCCACATTCACTGTGCAAAGCCGGGTATTGTAATCGGCAGAGGCGGTGCAGAAATCGAAAAGCTGCGTGTACAGCTTGAGAAGATGATGAACAAGAGTGTTGCAATCAACATTCTGGAAGTAAAGCAGCCCGACCTGGACGCACAGCTGGTTGCAGAGAGAATTGCACTGGATCTGGAGAACAGAGTATCCTTCCGTCGTGCAATGAAGCAGTGCATCGGCAGAGCAATGCGTCTGAACGCAAAGGGCATCAAGACAATGGTATCCGGCAGACTGGGCGGTGCAGAAATCGCACGTTCTGAGAGCTACCATGAGGGAACCATCCCGCTGCAGACCATCCGTGCTGACATTGACTATGGTTTTGCTGAGGCAGACACCACATACGGCAAGCTCGGCGTTAAGGTATGGATCTACAAGGGTGAGGTTCTGAAGGGTGATGCTGCAAAGGCAGCTGCAATGAGAGAGAAGAACGACAAGAAACGCAGAACTGACAGACCTGACAGAAAGCGTGGAGATCGTCGTGACAACCGTGATAACAAGCGTCCGTTCAACAGAGATCGTGCGCCGAGAAGAGAGGGAGGTAACAAGTAATGCTGCTTCCGAAGAGAGTTAAGTACCGCAGAGTTCACAGAGGACGTCTGACGGGTAAAGCACACAGAGGCAATACAATTGCATACGGTGATTTCGGTCTGCAGGCAATGGAGCCGGCATGGATCACATCCAACCAGATCGAGTCTGCCCGTATTGCAATGACACGTTATATTAAGAGAGGCGGTCAGGTATGGATCAAGATTTTCCCTGACAAGCCGATCACAGAGAAGCCTGCAGAAACTCGAATGGGTTCCGGTAAGGGTTCTCCTGAGTACTGGGTAGCTGTAGTAAAGCCGGGCAGAATCCTGTTTGAGATCAAGGGTGTTCCGGAGGAGACTGCAAGAGAAGCTATGCGTCTTGCAATGCACAAGCTGCCGATCAAGTGTAAGTTTGTTACCAAGGAAGATCAGTAAGGAGGGGAGTCGTCATGAAAGCAACAGAAATCAAAGAGATGACTGTCGATGAAATGAACCAGAAGCTTGTCAGCTTGAAGGAAGAGCTTTTTGCACTCCGCTTCCAGCTTGCAGTAAATCAGCTTGATAACACTGCAAAGGTAAAGGCTGTCAAGAAGGACATTGCACGCGTTAAGACCTGCCTGCGTGAAGCAGAGCTTGCACAGAGCGCAAAGTAAGATAGGAGGATAAACGCTGTGGCTGAAAGAAATCTTAGAAAGACAAGAACCGGTATGGTTGTCAGCGACAAGATGGACAAGACAGTCGTTGTAGCAATTGTTGACAACGTAAAGCATCCGCTTTACAAGAAGATCATCAAGCGTACAGTTAGACTGAAGGCTCATGATGAGAACAATGAGTGCAGAGTCGGCGACCGTGTATCGGTTATGGAAACACGCCCCCTGTCCAAGGATAAGAGATGGCGTGTCGTAAACATCATTGAGAAGGCTAAGTAAGAATTAATAGCGACAAGGAAACGGCAGACCGCAGTTTCCGAGAGGAGGAACGCACATGATTCAGATGCAGTCTTACCTGAAAGTTGCGGACAACACCGGTGCAAAAGAGCTGATGTGTATCAGAGTATTGGGCGGTACACGCAGAAGATATGCTAACATCGGTGATGTAGTCGTAGCATCAGTAAAGAAAGCAACACCCGGCGGCGTGGTAAAGAAGGGCGATGTTGTTAAGGCAGTTATCGTTCGCTCCGCAAAGGGTCTTAGAAGAGAAGACGGCACATATATTCGTTTCGACGAGAATGCTGCTGTTATCATCAAGGAAGACAAGAACCCGAGAGGCACACGTATTTTCGGGCCGGTAGCAAGAGAGCTGAGAGATAAGGAATATATGAAGATCCTGAGCCTTGCTCCGGAAGTACTCTAATGGAGGTGTCGAGATGAGTAACAAGGTTCATGTAAAGACCGGTGACACCGTAGTACTGCTGACAGGCAAGTATGAGTACAAGTATACAGACAAGAAGGATCTCAAGACCGGCAAGGTTCTGGAGGTTAGCCCGAAGGAGGGCAAGGTAATCGTTGAAGGCTTCAACATGATTACCAAGCACGTGAAGCCCACAGCAATGGGCCAGACAGGCAGCATTGTAAAGGCAGAGGCTCCGATTTACGCATGCAAGGTACAGCTGGTGTGCCCGAAGTGCGGCAAGCCCACAAGAGTAGGTCACACTTTTGAGGACGGCAAGAAGCTTCGTGTTTGCAAGAAGTGCGGCAAGTCTTTTGAATAATGTAAAGGAGAAACGACAATGGCAAGATTAAAGGAACAGTATGTCAGCACCGTTGCTCCCGCATTGATGCAGAAGTTCGGATACAAGAGCGTAATGCAGATTCCGAAGCTGGAAAAGGTAGTCATCAACGTTGGTGCCGGTGAGGCAAAGGATAACTCCAAGGTAATTGATGCGATCATGAACGATCTGGCGATCATCACAGGCCAGAAGCCCATCGTATGCCGTGCAAAGAAGTCCGTAGCTAACTTTAAGCTGCGTGAAGGTATGCCGATTGGTGTAAAGGTAACACTCCGTGGTGAGAGAATGTACGATTTTGTGGATAAGCTGTTCAACGTGGCTTTCCCCCGTGTACGTGACTTCAGAGGAATCAACGGTAATTCCTTCGATGGCAAGGGCAACTACTCCACAGGTATCAAGGAGCAGCTGATCTTCCCGGAAATCGAGTACGACAAGATCGACAAGGTTCGTGGTATGGACATTAACTTCATCACAACTGCTGAAACCGACGAAGAAGCTAAGGAACTGCTGAGACTGCTCGGCGCTCCGTTCGCTGGTTAATAGGAGGAAATCAAATGGCTAAGAAGGCAATGATTAACAAGCAGCAGAGAACACCGAAGTACTCCACAAGAGCGTACAGCAGATGCAAGATCTGCGGCAGACCGCACGCTTATCTGAGAAAGTACGGCGTATGCCGTGTTTGCTTCAGAGAGCTGGCACATGATGGTCAGATTCCCGGTGTTAAGAAGGCAAGCTGGTAAAATAGTATAAGGAGGTCATTGGCATGCAAATTTCAGATACAATCGCAGATCTGCTCACAAGAATCCGTAATGCAAGCTCTGCGAAGCACGCCACGGTTGACATTCCCGCATCTAACGTGAAGAAGGCTATTACACAGATCCTCGCAGACGAGGGTTATATCAAGGGCTTCCAGATCGTAGATGACGGTAAGCAGGGCATTATCAGAGTAACTCTGAAGTATACAGACAGCAGAACTCCGGTAATCACTGGCTTACGCAGGGTTTCCAAGCCGGGTCTGCGTATTTATTCAAGCTGTGAAGATATGCCGAAGGTTCGTAAGGGCCTGGGCATTGCAATCGTATCCACATCTAAGGGTATCATGACCGACAAGAAGGCTCGTGAGCTGAATGTCGGCGGTGAAGTACTCGCATACATTTGGTAAGGAGGACATAATATGTCAAGAATTGGTAAAATGCCGATCAGCGTTCCTGCCGGAGTAGATGTAAAGATTGCAGATAATCTGGTAACAGTAAAGGGACCTAAGGGTGAACTGACAAAGCAGTTCTCTAAGGAGCTGACAATTGAACTGGACGGTGCAGTAATCACAGTAGCACGTCCTTCCGATGATAAGAAGCACAGATCTCTGCATGGTCTGACAAGAACACTGATCGCTAACATGATCGAGGGTGTAACCAACGGTTACTCCAAGACTCTGGAGATCGACGGTGTCGGCTATCGTGCAGCAAAGCAGGGCACAAATCTGGTGATGAACCTCGGTTACTCCCATCAGGTGATCATGCCCGAGATCGACGGCATCACAATCGACGTACCCGCACCGAACAAGATCATCATCAATGGTATCGACAAGCAGAAGGTTGGTCAGTTCGCAGCAGAAGTACGTGAGAAGAGACAGCCTGAGCCTTATAAGGGCAAGGGTATCCACTACCTTGGCGAGTATATTATCCGCAAGGAAGGTAAGGCCGGTAAGGGTAAGAAGTAAGTAAAGGAGTGAAGGGCAATGATTAAGAAGTTTGATAGCAATAAAGCCAGACTGAAAAGACATCGCCGTGTTCGCACGAAGATTTCCGGAACTCCTGAGGTTCCGCGTCTGTGTGTATTCCGCAGTACAAAGCACATCTATGCACAGGTAATTGACGACGTGAACGGTGTAACACTGGCAAGTGCTTCCAGCATGGTAAAGGGCTTTGATGCAAACGGCGGCAACATCGCAGGTGCAGCAAAGGTTGGCGAGCTGGTAGCAAAGGCTGCTCTGGATAAGGGCATTTCCGCTGTTGTATTCGACAGAGGCGGCTATCTGTATCACGGACGTGTTCAGGCTCTGGCAGAGGCTGCACGTGAGAACGGTCTGAAGTTCTAAGAGAAGGAGGGAACACGATTGGCTAATATTGATGCAAAGGATATGGAGCTGGTTGAAAAGGTTGTTGCCATCAACCGTGTATCCAAAACCGTAAAGGGCGGACGTATTATGAAGTTCTCCGCACTGGTTGTTGTCGGCGACGGCAATGGCACAGTAGGCTTCGGACTTGGTAAGTCCGGTGAAGTTCCGGATGCAATCCGCAAGGGTATTGAGGATGCAAAGAAGAACATGGTAAAGGTACCGCTGAAGGGTACTACCATTCCTCATGAGATCGTGGGCAAGTTTGGTGCAGGCGAAGTGCTGATGCGTCCGGCTGCTCCCGGTACCGGTGTAATCGCCGGCGGTCCTGTACGTGCTGTCATCGAAGTAGCAGGTATCAAGGATATCAGAACAAAGTCCCTGCGTTCCAACAATCCCTGCAATGTAGTAAGAGCAACCATCAATGGTCTGACTTCCTGCACAACAGCAGAAGAGGTTGCTGCAAAGCGTGGCAAGACTGTTAAGGAAATCTTGGGTTAAGGAGGCACAACAATGGCAAAGAAAATCACACTTGTGAAGAGCCTCATCGGCTGCCAGAAGGATCAGATTGCCACTGCACATGCACTTGGCTTGAAGAAGATCGGCAACACAACCGTGCAGCCGGATAATGCTGCAACAAATGGTAAGATCCACAAGATCATTCACCTCATCAAGGTAGAAGAAGCGTAAGCAAGGAGGTGCAGTAAATGCAGATTCATGAACTCGTACCGGCACCCGATTCCAAAAAGGCTGTCAAGCGTGTAGGCCGTGGACACGGTTCCGGTAACGGCAAGACCGCAGGCAAGGGCCACAAGGGTCAGAACGCACGTTCTGGCGGCGGTGTAAGAATTGGTTTTGAAGGCGGCCAGATGCCGCTGGCAAGAAGAATCCCTAAGAGAGGCTTCAAGAATATCTTCGCAGCCACATATGCAACAGTAAACGTAGGTGATCTGAACAAGTTCACAGATGGCACAGTTGTAGACGCTGAACTGCTTTGTGCAAGCGGACTGGTTAAGAAGGTATGCGACGGCGTAAAAATTCTCGGAGAGGGCGAACTCACTGCAAAGCTTACCGTAAAAGCTGCGAAGTTTACAAAGGCTGCTGCTGAGAAAATTGAAAAGGCAGGCGGGAAAGCTGAGGTGATCTGAGGTGTTTCAGACTCTTAGAAACGCTTGGAGCGTACCGGAGATTCGCAAGAAGTTCCTGTATACGCTCATGATGATCATTATATTCAGACTCGGAAGTGCAATCACTGTTCCGTTTCTGGATATGGCAGTTGTGCAGGAGTGGGTTTCTGTTAATGCAACGGGGGGCAACTTCCTTGAGTATCTGAATACTCTGACCGGTGGTGCTCTTTCTAAGGCAACCTTCTTCTCACTCTCCATCACACCCTATATTAATGCATCCATCATTATTCAGCTGCTGACCTATGCACTGCCCCCGCTTGAAAGACTTCAGGAGGAAGGCGAAGAGGGCCGTAAGGTACTCAACAAGATCACAGCATATGTCGCACTTGGTCTTTCACTCTTCATGTCAATTGCATATTATCTGACAATGAAGAACGAGATGAAGGCTGTTACACATACAAAAGGTGCGGAAGGCTGGTTCGCTGCCATCGTTATCGTGGCAAGCTTTACCGCCGGTGCATCCTTGGTAGTATGGATGGGTAACCGTATCAATGATAAGGGTATCGGCAATGGCATTTCCATGCTTCTGTTTGCCGGTATCGTAGCAAGATTCCCCACAGATGTGTGGACACTCGTTGAACTGACAATGAGTAATCCGTCTAAGTATTTCTGGGTATCCCTCGTCGTTGCAGTTGGCTTCGTTCTGATGATCGGCTTCATCGTATTCATGAATGAGTCCGAACGCAGAATTCCGATCCAGTATGCAAAGAGAGTGGTTGGCAGAAAGCAGTTTGGCGGCCAGAACACACATATTCCGATTAAGATTTGCATGAGCGGCGTTATGCCGATCATCTTCGCAATGGCATTTATGTCACTGCCGAGCACAATCAGTATGTTTATTAAGCCGGTTAAGTATATCACTGAAGACACCACATGGGGACAGGCGTTCTACTTCCACTTCGTTAACTTCTTCAGAACGACTAACTGGGGTTATGCAGCACTCTATCTCGTATTGATTATTGCATTCAACTACTTCTATGTTTCCATGCAGTACAATCCGATTGAAATTGCGAACCAGCTTCGTCAGAACAACGGCGGTATCCCCGGAATCAGACCTGGTAAGCCCACATCTGATTATATCCAGCGTGTACTGTCCAAGATTACTCTGGTAGGTGCTATTTTCCTGGGTATCATCGCAATCCTCCCGATTGCACTTGCATACTGGGATCAGTCGCTGTCATCACTGTCCATGGGTGGTACTTCCATCCTCATCGTGGTAAGCGTAGCACTCGAAACCGTTCGTACTCTGGAGTCTCAGATGATGATGCGTCATCACAAGGGCTTCCTTGGATAAGGAGGAACCGGTATGAATTTGATTTTACTCGGTGCACCCGGTGCCGGCAAAGGCACACAGGCAGAAGTCATTTCCGAAGCACTGAACATCCCGCAGATCTCTACGGGCAATATGCTGCGTGAAGCTGTAAAGAACGGTACAGAATACGGTCTGAAGGCAAAGGCAGCAATGGAGAGCGGTGCTCTGGTTTCCGATGACATCGTTATCGGTATTCTTAAGGATCGTATTGCAGCAGATGACTGCAAGAACGGTTTCATTCTGGATGGATTCCCGAGAACCGTACCGCAGGCTGAGGCCCTCGACGAGATGGGCGTTCGCATTGACAAGGTACTGGAGATCTTCGTGGATGACGAAACCATCAAGACACGTGTATCCGGCAGAAGAGTATGTGAGGGCTGCGGTGCAACCTATCATGTACTGTATAAGCCTTCCAAGTCCGAGGGTATATGTGATAAGTGCGGTGCAAAGACCATTATCCGTAAGGATGACCAGCCGGAAACGGTTCTGGAGCGTCTGGCGGTTTACCATGAGCAGACCGCTCCGCTGAAGGACTATTATGAAAAGCAGGGCAAGCTCGAAACTGTCGTTGGACAGGAAGAGGTTGCTGATACGGTAAAGCTTACACTGAAAGCGGTGGGGGCGTCTGCCGAATGAGTATCACCATTAAATCTAAGACAGATCTGATGAAAATGCGTGAAGCCGGAAGGATTGCCGGCAGAGCTTTACAGCTTGCAGGGCAGTCCGTTCAGCCCGGTATGACAACACTGGAACTTGACAAAATCGTGCATGACTACATCGTCGGATGCGGTGCACATCCCTCCTTTCTGGGATATGCCGGATTTCCCGGCAGTGCCTGCATTTCAATCAACGATGAGGTTATTCACGGCATCCCGAGTGCCAAGCGGAAGATCAAGGCGGGGGATATCGTCAGTGTGGACGTGGGAGCGTTCTACAACGGATTCCACGGTGACACTTGTGCGACGTTTGCTGTCGGCAAGATCTCCGATGAAGCACAGGCATTGCTCGATGTCACAAAGGGTGCACTGGAAGCCGGTATTGCAAAGGCAGTTGTCGATGCAAGACTGAGTGAAGTATCCGGTGCAGTCCAGGAATACTGTGCCTCAAGAGGGTATGGTATCGTACGGGAATACTGCGGTCACGGAATCGGCAGGCAGCTGCATGAATCTCCGGAAGTGCCGAACTATGTAACTCCCGGAAGAAAAGGTGTGCGGCTCCAGGCGGGCATGGTGATCTGTATCGAACCGATGATCAATGCAAAGGGCGATGCGATCCGCCAGCTGAAAGACGGCTGGACAGTGGTTACCAAGAGCGGCAGCCTGTCAGCACATTTTGAACACACAGTTGCCATCACACCGGATGGTCCGGTGATCATGACGGATCCAAGCTGATGCAGCTGCAGGTAGGTATGGTGGTATGTGCGACCGCCGGAAAAGAAAAGGACAATTTCTATATTGTCACCCAGCTGGACGGCAAAGCCGTGTATCTGGCTGACGGAAAGCACAGAACGCTGAGTAAGCCGAAGCGTAAGAATGTCAAGCATATTCGTCTGACAGGGACGGTCTGGGAACTGGACGGTCTGACGGATCGGGCATTACGCCGCAAGCTGCAGGAACGCAATGCAATTTTGGGAGGTTTTTGATTTGTCTAAAGAAGATTTGATTGAAGTAGAAGGCATCGTGCAGGAAGCACTGCCGAACGCAATGTTCCGTGTAGAGCTGCCGAACAAGCACGTGATTCTCGCTCATGTGTCGGGTAAACTGAGAATGAACTACATTCGTATCGTACCCGGCGATAAGGTGAAAATTGAAATGTCACCCTATGATTTAACAAAGGGCCGCATTACTTGGAGAGCCAAGTAAGAGGCTGAGTTTGCAGATAGGAAACCGCAGCATAAAGCTGCACAAACCTGCAAGGAGGTAATTTCAATGAAAGTAAGACCTTCGGTAAAACCGATTTGCGAAAAGTGCAAGGTCATCAAGCGTAAGGGAAAGATCATGGTAATCTGTGAGAATCCCAAGCACAAGCAGCGTCAGGGTTAATCCCGACAGCATTGGAGGTGTAATTCATCAATGGCAAGAATTTCAGGTATTGACCTTCCCAAGGACAAGAGAGTTGAAATCGGTCTGACCTATATCTACGGTATCGGCCGTCCGACAGCAACTAAGATTCTTGAGGCAACAGGTGTAAATCCGGATACTCGAGTTAAGGATCTGAGCGAAGAGGACGTAGCAAAGCTGCGTGACTATATCGACGCTAATCTGACTGTTGAGGGCGATCTCCGTCGTGAAGTAGCTCTGAACATCAAGAGACTGATCGAAATCGGCTGCTACAGAGGCGTTCGCCACAGAAAGGGCCTGCCGGTAAGAGGTCAGCGTACAAAGACCAACGCAAGAACACGCAAGGGTCCGGTTAAGACAATTGCTAATAAGAAGAAGTAAGGAGGGCGAGTCTTTTGGCACAGCAGAAGGGTAAAAAGGTAACGACTGTAAGACGCCGCAGAGAACGCAAGAACATCGAGAGCGGTGCAGTGCATATCCAGTCCACTTTTAACAACACAATTGTGACAATCACAGACACACAGGGCAATGCCATTTCTTGGGCAAGTGCTGGCGGCCTTGGCTTCCGTGGTTCCAGAAAGTCCACACCGTTTGCAGCACAGACTGCAGCTGAAACAGCTGCAAAGGCAGCAATGGAGCATGGTCTGAAGACCGTTGAAGTATACGTAAAGGGCCCGGGCAGCGGCCGTGAAGCTGCGATCCGTGCACTGCAGACAGTAGGTCTGGAAGTACGTATGATCAAGGATGTCACACCGATTCCGCACAATGGTTGCCGTCCGCCTAAGAGACGCCGCGTCTAATTGGAGGTACAAGATTATGGCAGTAAATAAGGATCCGATTCTGAAGAGATGCAGATACTTGGGTATCAGCCCGATGGTAATGGGCATCAACAAGCAGTCCAACCGCAATCCTAACGCAAACAGCCGTAAGAAGGTTTCTGAATACGGTATGCAGCTGAAGGAAAAGCAGAAGCTGAAGTTCATCTATGGCGTACTGGAAAAGCCTTTCCGTCACTATTTTGAGCTGGCTTCCAAGATGGAAGGTAAGGCCGGTGACAACCTGATCACTTGCCTGGAGTCCAGACTGGACAACGTAGCATACCGTATGGGTATGGCACTGACAAGACGTGAAGCAAGACAGCTGGTAGGTCACGGTCATTTCATGGTAAATGGCAAGAGAGTTGACATTCCTTCCTATCGTGTTTCCGTAGGCGATGAGATTGCAGTATGCGAAAAGAGCAGAAGCAGTGCTAAGTTCAAGGATGTAGCAGAACAGACACAGGGCAGAGTAGTTCCGCTCTGGCTGGAAGTGAACAAGGAAGCTTTCTCTGCAAAGGTAACAAGAATGCCCGGTCCTGAGGATCTTGATTACGAGGTAGAGGCACACCTGATCGTCGAGCTGTACTCCAAGTAATACGTAATTACTTGCGGACGCTTTAGAACAACGAACAAAAGTAATTGCGAAATAGGAGGGTTTACATGCTTGAAAAGATTGAAAAGCCGGAAATTGTTACCGAAGAACTGAAAACGGACGGAAAGTACGGTAAATTCGTTTTAGCCCCGCTGGAACGTGGCTATGGCATTACGCTGGGCAACAGCCTCAGAAGAGTTCTTCTCTCCTCATTACCGGGTGTGGCAGTCAACTTTGTAAAGATTGACGGCGTGCATCATGAGCTTTCCACAATTCCGGGCGTGAAAGAGGATGTAACAGAAATCATCCTGAGCCTGAAGGGTCTGACCGCAAAGCTTTACGGTGATGGCCCGAAGACGATTACAATCGATGCTGAAGGTGAGTGCGAAGTCACAGCCGGCGATATTAAGGCAGATTCTGAAGTAACCATTCTTGATCCCGGTATGCACATTGCAACACTGGGTAAGGATGCAAAGCTTCGTATGGAAATTACAATTGACAGAGGCAGAGGTTATGTATCTGCAGAGCGTAACAAGCAGCAGATTGCAGATATGCCGCTGGACGTAATTGCCGTAGACAGCATTTATACTCCTGTTTTGAAGGTGAACTATACCGTAGAGAATACCCGTCTCGGACAGGTCACCGACTATGATAAGCTGACGATGGAGGTATGGACCGACGGTACGATCTCCGCAAAGGAGGCATTATCACAGGCAGCCAATCTCCTCAACGAGCATCTGAAGCTCTTCGTCGATCTTTCTGACGAAGCGTGCATTACAGAGGTCCTGGTTGAAAAGGACGACAAGGGTAAGGAAAAAATCCTTGAGATGACCATTGAGGAACTTGCCTTGTCAGTACGTTCCTTCATCTGTTTGAAGCGTGCTGGCATCAACACTGTTGACGACTTGATCAATAAGTCTGAGGAAGAAATGATGGAGGTGCGTAACCTTGGTAAGAAGTCCTTCGACGAGGTGAAGGAGAAGCTCCAGTCACTGGGCTTTGATCTTTCCTCTGAAGAAGACTGATCGCACCGGAATACAATAAGGATACCCGATGGGGCGAAGCCTCTCTCGGTTTGAGTAAAGGAGTGAATTACAATGCCGGGTACAAGAAAATTGGGCAGAACAACCGCACACAGAACCGCTATGCTGAGAGCTATGGTAACATATCTGCTGGAGAATGGCAAGGTTGAGACCACAGTAACCAGAGCAAAGGAAGTTCGTGCTGTTGCTGAGAAGATGATTACACTGGGCAAGAATTCTGACCTGCACAGCAAGCGTCAGGTATTTGCATATGTCACAAAGGAGAGCGTTGCGAAGAAGCTGTTTGACGAGATTTCTCCGAAGTACGCTGATCGTAATGGTGGTTACACACAGATCATCAAGACCGGTCCCCGCCGTGGCGATGCTGCTGAAATGGCAATCATCAAGCTGGTTGACTAATTACAATATGAAACCCCGTCCAAATGGACGGGGTTTTTATTTGCGTGAAAGTATCTCGTCTGCATGAAACTCCCCTCCAATAGGAAGGGATCGTAATAAATTTCCCCCGCCTGCGGCGGGGGAAACAAGTGAGAGCATCCATCCAAATGGACGGGGTTTTTATTTGCGTGAAAGTATCTCGTCTGCATGAAACTTCCCTCCAATAGGAAGGGATCGTAATTAATTTCCCCCGCCTGCGGCGGGAGAAACAAGTGAGAGCATCCGTCCAAATGGACGGGATTTATATACATTGTAGCGAACTTGACAGAATATCAGAAATGCACTATAATGAAGTATATCACAATTGAAGCAGGAGGGAAATATGGAATATCTGGATATCTATGACAAAAGCCGTAAAATTACAGGCCGGACTGCACCAAGAGGTACACCGCTTGGTGAGGGAGAATATTATCTCGTTGTCCATATGCTGATTTTTCGCAAGGATGGCAGGATGCTGATCCAGCGGCGTGTGCCTGAAAAGCACAGCTGGCCGGATATGTGGGATATTTCCCTCGGTGGTATGGCACAGGCAGGGGAAACTTCCGCTGCTGCCGCAGAACGTGAGGCATTCGAGGAGCTGGGACTGACGGTGAATTTGCAGAACACCTCCCCCGTGTTTACCTTCCGTGCAGACACAGTGTTCGATGATTACTGGATGGTGCAGCTGGATACAAATGAAGTGCAGCTCAAACTCCAGAGCGAGGAGGTTGCCGAAACAAGATGGGTGAACCGTGAGGAATGGGAGGCACTCATTGCGTCCCGACAGGTGATTCCTTATACCTTCATGCACCGGATCTTTGATCTGTACCACAGGAATTTTCCCGGAACAAGGATTTTTCCGTTCGGAAACCCTGTGAAAATTCGTGGTGCAGTGTTTGATATGGACGGGCTGCTGTTGGATACGGAGCGTGTGGTCAATGCTGCGTGGGATGAAGCGGCAAGGAGAACGGGGTTTGCAGATGTGGAACGTGCAAAAATCGCCTGTCTCGGTTGCAATGAAGCAAGTACACGTGCTTTCTTCCTGAGAACCTATGGCGAAGATTTCGATTATCAGACCTTCCGCAGTCTGACACGCAAGCTGGCACACGAGGTGCTCGATGTCCATATTCCTGTGAAAGAAGGGGCGGCGGAAATCCTGAAAATGCTCAAAAATCGGGGAATCCCCCTTGCTGTGGCAAGCTCCACAAGGGAAGTGACCGTCCGTGATCAGCTCGATCGTGCGGGATTGCTGCAATATTTTGACGCTGTGATTACCGGAGATATGGTGACAAACGGAAAACCGCACCCCGAGATATATCAAAAAGCCTGTGCGGCGATCGGTATTCTGCCGGAAGAATGCCTTGCCTTTGAGGATTCGAAAAATGGTATCAGAAGTGCCTATCGTGCGGGAATGTATCCCGTGCAGATTCCTGATCAGGTGCCGGCTGCCACTGAAACCTATGCACTCTCGTGGAAGGTGTTTCCGTCCCTGACCGAAGCATCGGAATTCCTGGAAGGCAGCAACCTGTTACAAGGCTGTGAATAACTTTGCAAATTGAAATTGCATGAAATAATTTTACCTCTCGAAAACAGTGGAATTGTCTAAAATACATTGACAAGAGTGATACATAACTGTATAATAAAGATAATAAAGCATTCGCCTTATGTATTGATTTATGTTTCAGAGAGGGGAGCGTAAAAATGAAAAAGAATACATTCACAAGGTGGACATCCATTGCAGCGGCTGCTGCAATGCTGCTGACGGGCACAATGAGCTTTCCGTGGAATGCGGAAGCTGCCGATCCGGCATTGACAGGACAGAACGCAAGAGCCATCACTTCCCAGATGACCATCGGCTGGAATCTGGGCAACACATTGGACGCACACGGGAGCAAGGTGAATACACCTGCCAAATCCGCAATGCAGTGGGGCAATCCAGAGCCGACGAAGGAATTGTTTGAAACGGTAAAGAATGCCGGTTTCAACACGGTTCGTATTCCGACTACATGGTATCCGCATATCGAATACAGCGATGCGGAACAGAAATGGGTCGTGAATGAGGAATGGATGGACTATGTCAAAATGACCGTTGATTATGCCTATGAGCTGGATATGTTCATCATTCTGAATGTGCACCACGAGAATTGGGTGAATGTCAGTGAGTTTACCGATGCGACCTATGCGGAAGCTTCTGCAAAGCTGACGGGTATCTGGACGCAGGTTGCCGAGGAGTTTGCAGATTATGACCAGCACTTGATTTTCGAGGGAATGAATGAACCTCGCCAGACCGGTCTTGGCGGCAGTGTGGAATGGGGTGCGGGTGATAATAATTCCCGTGGCTATATCAATAAACTGAATGCAGAGTTTGTAAAGAGCGTCAGAGGACAGGGTTCCTCTGCAAATGCAGAGCGTTTGCTGATGCTGCCCGGCTATTGTGCATCCTCCGATCCTTCTGCGATCCGTGCCATCGAAATCCCTGCAAACAGCGGTAATGTGGCACTTTCCGTACACGCTTATGCACCGTATTTCTTCACCATGGATACCTCCGATAAGGCAAACCATGAGTTCCCCGGCAAGAGTGGATGGGGCGAGGATTACGATTATAACCTGACAACACTGTTCAACAACCTGAAATCCATATCCAACGAGAAGAATGCACCGATCATCATCGGCGAGTTCAGTTCTTCCGATTTTAACAATACCCAGTCCAGAGTCAACTGGGCAAAGTCCTATCTTGGCAAAGCAAAGGATGCCGGTATTCCCTGTGTGCTGTGGGATAACAACAACGACTACGACGGCACGGGTGAAGCACATGGCTATGTGTATCGTTTGACGAACACATGGTACCCGAATTCTGCACCGGTTGTCAAGGCAATGATGGACGTGTACGGCGTGAACTGTGTTCTGCCCGAATATAAGGAATACGAACCTCCGAAGTTCGATTGGTCTAAGATTCCTGTCGAAGACAACTGGATCGAGATCTACAAGGCAGAAGAAGGCGAAGTCCTGAAGGCATGGAAGAATATCTGCGACAACAAGATCGGCGAGTACATGAATGAGAATTATGAACTGGTTCTGGTATATGATTCTTCCACAGATCCGTATCTCGTCATGCAGGACAGTGATATTGAAGACGGCTGGTATCCGACCTATTCGGGTGCAAGTGCCAAGGATTTCATGTTGAAGTTTACCTTTGAGGATGTACAGGCAACGCTTGACAACAACGGTACGGCATTTGCCGATATGGACAATTTCTTCATCAGTGCTGCTTCAGCGGAGATGACAGTATATGGTCTGTATGCGATTCCGCTTGGCGAGCCGGAACAGCCCACTACGGAGGATCCTACGATGGATACAAGTGGTGACCGATTTCACATGGGCGATGTTAACCTCGATGAAGCAGTGGATATTCTGGATATTATCAAGCTGCAAAGGTATCTTCTGGGACTTGATACTTTGATTCCCATGCAGGAATACAATGCGGATGTATGCGAAGATGATGTAATCGACGCATATGATCTGGCGTTTCTGAAGAGAAACGTTTTCAGACGCAGATAACACGTATTTGTGATTCATAGAGAGGAAAGGTTGAGGGCTGCATCATTGGATGCAGCCCTCAGTCTGTCGAAAAACCTCAAAATGGGTAGTGGGGCAAAAGCCCCACAAAGGGGTTCGGGGACGAAGTCCCCGACCTATAGCCCCTCCCCTCGGGGAGGGGTTGGGGGGGGGGCAATGACAGGATGCAATCTCACCGCCCATGCCTGCCACCCGAACGGGGCAAGCTGCCACTGTCATGGTCGGGCGGAAACGCCGTTTTCTTGTAATCG
>JAZNUR010000048.1:0-13432 GCA_045592405.1 Oscillospiraceae bacterium
CTAAGACCGCTTGGCCTCCGACTTCCATGGCACAGTTCATGGGTTACGATGCACAGGGACAGCCGGTTTATGCACCTTATGCACAGCCGCAGATGATGCCGCAGTTCATGGGCTATGACGCACAGGGACAGCCGGTTTACGCACCCTATGCACAGCCGCAGATGGCAGCTCCGATGGTACAGCCTGCTGCACCCGTTGCACAGCCCGCACCCGTAGCACAGCCCGTTGCTGAACCGGTAGTTTCCGCTGTGGAATCTGCTCCTGTTCCGGCACCTGCTGCTGATGCAGTTCCCAATGTACAGGCAGCTGCAATTCCGGGATTCGGCAATCTCAACGAGCTTGCACAGGCAGCTGCACTTGTAGATGCAGCATCTGCTGAAGCAGCTCCGGAAGAAACAAACTAAATACTTATGCCTGCTGCACAGCTTTCCGATTTCCGAGGGCTGTGCACAAGCTGTTTATGGAGGGATTCTTATGAAACGTTCGGACTATCTAAGCTGGGATGAATACTTTATGGGCATTGCATTGCTTTCTGCAGAGCGAAGCAAGGACAACAACACACAGGTCGGTGCGTGCATCGTTTCCAACGAACACAAGATCGTTTCGATGGGGTACAATGGTATGCCGATCGGCTGCTGCGATGACGAAATGCCGTGGGAACGTGAGGGGGATTATCTTGACACCAAGTATCCCTTTGTCTGTCATGCAGAACTCAATGCCATTCTCAATTGTGCTGGCGTCAGCATGAAGGATTGTACCATATATGTGACGCTGTTCCCCTGCAATGAATGTGCCAAAGCAATCATTCAAAGCGGGATCCGCAGGGTGGTATATCTTGAGAATAAATATGCAAACACGGATTCCATCAAGGCTTCCGAAATGATGTTCCGCCTTTCAGGCGTCGTTTGCGAGGAATACAAACCCTCGGGACGTGAGATCGCATTTAGCTTATAAGAGAGGAAGTGCTTTATGAGAATACGCTGCAAACCATGGGCAAGACCGGAACTTGACGAATGTCCTTTTTTTGTTGCGGAGCCTAAAGCCAACCGCAACCAATGGGAATCTGTGTTTGGCAACAGAAAACCCATATTCCTTGAACTTGGCTGCGGAAAGGGTGGATTCGCTTCACAGGCAGTACTGCACTGGAATGATGTCAATTTCATTGCTGTGGACATCAAAAACGAAATGCTGGTACTGGCAAAACGCAAGATCGAACAGGCACTTGCAAATGCAGGTCGCACGAACGAACAGGTACGTGTGATGATTTTCAATATTTCCAATATTGCCGAAGCATTCGGTGAGGATGACCGCATTGACAGGATCTTTATCAATTTCTGCAATCCGTGGCCGAAAAGCAAGCACAAGAAAAGAAGACTTACCCATGTTCGGCAGCTCCGGCAGTACAAGACCTTTCTCAAAGGCGAACTCTGGTTTAAAACAGATGATGACGAACTTTTTGAGGAATCACTCGAATACTTCGAGGAAGCCGGTTTCTCTGTCAAATATATCACGAGAGATCTGCACGCATCGGATTTTCAGGATAATCTGGTGACAGAACACGAAAAAATGTTTACGGATGAGGGCAAAAACATTAAATTCCTGATTGCTGTCCCGAAATCCGAACACGCATAAAGTGAGGCATTGACATGGACAACAACGTACATCCGCTGGTACAGAAAACCGGCGAGATCATTGTGGATGGCACTACTGTAAATGAGAATCCCGCTGCTGCCTTTCGAGGTCTTGGCTGCGTCACGGGAAACGGTTCTTCCCGTTTGTTGATGGACTACAAGGCGAATTTTCCGGAAATCTACGAAGAAATCGTCAGACAGCTCTTTGCACCGGATTACGGTGCGGGACTGACGCATATCAAGGTGGAATTCGGTGCGGATGTCAATTCCTCCTCCGGAACCGAACCGTGTGTGAAGCGTTTTGAAGAAGAAGCACCCGATGTCACGAGGGGTGCCGGTTTCATGCTGGCAGCGGACGCAAAGAGAGTCAATCCGAATGTTACGGCAGATCTTCTTCGCTGGGGTGAGCCGCACTGGGTCACAGCTGCATTTGCCGAAAGCAAGGAAGCAGGCTTTGCGGCAAGATACCGCTGGTTCTATGAAACTTTGGTTGCTGCATATATCACCTATGGTTTGACATTTGATTATATCAGCCCCGATGCCAATGAAACCGAAAAGGCAGACTCCGAATGGCTGATCTACTTTGCTAAGCATCTGCGTGAGCAGGAAAATCCACCCTATGATTTCTCTGCCATCAAACTCGTGGCATCCGATGAGGTCGGCAGCCGCACGATCGCACAGGCAATGCTGGAAAATGAGGAGCTTCGCAATGCCATTGATGTGATTGGACTGCATTACACTACTTACGGCGATGACAACACACAGCTCCTGCATGATGTATACGGCAAGGAGATCTGGTACAGTGAAGGAATCGCTCCCTGCAATGTTCCCGAATATTCCTGTCGTGTGGACGGCAGCGGCATGAGCGGTGAAAATGGCCCGATTGATGTTGCAAACCGCATTATCAACAGCTATGCACATGGCAGGATGGTCATGTATGAATTCCAGCCCGCTGTTTCCGCTTATTACGACGGTTCCTGCTACAGTCCCAAGCAGCTGATGACTGCGAATACGCCGTGGTCGGGACATTACAAAAGAGATGTCGGCTTCTGGATCGCCTCACATTTCACCAGATTTGCAAAATGCGGCTGGCAGTATGTGGACAGTGCGTGCTTCGGTGACGGCGAGGAAAATCATGCCATCTGGGACACCACCCATAATTTCATGACACTGGTTTCCCCGGACCGTAAGCACCTGACGATGCATATTTCCAACGAAAGTGATATTCCACGTTCCTATCTGGTGATTGTCAGCCATTTGCCGGAACTTCCGCACACAATGCATCTGGTGGAGACTGCAGGCTGCGGCAATCCCGATCAGATCGACCGCAACTGGTTCAGAGTGATCGACGATCTGCATCTGCATCCGGTCAAGGGAGATATGGCATTCCCTATCGTGGTCAAACCCCATTCCCTGCTGACGGTAACCACGATGGATGTTTCCGATATCAAATCAAACCGGGACGCATTTCCGCCGATCCCCCAGCCTTCCCGACTGGAACTGCCGTTCTGTGAAAAGTTCATTTACGATGATAAATTCCTTGCAGAACGTGGCAATACCCCCTTGTACACGACGGATCAGGGCGGTGCATTCGAAATCGTCAAAACGGACAAAGGAAACGTACTGCAGCAGATGATCACAAAGGACAATCTGCCGACGGACTGGCGTTTCCGCAAAACACCCGATCCCCTTACCTGCTTTGGTGATGATACCTGGACAAATTACCAGTGCAGCACAGCATTCCGTTTCGCATCCGATGAGCTTGACAACTACGCCGCACTTGGTATGCGTTACAATTCTGCTGTAACCTGTACAGAAAGCTCCGTCTGCGGAATCATGCTGCGGCTGTATGCCGACGGAAAATGGGAGCTTTGTTACATGGACAATCTCCTTGAAGTCGGAAAGCTCGAGGATTTCCAATATGACGCCGTACACAGGCTGCAGATCATTGCCATTGGCACGCTGATCCTCGCCTATGTAAACGGGCATTCCGTTACCGAGCTTCACACGGAGCAATCACCCATGGTACGTTCCGGCAGAATGTGCCTGCAAAGTGCCTGCTACTGCAATCAATTTCTGGAGATTTCTGCTGCACCGATTCCCATGCAGATGCCCTCCTACTGCTGGCGGCTCGATTGTATGTCCCCCCATATCCGTTATCCTGAAACCGCAAAATGCGGCTGGGAGCTCAATGGTATGGCGGATTACAGATTCTACAACCGCACCTGTGCAAAGGGTGAGGCGGGTTCGCAGTTTGAATGCCGTTTCCACGGCAGCGGTATTTCCCTGCTGGGAAAAACAGAACGTGTGATGGTGACCATACATCTTGATGGAAAGCTTTATGCGAAGAATGTCCTGATCGAAAATACGCTCTTCCGTGAAAGTTTCTATCTGATTGAGGGGCTTTCGGACGGATGGCATACGGTGTCGGTGGAAATTGTGGATGGCTGTCTGGAATTTGACGCTGTGGAAATCGCTACCAACGATCCGAATCCGGTGTACTCCCCTCCCGTACCGCAGTCAAAACCGATCATCATAGTCCCTGAAAAACGTGAAAGCCGCACCGTTTCCAAGGTTGCGAAGGTTGCCATTCCTCTGGCAGGCATCGCTGCAACGGGACTTGCAGTTGCTTTTACGGTGGGAGCAATTATGAAGAAAAAGAAAAAGTCCAAATAACCAAAATCGGGCGTTCCGCATCAAATGCGGAACGCCCTTGTTGATATCAATTACTTTGCAAAATCTCCCATAATGGTGTAACCCGGCTGGATGAACAGTCCCGTTTCCTTAGCGGTTCTCTCGCAGAATCCATCCACACCCGCACATTCCTTCGTGCTGTCGTAAATGAAGAACGGAATCGGATCGTTCGTATGCGTCATCAGAGACAGCGGCGTTGCATGGTCGGGTGTTACCAGAACCTTGAAATCGCCCTGACTTCTCAGATATTCCGTAACGGGACCAAGAATGGTCTTGTCAATGATGGAGATCGCCTTCACCTTGTTGTCAATCTCATTTCTGTGTCCGCATTCATCGGGTGCTTCCACATGAATATAGACGAAGTCCTGACCGTTCTTGAATTCCGTAATCGCCGCCTGTGCCTTGCCCTCGAAATTCGTGTCAATATAGCCCGTAACGCCATCCACCTGCACCACGCTCATGCCTGCAAATTTACCAATACCCTTAAGCAGATCAACGGCAGAAATCATGCTGCCCTTCAGACCGTACTTCTCCTTGAAATCATCGAGCTGTGCACGCACGCCCTCACCCCAGAGCCAGATGCTGTTTGCAGGACGCTTGCCGTTCCTGATACGTTCCAGATTCACGGGATGATCCTTCAAAAGATCATAGGATCTCACCATCAGATCATACAGCTTTGCTGCATTGGGATGAGTGGGTATGTACTCCTTAATCGGCTTACCTGTAATATCATGGGGCGGTGTGAGTGTGCCGATCTCCATTGTGCCGTTATCCCAGATCAGGCAATGACGGTAGCTGACGCCGTTATAGAATGTGAATTCCTCATTATTAAGGTGTTCAGCAAGGAACTTAACCAGCACTGCCGCCTCCTCGGAGGAAATGTCATCCGCACAATAGTCCAGAATCGTCTTATCCTCGTAATTTGTCTCATCCGACAGCGTTACCAGATTGCAGCGGAGGGATACATCCGTATTTTTCATATCAATACCGATACTGCCCGCCTCCAGCGGAGAACGTCCGGTGTAGTATTTTTTCGGATCGTAGCCGAGAATGGAAAGGTTTGCCACATCGCTTCCGGGCTTCATGCCATCATCTACACTCTTGACAAGACCAACGGTTGCTGTTTTTGCAAGCTGATCCATATTCGGGGTATCCGCAGCTTCCAGCGGTGTCTTGCCGCCAAGCTCCGGAACGGGATAGTCAGCCATGCCATCGAAAAGGACTACCAGATATTTCATAGAAAAGACTCCTTTGCAAAAATGTTTCATCCGATGAGAGAAACTCTTCTCCCACGGAATCACCCGCTAATTCTTAATGCTGTGCATGGGGGCGGGGATTCTGCCACCACGGGAAATAAACTTTGCAGGGGACTTGCGGTTGATGGGCATTACCGGACCGCTGCCAAGCAGACCGCCGAATTCCAGCATATCCCCTTCCTGCATACCAATTGCAGGAATCAGACGAACTGCGGTTGTCTTATTGTTTACCATACCGATCGCTGCTTCATCTGCAATGATGGCGGAAATGGTTTCCGCTGTAATATCGCCGGGAACTACGATCATATCAAGTCCCACAGAGCATACCGCTGTCATCGCTTCCAGCTTATCAAGACAGAGCGTTCCTGCAAGTGCAGCGTCGATCATACCCTGATCTTCCGAAACAGGAATAAACGCACCGGAAAGTCCGCCGACATTGGAGGACGCCATAACGCCGCCCTTCTTGACTGCGTCATTGAGCAGTGCCAGTGCTGCGGTTGTACCATGCGTACCGCACTGTTCCAGACCGATGCCCTCCAGAATATGTGCCACACTGTCGCCGACTGCGGGTGTGGGGGCAAGGGAAAGATCCACGATTCCGAACGGAACTCCGAGCATTTCGGATGCACGGGAACCTACGAGCTGTCCCATACGAGTTACCTTGAATGCCGTTTTCTTGATGACATCCGCAATGCCGTCAATGGTAGCATCCGGATACTTTGCAATTGCGGCACGGACTACACCGGGGCCGGAAACACCAACATTGATGACGCAATCGGGTTCTCCCGGACCGTGGAATGCACCCGCCATAAAGGGATTATCCTCAGGGGCATTGCAGAATACCACAAGCTTTGCAGGCCCGATACACTGTCTGTCCGCAGTCACCCTTGCAGACTCCAGAATCACCTCGCCCATGATGGCAACGGCATCCATATTGATGCCGGATTTACTGGAGCCGACATTCACAGAAGAACAGATATTGGTAGTAACCGAAAGTGCTTCGGGAATGGATCTGATCAGTGCAAGATCTCCCGCACTGAAGCCCTTCTGCACAAGTGCGGAATAACCGCCGATAAAGTTGACGCCGCAGGTATCCGCTGCTCTCTGCAGTGCCAGTGCGAATTTTACAGGATTGTCGTTCGGACACGCTGCTGCAAGCATCGCAATGGGCGTCACGGAAATACGCTTGTTAACGATCGGGATGCCATATTCTTTCTCGATCTGCTCGCCGACCTTCACGAGATTTGCTGCCTTTGTGGTGATCTTGTCATACACCTTCTGACAAGCCTTGTCAATATCCGGGTCGATGCAATCCAGCAGGGAAATGCCCATGGTAATGGTACGAATATCCAGACACTCATCCTGAATCATGCGGATGGTTTCCAGAATATCAAATGTATTCAGCATGATTTCACCTCTTTAGATCTTATGCATGGAATTGAAAATATCCTCATGCATACAATGAATCGCCAGTCCCTGTTCCTCACCGAGTGCCTTCATATCATCGGAAAGTGCGGAAAAATCCGAACCGATTCCGGAAATATCCGTCAGCATGATCATTGCAAACATATCCTGAAGTACGCTCTGTGTTACCTCAATTACATTGGCATTGTGCTTTGCACAGATACCACTTACCTTATGCAGAATACCTACAGTGTCTTTGCCGATAACAGTAATTACAGCACGCATATGAACCTCCTAAATCGTCGGCAAACGGATTTAATTCTTCCGCCGCCTGTAATTGTTATTATTATAACATACTTTGTAAAAAAAGAAAAGACATTTTTTAAAAATTATGCAAAAAAATTCAGAAGTCCCAACAATAGTACATTTTAGACAAAAGTTTTGAAAAATAATGCTTGACTTTTGTATCGAAATGTGATACAATTAGTATATAAAGGGCTTTATTCAGTCCGACAACTCATTATTTTTTTAACAGGGAGTGATTTTTGTGAGTATTTTCAAACGTTTTGCAGCATCAGCAATCGCCTGCTGTCTTTTTGGTCTTTCCTGTGTAAGCAATCAGCAGCCCTCGGTACAGGCATCCGCCGTTGACGAGAAAGTGATGGAAGCTGCTGAAATTGCCATCAACGCTGTTAACGATATTCGTGTTGCACACGGACTGCAGGAACTTGCAACGACACCCCTTCTGATCGAATTGACCGAGGTACGTGCATCCGAACTGCCGGTGAACTTTGATCATGTTCGTCCCGATGGTTCTTCTGCTTTTACCCTGTTGAAATCCTCAGGATTCACCTATTTGGGAGCAGCCGAAAACATTGCAGCCGGACGTCCCAATGCTACTTCTACAGTGGAACAGTGGATGGAATCTCCGAAGCATAAGAAGAACATTCTCAATGAGGCACACACACACGTTGGTGTAGCATATTATTATAATCCGGATACTGAGTATTCTTATTACTGGTCCATGTACCTCCTCAGTGTTTATGACGGAAAAACTCCGTACATCTACGATGATCAGTACATTCCCAGCAGAAGTCTTGGCGACGTGAACGGCACTTACAGCATTAATTCAGCAGACGCTGCCATGATTCTGGATTATGCAGCTACCACTGCTTCGGGTAAGAAATACCCTGTTGTTCATGATTTCAAGTCGGCCGCTGACATAAATCAGGATGGTGCGATCAACTCGGTAGATGCAAGTATCATTCTTACCTACTCGGTGAACAAGGCGAGCGGCAATGACTGCGAACTGAAAGACTTTATCTGGTAACACCGAATTTTACAAAAGCAATTCGATCCCGACCATAATCATTATGGTCGGGATTTGATTGGATAAAAATAATAAGGAGCAAATACAATGGATATTATGCAATCATCACTGAAAAGACACGAAGAATGGGGAGGAAAGATAGAAATTATCTCCCGTACCGCAATCAATGACAGGGATTCTCTTTCCCATGCATACACCCCCGGTGTTGCACAGCCTTGTCTGGAAATTGAAAAGGATCCCTCCCTTTCGTATACACTGACACGCCGTCACAATCTGGTGGCTGTCATTACTGATGGTACGGCAGTGCTGGGACTTGGCGACATCGGCCCTCTGGCAGCTATGCCGGTTATGGAGGGTAAATGTGCATTATTCAAGGAATTTGCCGATGTGGATGCATTCCCGCTCTGCGTCAATTCCAAGGACACGGATGAAATCGTCAACACCATCGCCAATATTGCATACAGCTTCGGCGGCATCAATCTGGAGGACATTGCGGCTCCCAGATGCTTCGAAATCGAGGCAAAGCTCAAGGAACGGCTGAACATTCCCGTATTCCACGACGACCAGCATGGCACGGCAATCGTTGTTGCCGCTGCACTCGTCAATGCGTGCAAGGTGGCGGACAAGAAAATTGAGGATCTTGAAATCGTCATCAATGGTGCGGGTTCTGCCGGAATTGCAATTGCAAAGCACTTGCTCAATCTTGGCGTTGGCAATATTCAGATGGTCGATCTGAAAGGCATTCTGTCTTCCGACGAAACCTATGAAAATCCTGCACACGGCGAAATTGCCGCTTTGACAAACAAAAAGAAGAATCACGGCACACTCGCCGATGCTGTCAAGGGAGCAGATGTATTCATTGGCGTTTCCAAGCCCAGACTTCTCACACCCGAAATGATCGCCACGATGAATGACAAGCCGATTATTTTTGCAATGGCAAACCCCACACCGGAAATCATGCCCGATCTTGCAAAAGAAGCGGGAGCATTCATCGTAGGTACGGGCAGAAGCGATTTCCCGAACCAGATCAACAATGTTGTGGCATTCCCCGGCGTTTTCAAGGGTGCACTTGCTGTCCGTGCAACGGATATCAACGAAGCAATGAAGCTTGCAGCAACTAAGGCCATTGCCGGCTGTGTATCCGATGACAATCTCTGTGCTGAATTCATTCTGCCCGACGCATTTGACCGCAGCGTTGCTGCTGCTGTCGCAAAAGCAGTCGCACAGGCTGCTATTGATTCCGGTGTAGCCGGACTTTCGGAAAACCCGCTTGCATAATTACAGTATTCCTACATACATTACTGAAAAAGGAGATGGATCATATGACTTACAATTATCAGCCCAAAGGCGTTTGCTCCCGTCAGATCACTGTGGAAATCGAAGACGGTATTATCAAAAACTGCAAGTTTTTGGGAGGCTGCAACGGCAACTCACAGGGCATTTGCAGTCTTGTAAAAGGAATGCCCGTGGATGAGGTGATCTCCCGTCTGGAGGGACTTAACTGCAACGGCAGAGGTACTTCCTGCCCCGATCAGCTTGCAAAGGCACTGAAAGCTTATCTGGCATCATGTTCGCAATAAAGAATCTTTGTGTACGGCTGATCGGCAGTGTCGTATTTATTGTCCTGCTTGCCTTATTTATCTTCCCCTTCCTTTTGGGAATACAGAATCTCGGGAATATACTCGGAACATTGGCAAGTTTTTGCGGACTCATATTCTTTGCCGCAAATCCCCTTATCTCTGCGATTCTCAAAAAAATCGGGGAGAACAGAATCGGTCGTGGGATACTCTGTGCTGTCATCGGCGTGCTTTGTTTTTCGGGAGTGCTTGCCGTTGTGATCAGCGGATTTATGCTCCACACCATGTATGACAAGCCCAAGGAGGAAAATGTCGTACTGGTGCTTGGATGTCAGGTAAGAAACAGCGGGCCAAGTCTGATGCTGAAACGCAGACTGGATGCAGCTTATGCATATCTGACCGAACATCCGGATGTTCCCGTGATCGTCTGCGGCGGTCAAGGCCCCGATGAGGCGATCAGTGAGGCACAGTGTATGTTTGAATATCTGACAGATAAAGGGATTGCTCCCGAAAGAATCCGTCAGGAAAATACATCGACTTCCACATACGAAAATCTGCATCATGCAAGGGAAATCCTGCAAAATGAGGCTCTGGGAAACCGGGTTACCATCGTAACGGATGGTTTTCATCAGCTGAGGACTTCCATGATTGCAAAGGATCTGCAGCTTGAAACAGACCACATCTCGGCATACACCTCATGGTATCTTGTTCCCACCTACTGGGTGCGTGAATGGCTTGGTGTCTGCTATCAGTTCGTATTGGGATAACAGCTTACTGCCCTGCAGATCGTGCAGGGCAGATTCCTATTCTATTTTACTTGGAGGTTTACATGAACAATTACGCAATGCTCAAGCCTGAAAAGGTGTATGAATTCTTCAGACAGATTTCCCGGATTCCTCACGGATCGGGAAATACCGAACAGATCGCACAGTTCTGCCTCGATTTCGCTGCAAAGCGAAATCTCAAAGCTGTGAAGGACAATGGCGGCAACGTAATCATCTATGCGGACGGCACCCCCGGTTACGAGAACAGCGAACCCGTCATCATTCAGGGACACATGGACATGGTGTGTGAAAAAACTGCAGAATGTACCAAAAACATGGAAACGGAAGGCCTTGACCTTTGTACGGACGGTGAGTGGCTCTGGGCTGAGGGAACAACGCTTGGCGGTGACGACGGCATTGCCCTTGCGTTCATGTTTGCACTGCTCGATTCCGACGACATTCCCCATCCGCCGATCGAAGCAGTCATTACCCGTGACGAGGAAACCGGTATGTTCGGTGCGGAGGAATTTGACGCTTCGCTCGTGCGTGGCAAAAAAATCCTGAACATCGACTCCGAAGAAGAAGGGATCCTCACTGTAAGCTGTGCCGGCGGCATTACAGCACACTGCAAATTCGAACTTGCAACGCAATATGTGAATCCGCCATATGAATATGAGATCTCCGTTTCCGGACTGTTGGGCGGTCATTCCGGCGTGGACATCGGGAAAGGCAGACTCAATGCATTCAAAATGCTCAGCAAACCTCTGGAACATATCACAGAATGCTATTTTGGAAGCATTTCCGGCGGCGGCAAGCAGAATGTGATTCCGCAGAATGCCTCCATCCTCATTGGTTCCGATGAGGATAGGATACAGGAGCTTGAACAGATCATTCAGCTGTGCAATGACAAGCATTACGGCGGCGATACCGATCGGGGACTTCTGTTTTCTGTTAAGGAGATCGACGCAAAGCAGAAAGTAAGGTATCTCGAAAACAAATGCTGTCTTCACTATATCACGGATTTCCTCAAATTCTTCCCGACCGGTGTACAGAGCATGAGCGAGAGCATTGAGGGCATGGTGGAAACCTCTCTGAATATGGGCGTTCTGGAAGTGAACGGTTCCAGCCTCACTTGTGATTTCCTCATCCGGAGCAATTCCGACAGCGGTAAGAATGCGGTCGTAGAAACTGTCCGCAGCTTTACGGAATCCATCGGACAGGAAATCGACTTTGTGGAGTTGACGCTGTCCGCTGACTATCCCGCATGGGAATACCGTGTGGATTCGCCCTTGCGTGAGCTGATGGTAACAGTATTCAAAGAGCTGTACGGCAGGGAGCCTGAGGTTTCCGCCATTCACGCAGGTCTGGAATGCGGTATTTTCTCAAAGAAAATCAAGGATGCTGATGCTGTTTCCTTCGGTCCGGATATCGAAAACATTCACACGCCCGCTGAACGGATGAATATCGCTTCCGTACAGCGGACTTGGGAGTATCTTAAAGAGATCCTCAAACGCAGCAAATAATGCCAAAGCTTTGCATATCGACACGATGCCCAAATTGGGCATCGTTTTTTTGGTGAAAATTTCATGCACAAAGATTGGTGAATTCTGTGAAATCTGCTTGATTTTTTTATCGAATTATGTTATAATTACTCTATAATTATGTGCATTGCTGCGTCATCATCTGTATTCAGGAGAGCCCCTCTTGACTTCGTCAAAGGGGCATATCATTTGCCCTCTGAATCATTTTCGCCGCCGCACGCACTGCACAGGCTGGAGGTTTATATGGAAAAGAAAACAGAAGAATTCAAACCGTATATTCCGGCGTCGAAGATCACACCGGAATTTACATTTACATCCATTTTCATAGGCATACTGCTTGCTGTTCTGTTCGGTGCAGCCAATGCCTATCTGGGTCTGAGAGTCGGAATGACCGTTTCGGCTTCCATTCCTGCGGCAGTCATCGCAATGGGTGTTATCAGAGTGATCATGAGAAAGAACTCGATCCTCGAAAGCAACATCGTCCAGACCATCGGTTCCGCAGGTGAATCCGTTGCGGCAGGTGCGATTTTTACCATTCCTGCACTGTTCCTGTGGGCAGGCGAAGGTGTTATGGACAAGCCCGGTATCATTGAGATCACGCTGATCGCTCTCATCGGCGGTCTGCTCGGTGTATTTTTCATGGTACCGCTCCGTAATGCTCTGATCGTCAGAGAACACGGAAAGCTGCCCTATCCCGAGGGAACCGCTTGTGCAGAAGTGCTTCTTGCCGGCGAAGAAGGCGGTGCAAATGCATCCACCGTTTTTGCGGGTATGGGTTTTGCAGCACTGTTCAAATTCATCATTGACGGTCTTAAGGCTGTTCCCGGTGAAGTTTCCTTCCGAGTAAAGGGATTTGCAGGTGAAATCGGTACGCAGATCTATCCTGCGGTAATGAGCGTTGGTTACATCTGCGGTTTCCGCATTTCATCGTATATGTTCGCAGGCGGCGTGCTCAGCTGGCTGGTAATCATTCCGCTGATCGTAATGTTCGGCAATGACGCTGTCATTTATCCCGGCACTGTTTCTATTGGTGAAATGTTTGCCGGCGGCGGTGCAAGTGCGATCTGGAGCTCCTACATCCGCTACGTTGGTGCCGGTGCACTTGCTGCAGGCGGTATTATCAGTCTTATTAAATCTCTTCCTCTGATAATCAAAACCTTCAGCGGTGCCATGAAGGGCTTTTCCATAGGCGGCGCATCACGCCTTCGTACCGAAAAGGAAATCAACATGAAGAT
>JAZNUR010000049.1:0-31463 GCA_045592405.1 Oscillospiraceae bacterium
TTGGCTAGAGTACTCGGTTCATACCCGATTGGTCGCTGGTTCGAATCCTGCTGCCGCTACCATTACGGCCCGTTGGTCAAGAGGTTAAGACACCGCCCTTTCACGGCGGAATCATGGGTTCAATTCCCGTACGGGTCACCAAATTTAAAAAACAGGAAACAACGATGTTGTTTCCTGTTTTTTTATGAAGAAAAACTTAACAATCGTTGTGATAATTATGGAATGCTTGAAAATCCGTGAAAAATATGCTATAATATGGGTAATATTTGATTTTCGAGAGGGGAATTATCATGAACAGAGCAAGAGGCTTGGCAATGCTGACGGCGTCCGTTTATGCTGGAATCTTCTTTGTAACAGCAGCATCGGCTGCATACAAGGACAGAACATCTGAAGTTCTTCACCTGCAGCAGGCACTGCTGCAGCAGACGGAGGTGACAGCCGCCGATGACATCAATGCCGATGGTGTGGTAGATGTTTTCGATCTGGGCATTCTGAAAAAGCAGATCAGTCATGTTCTAAGGGAATACAGCTTTGCCGCAACGGAGGATTACGTCAAACTGACGGGAAGAAACGTTCGGAAAAAGGACGTAACTTGGCTTGTGCAGAGCGGCAGTGCTGCGGAATTTACTGTAACGGGATTATCGGCAACGCTCAATCTTGCAGGGGACAGCGGTATTCAGGCATCTGCAGACCATCGTCCGAGATATGGCATTTATGTGGATGGGGAACTGCTGGTGGATAAGACGATGGATGCAGAAACAGAAACATTCACGCTCTGGGAAGCCGGTGAAGAGAATAAGACCAGAACCGCAGATGTAAAGGTGATCCTGCTTTCGGAAGCTGCCAATGGGGCGATTGGTGTGCGGTCCGTTGATGTTGTTGCATCCAACGCAGGTGCGATAAAGCCTGCCGAACAAAAAGAGCTGTGCATTGAATTCATCGGCGATTCCATCACCTGTGCCTATGGTGTTGAGGGAAAATCAAGCTCGGAGTCATTTAAAACGACAACCGAGAATTTCACAAAGTCCTATGCGTATCTGACGGCAATGCAGCTCAATGCGGATTACAGTGCTGTCTGCTATAGTGGACATGGTATCGTTTCCGGTTATTCATCCGGTGATAAAAATGATTCCGCCCTGCTGCCCGATTGCTACGAACTGTCCAGTAAATTCTGGGAACACTCTGAAAAGTGGGATTTCACTGATAGCAGGAACGATGTTGTTGTCATTAATCTTGGAACAAATGACATCAATTACGTCGGAGCGGATCCCGAAAACCGTTCGCAGGAATTTATCGACGGCTATATTGCATTTCTGAAGCAGGTGCGTGAAAAGAATCCGGATGCGTACATTATCTGCACGATGGGAACCATGGGCGGCGAGGAGATCTATGCACTGATCGAGCAGGCGGCTGCGGATTACACCGAAAGCAGCGGCGATGAACGGGTTATGAGTTATGCGTCCGCAACGCAGAATCAGGCGGATGGAATCGGTTCCGACTGGCATCCCTCTCCGATAACCCAGCAGAACAGTGCCTACGTGCTGGCGGATAAGATCTGTCAGGCACTTGGCATGGAATCTTCCAAGATCGGTCTGAATCTGGCGGCAGATTCTGTTTATACATCGACACACAATGCGGATTCCGGTGCAAATGTGTATGCCTATGTCAATGAATATGATAAATCCTTCTGGCTGAATGTATCGGACGGCGGCGATGAGCCAGCCGATATTGAGGCGATCATCCCCGATATTCCGCTGCAGTCGGGCTGTGAGTATCGTCTGGAATTTGATTATATTTCAACCGTGGATGTGGAAATTCCCTTTGCAGTGTACGGGGCATCGGAACACTACAGTGATTCCATAGCGGCAATCGGTGAGAAGCAGCATTATGAGGAAACATTTACGGTTAAGGACGATGATGAGAATGCAGCGATCGTGTTCCAACTGGGTGGTAACGATTACTACAATGTTACCTTCTCCAATATCCGTCTTGTAAAGATAAAATGACAGAATTTCTGCGGATTTCAGGGGAGAATGCCGGAAATGTGATTTCTTTTGAAAATTATTTGAAAATATTTCGAAAAAAGACTTTACTTTTACGCTATACTGTGTTAAAATATAAATATAAACTGCTTGAAAGGAAATTTCAATATGAAACGTGGAAAATTCAACCCCTCTGCTTTGGATGAGCTGTATGAAGCAATTCTTTGTCTGGAGACAAAAGAGGAGTGCAGTGCATTTTTTGATGATTTGTGTACAGTCCTGGAACTTCAGACGATTTCCCAGCGTTTGCAGGTTGCAAAGATGCTGCGTGATCACCATGTTTACAGTGATATTGTGAATGTGACCGGTGCGAGTACAGCAACCATCAGCCGTGTCAATCGTTCTCTGAACTATCAGAGCAAGAACGGTTATGACATTGTATTCAATCGTCTGCAGGAAAAGCAGAAATACCAGCCCGTACAGGATGCAAATTCCGGTGCGGAAGATTAATCGGAATCGGACTTGCCCTACGCAATGCAGCGTAGGGCATTTTTCATGCAAATTTGCAACCAAAGTAAAAGCTCCCGCATCTGTAATGCGGGAGCTTTGTATGATAGCTTAATTATCCTCATTGAGTCGGGAAACATCCACACCCTCCTGCGTGAATGCAAAGCGGATGCTGTGCATTTTCAGTCCACTCTGTGCAAAGAACAGGCGAATCGCAGTGAAATGTGAGAACATGGGGATTCTGTTGGAGAAGGAAACGGGCTTACCCCCGGTGCCATTCCATGTGAATGTGCCGCTTGCGGAACCCATGCTGAACAGTGTCACAGGGATCTGTGCAAGTTCGCTCTGTTCGGAGCTTGCGGTGAGGGTTACGTTGTAGAAACCGGGATTGTTCACAACCAGTGCGAAGCTGTGTACCGTACCCTTGTCCGTGCAGATATTCTCAAGATCAAGAGTGAGTTCCTTGTCCATTTCGTAGAAAACAACGGGCGTTTCGCTTGCCGTTTCTTCGATCGGACGATTGAGAATTTCCACGGAAACCTCCTCGCCCATAAGGCGTTTCATGGCGTTCGTATGCAGCAGGAAACGGCAGATATTGGCAGCATTCCGCTGCAATTCACTCCGTTCAAGCGTTCCCTCGGCAAGTGCTGCCAGCGTGTTGTCGTCGTTTTTGCCGCCGTTTGCACAAACCATGTACACATCATTCTGTGCACGTGCCATTGCAGCGAAATTGTTGCGGCGGACTTCTTCCTTACGGCTGTTGATATTTGCCCACCAGTCCGTCATGGTAAAGCCCGTAAATCCCCATTCGTTGCGAAGAATTTCGGTGTTCAGGTCATAATTTCCGGCAGTCCACAGACCGTTGACGCTGCCATATGTCGTCATGATGGAATCGGCATTTCCTTCCTTGACGGCGATTTCAAAGCCCCTGAGATAGATCTCACGCAGAGCACGTTCGGAAACCACGGATTCCAGAAAATGACGGTTGGTTTCCTGATTGTTGCCGCAGAAATGCTTGATCGTACCCGTTACGCCTGCGGAATGCAGACCACGCAGCTGGGAAGCTGCCATAGTGCCTGTGAGATAGGGATCTTCGGAAAAATATTCAAAATTTCTGCCATTGAGCGGATGGCGATGAATGTTCATGCCGGGACCGAGCAGGCAGTCCACCTTGTTGGCGGTCATTTCCAGACCGGTAAAGGAAAACAGTTCCTGTGCAAGACTGCTGTTGAATGTGGAAGCGATCAGCGTGCCGTTGGGCAGACTGAATGCATGGGTACCGCAGTCAAGACGCATACCCGAAGGTCCGTCGGAACAGCAGGCACAGGGAATGCCGAAGCTTTCAAGGGAATCGGATACACTGCCGAATGCGGAAGCCGTACCCGGAGTCACTCTGGGACTTCCCATACCCTCACCACGGATGATGCAGGAAAGATCATAGTCGGAAAGCTGTCCGATAAATGCGTCCATTGTGGCTGCTCCGCTGAGAACATTCGCAAGCCGGATGCCCTTGTCGCCCGTGTAGGGAATTTCCGCAGGCAGACCTGCAATTCTCCTTGCGTCTTCGTCCACCGTATTGAGTGGAACGGGTTCCTCGGAAAGTGCAATGCCGTTTTCCGTACAAACAGGACGCATTCTGTTGAATGCCTCCACGGGAGCCATTGCCTGTGTGCACTTTCTGATCACACGCAGTTCGGGGATTTCAGTGGAATGCACAAGTACTGCACTTCGCACATCCGTGCCGGCGTAGAAACGATAATCGCCGCCTTCCAGTACATAACAGAACGGATACCCCGTTGCACCTGCATCATCATAGGATGCAAGGTCTGCAAGCTTCACGGTAATAGAAATTTCCTGTGTTTCATCAGGAGCCAGTGTTTCGGTTTTCTCATAGCTGCACAGTACACGCAGGGGCTTGCCAAGCTTGCCCTGCGGAGCTTCGCAGTACAGCTGCACTACTTCCTTGCCGCTGTAACTGCCCGAATTTCTGACTGCAATGCGAATGGTAACCGCATCGTCCTTTTCCTCTGCGGAAAGCAGCTGCAGGTCAAAATTTGTATAGGAAAGTCCGAATCCAAATGGATACAGTACTTTGTCTTTTGCAAAGGTTTCAAAATATCTGTAGCCCACATAAATATCTTCACGATAGTAATTCTTCGTTCTGTCCCCGAAACAGCTGTCGGATGGATAATCCTTTACAGAATATGCAATGGTATCGGGAAGCTTGCCCGAGGGGCTGACTTTGCCCGTCAGAACCTCTGCTGTACCCGTACCGCCCGTCATGCCGCCCTGCCATACATAGAGGAGTGCATCGGGAGCAATGCGTTCCAGCTCCGACATATCAATGATATTGCCCACATTGAGCAGTACCACCATTCGGTCAAATTCGTTTCTGACTTTCGAGAGCATATCCCGTTCCAACGCACTGAGCAGATAGGAACCTTCCTCCATACGGTTGTCCTGTTCTTCGCCCGCAGTTCTGCCGATGATCACAACTGCAGTTGAGCAGGAAGCGGCAGCTTTTTTCACCAGCTCATCCGTCAGGGGCATTTCTTCCTGCGACCACGGTTCATGTCCCCAGCCATCCCCCTGATCAAAGGGATGGGCGTTGTCCCAGTTTCTGTAGGTTTCCAGCAGTTCTTCGTTGACCTTCACGCCGCTTTCCAGCAGACCGTCAAGGATACCCGTTACTTTCGCAACATTTACCATGCCGCCCGAACCCGTACCGCTCTTATAATAATGAAACTGCATACGGCCAAATACCGCAATTTCTTCATCAGCTGCGAGCGGCAGGACACCGCCGTTGTTTTTGAGCATCACAATGCCTTCTGCTACGGTTCTGACAGCCGCCGCAAGGTATTCGTTCCAGTCAAGTGTTCTTTTCATAGCCGGTCACCCGTCCTTTCAGATTTCTGCATTTATTATAGCATGAACACGCAAATAATGATATAATATCTATTGCATTTTTGTCATATTCATGGTATAATATCTATAAAGCTGTCATTGGATTCAGGGGCAATGTTTGAGTGTTTCTGTAAAGGGGGAATACCATGATCAGTGAAAACGGAAAAGTGGCGATCATTGAGCAATACATCAGCCGTGAAACGACCGTTGACAATTACCAGCGGGAGATGCGGTTTTATAATCTCGTCAAGCTTGGACGCAGGGAAGAGGTGCTTGCGTCGCTTGAACGCAGGGGATTTGAAAAGAACGTGGAAAAACCGCTTTCGGACAACCCCCTGCAGAGTATGAAATACCATCTGACCGTAACAGCGGCAATGCTGGCAAGATTCTGTATTGAGGGCGGTATGGAATGCAACCGTGCCTATGAATTGTCCGATATTTATATCCGAAAGGCGGATAAAGCGTCGTCCGAATCGGAGATCGTGCAGATCAACCGAGCCATGTGTCTGGATTATCTTCGGCACATGGAACAGCTTCGCAAGGACAGGATTCATTCGAAGCCCATTGTTATGAGCATCGACTATATCTATTCCAATCTGCACCGCCGCATTACTGCAGCGGAAATTGCAGCTGCCGTCAGACTGAATGAAAACTATTTTTCCAAGCTCTTCAAGCAGGAAACGGGAATGGCGGTGAGCCGCTATATTCTGCTGCGAAAAATCGAAACCGCCCAGAATCTGCTCAAGCATTCGGATTACAGCTGTGCGGAAATTGCCGAACTTCTGGCGTTTTCATCGCAGAGCCATTTTATTTCCCGTTTTCGGGAGGAATGCGGCATCACGCCGCTTGCGTACAGAAACCAGCATTTTAACCATATGGAATTTTCACCGAACGATTAAGGAGGCAGTTATGAAAATATCCCGACTCTGCAATTTACTGCTTGCATCCGCACTATGCGTCCCTGTACTTACTGCACCTGCCGTTTCCGCCGGAAACGAAACGGTGCTTGTCGATTCCGGCATAGATTATACCGAATGCACCGAAACCATCAACAATCCCGGTGCGGGCTACACAAGCCCTTTGTGGTATTCATGCAAGCCCGATGCAACCCCCGTCCATAATCCCACGGGCAATCTTGTGCTGCTGCTGGTGGACATCGGAGGATTTTCAAGTGGTGCGAACGGCACAAAGGATGACGAGGGAAACTACACGGAAGGCACGGACTATGATTTGGATGAAACGTTTTTCCGTAATTTTCGTGAAACACTTGAACACTGCCGACGCAACGGAAGTACCATTGCCATTCGTTTTCGCTATGATGCGAGTGGAATGCTCAATCCAGAGCCTGCAACCTACGAAAAGATGATTGAACATATTGAGCAGATACGGGCAGACGGATTTTTAGAGGATTACAAGGACATCATCGCCTATGTCGAATCGGGCTTTGTCGGTTCTTGGGGCGAACATTGGGGCGGAAAATATTGTTCCTTCCCCGACAAGGCACGTCTTGTGGATATTTTGCTGGATGTTGTGCCGGAGGAAATAACGATCACCGTCCGCACGCCCCTGACCTTTGCGACATGGGCAGGTATTGAGGAATCGGAGCTGGGAGAATACATTTCCGAGCCGGGCAGCGACGCTGCACGCATCGGCTTGTACAATGATGGTTATATGGGTTCGGATTCGGATCTGGGAACCTACCATGACCGTGAACGGGATACCACATGGCTTGGACGGCAGGCGGTGACAAGCTACTTTGGCGGCGAATTTTCGGGAAATCTGGAATTTGCCAAACAGTACGATACCTATCTCCCCGAAAACGCCATTCCCGAAATGTATAAGACGCATTTAAGCTATATCAATTCCAATATCTACCAGCTCTACAACGACTATACCTTCGGTGAGGCATATGACGTGGAGAATGTGGACAACAGTGCCTATTACGGGGAAACTGTGTTTAAATTCATGCGGGATCATCTGGGATACCGCTTTGTCATCCGTGATTCCGATCTGAATGCGGAAGTGCAGCAGGGTGACGTGCTGACAGTGCGGACAAAAATTGAAAATACCGGCTTTGCCAATCCCATCATGGCACAGAAAGCCGAGCTGATTCTGGAAAAGGACGGCAGTTACATCAGAACGGATGTGGATGTCAACACACGGGAGTGGTATTCGAGAACGACAGTTTCACCGGAATTCGAGATGAAGCTTCCCGGCGGTCTGGAAACGGGTGAGTGGAACGTTTACTTCAAGCTCTCCGTCGGCAATAATACACTTGAACAGATGCCTATGCGTTCCGTGCACTTTGCAAATGACGGTGTATGGAATCCCGCACTCGGTGCCAATTACCTCGGCAGCTTCACCGTAACGGAAGGTTCGAATACGGAGAAACGCACGGACGGCAGTTTCTATCAGGTGAATACGGAGAAGGAGATTCCGCATTCCGACGGTGAGATGTTCACCTGTGCGGAAACTTCCGCAGCGGACGGCTATGCGAGCAGCCCTTACGAGCGTCTGGAAGAAAACCTGTATGCCGAGGATAACGGCAACCGCCTGTATATTACGAATGACAATAAGTATCTGTATGTGATGGCGGAAATCGAGCATAACGCCAAAGCTCCCGTGTACAATCTGCAGATCCGGAATGCGGATACGGGGAAATTTCACTGGCTGTATTATCAGGGCAACGGATTTATCTATTTCAACGACGGCAAGCCCTACGGCTGTGTGCAAAGACACAACGGCAATACCGTGGAATTCCGCATTCCGTTCGGTGAGCTGATGGGACTCGGTTCCGGCGTAAGATTGGAAAATGTCCGTGTTTCCATTCAGGATGAGGCGGATGCATGGGTGAATGTGGGCGAGGTGAATTCCGGTGAGCTGACGATTTCCGACCGTTTTATTGTGTATTCCGCAAAGCGGACAGTGTACCTTGATGTCGGGCAGGAGCTGACGCTTCATGCACGCACAACAGCGGAGGGTCTGACGTATCAGTGGCTGCTTGACGGTGAGCCGATCGCAGGTGCACAAGCGTCAGAATATACCATTGCGGGTGCAGGCAATTATGCTGTGAAGATCACTTCCCCAAATGGTGCGGAACGGACGGTGGATATCTGTGAGGCGGCTACGGTTTCGGAAACGCTGCGTGGGGATGTGAATCTTGATGGCAGGGTGAATACATCGGATGCAGTGCTTTTGCAGAAATACCTGCTGGGAATCGAATCGCTTTCCGAAAAGCAGATACAGGCAGCGGAGCTTTGTGAGGATGGAACGGTGAATGCGTTTGATCTTGCATTTTTAAAGAGGATGCTGCTGGCAGACAATGAAAAATAACATAAGAGCTTACCAACGCCATAGGCGATGGTAAGCTCTGTCTGTCGAAAAACCTCAAAATGGGGAGTGGGGCGAAAGCCCCACAGAGGGGTTCGGGGACGAAGTCCCCGAAGGATAGCCCCTCCCCGAGGGGAGGAGTTGGGGTGGGGGCAATGACAGGATGCCTATCTCTAAGAAAAAGGACTTTTTCTACAAGCTTTCAAATTTTTTTCTATTTTTCTTATGATATTCCTCCACCCGATCCGCCATAAAGAACAACGACCAGACAAGGCTGACGCCTGCGGCAATGGCAAGTGCCGTCTGCAGCGTCTGCAAACCGGATTGTGCGGCAACATCCAGATTCCCCTGTACCGCATTGCTCATTGTGTAGTAGAGCCTGCTTCCGGGAATCAGAGGGATGACCGTGGGAATGAAGAACAGTGGTGCGGGAGCTTTCATGATTCTTGCAAGTATCTCGCCGTAGAGTGCCGAAAATGCGGATGCGATCAGGCAGGTAACAAAGACGCTGATACCGAATTGCAGCAAAAGCTGATAAAATGCCCAGCAGATACCGCCGCCAAGTGATGCCGGAAGAAGATAGCGTGGACGAAGTCCGAACATGATCGAGAAGCCCAGTGAACCGAGCAATGCCGTGATAATCTGAATATGCATGACTTACCCTCCTATCATCCAGATGGCAAGCATGAATCCGCTTGCAAGTCCAACCGCCCAGAGCAGGCTTTCCGTGAATCGCATAATGCCGGAAATGGTGTCGCCCACGAGCATATCACGCAGAGAATTGGTCATGACAAAGCCGGGAATCAGCAGCATGATATCTCCGATGATGATCTTGTCCGTGTGCAAAATCGGAATCAGCCTTGCCGTGCAGCATATGGCGGTTCCGACAAATAATGAGCAGAGGAGGTTGAATACGATGTTATTGGGGCACAGCGGAGCCAGTTTTTTCTGCATCAGACAAATGACGAGTGCAAAAACGGATGCAGCTGCAGCGTCCCACACAGTTCCTCCGAAGAAAATACACATACTTGCGGCAGCCAGAATGCTGCCTGCCAGAAACATCGGTAAACTCACGCCAATCCTTGCTTTTTCGATCTCCTGATGCAGGGAATGCAGCGGAATCGGCGATTCACAGCATTTTCGGCTCAATGCATTGAGCTTTTCCAGCGTGCCGAGATGGGTGCTCGATGCATTGCGAATGCGTCTGGATTGGGTGCTTTCGTAACCATCCGGCAGTCTGATGGTTGCGACAATGCTGGAGGTGATGACAAAAATGCTGATTTCCGTAGCCCCATAAGCCTTTGCAAGGTGTGTCATCGTGTTTTCCACTCGATACACCTCCGCACCCGAACGGAGCATAGCCTCTCCGAAATCCAGCAGGATGTGGAGCAGTTCGTTTTGATCAGTTTTCATAAAAATGCCTTTCGTAGTATTTGATAGAATTAGTATTACCGGAAATTCCGGATTTCCCAAATTCAAGATAAATCCTTGATAGCCGCAGCGATGCAGAAACTGCAAAAAAACAGTAATTTCTTATGAGTTTTCCCCCGCCGAAGGCAGGGGAAAACGAACTTTTCAGCATCTTCGACAAGGTGAAATCCCTTATAGCCGCAGCTATAAGGGATTATGGGTATCATACGATCAGTGCAGCCGAACCATATGCCTTGATAGGTCTGCCGTTCTCGTCGAATTCCGTGGTGTATCTCACACGGAACGGAATTCTGTTGGGTGTGAGCGGAATGACCGCTTCCAGATGCGGAACACCCTCGGCAACCTGCCTGTGCCAGTCACGGTACATATCCGCAACCTCGGGCGGGAAAATGCCTCTTTCAATGGCAGGCTCGGGATAGTTTGTCAGCAGCGGCGGCAGACCCAGATCACGCATACAACGGAAGCAGGGACGCATTTCCTTTGTGGCAATGGTGTATTCCCAGTAGTAAATGTTGATCTGTTCGCTCGCCATTTTGAAACGTCGTTCACTGTCGAGAATTTCAGCAAAATGATGCTTTTCGGCTGTAACATTGCGGATCATCGCATAGAACAGGATGCTGTCATCACTCTGGCCGATCATGCGGACAGTGCTGCGGATACAGATTCTTTCGTCGCCGCAGCAGGATGAAGAAATGCTACGCCAGGTATCGCATTCCTGTTCCTCTCCGGTGGCAATGGCACGGTCGAGCATATCGAAATAGATTTTGATATTTTCTTCATCAAAGAACTGCATCGGATCGCCGTCGATGATCTCCTTTTCAGAGAGGTTCATGCCCAGTTCCTGCAGGTATTTTTTGTTGACACGCAGGATTTCGATCTTTCCGTCATGATAATCGAAGATCGCCGCACCGCCGACGTAATTACTGAAAATGAGGGTTTCCTGAGAATTCGGATTCCAGAAATCACAGGCATTCATCACTTCGATCAGTTCCATCTGCGGAACGACAGAACCCACGCTGCTGCCGCTGATAAGGGTTTCATATTTTCCTTCGGGAAGCGGTCTGGAATAGAGAAATCCCTGCACGCAGTCGCAGCCGATGCTTCGCAGGAAATCCGCCTGTTCTATGGTTTCCACGCCCTCTGCAATGACAGGGAGACGCAGCCACTTTGCCATACGGATGATGGAACTCAGGATGGTTCCGCCACGGTTGCTTTCCGTTTTTCCTTCAAGGAATTTCATGTCCAGCTTGATGATGTCAAGCTCAATGTCCTTGAGAACGTTAAGGGAGGAATAGCCGCTGCTGAAATCGTCCATTTCTACGACGTAACCGTGTTCATGCAGATTGTGGATAATGGTGTTCGTATGCTGACTGCCGCCCATGATGGCGGATTCCGTGATTTCAAGCCGCAGGTATCTGACGGGAACATCATATTTTTCGCGGATCTGTTCAAGGCGTTCCACAAAATCCGGCTGGAAAATGTCATGCCGTGAGAAGTTAACGGAAATCGGGATCATGGGAAGATTCTTGTCCATACATTTGCGAAGGAAACGACAGACATGATCGAATACATAGAGATCAAGCTTTGTAATAAAGCCGTTGCGTTCGAAAATCGGAATAAACAGTCCGGGACTGATCAGACCACGCTCCGGATGAATCCAACGGACAAGAGCCTCCGCACTGGTAAGCATACCTGTGGAGTGGTTGTACTGCGGCTGATAATGCACCACGAAATGTTCATCCGTAAGTGCAATTGCCATCATGCCGACAATTTCCTGTTCGGTGAGCATATCATTACGCAGGGATTCATCATAGTAACAATAGCGGCTGGTATAGCTGCCCTTGATGGATGCCTGTGCAAGAACAGCACGGTCAAGCATGGCATCCGCTGACATATTCAGATTATCAATGATATAGATACCGGCATTGAAGGTGATTTCCACCGGCAGGTCGTACTGAGCGATACTTCCGATCAGCTGATCAATGAAATCCTCCGGCTGTTTATCGGAAATATTAATGAAAACCACATAGCGGTCGGAACCCACTCGGCAGCCAATATCCCCGCTGCCGAGCAGCTGGGAAATGGTATCTGCAATGAAGATGAGCAGACGGTCGCCCTCGGACATACCAAACATATCATTGATGGCTTTGAAGCGGATAATATCAAGATAGATCATTGCATATCCATGGGATCGTGCAATCTCGGGATTTGACTTCAGTTCAGCCTCTGCCATACGGCAGAACATATTGCGGTTGGTCAGACCTGTGAGGTCATCGTAATCCGCCATTCGTTCGAGGGACTGCTTGGCAGAGATCTCCTCGTGAATGTCAGTGAATGTGATGCTGATGGTTTTTCCGACAATCGGATAAATGAATCCCACACGATACCAGCGAGGCGTCTGCTGTCCATCGTTGAGCAGGTATTCGGTGAAATATACCCGTGGTTTGTGGGAACTGCGTATCTGGTCGAAATTCCAGTGGAAGCGTTCGATCGTTTCATCGTCCGCAAGGTGTTTTTCCGCCATGATTTCCCAGAGCGGAGGAATTTCCGTGAAGCCCTCGTTTTGCGTGAGGGAAAATACACCGCTTGCACAATCGTATGTTAGAAGACTGCTGCACTCATAGGAACGGGCGGTTCTGTCGGAAATTTCCGTATCGTATCTGGAGACAGAATGCTTGTGTTCCGACGGATCGTTGTATACAACATAGCAATTTCCGCCTATTTTTTTGGCAGAACGCATCGCAGAATGTGCTTTGTCGTAAAGCTCGTTGAAGGATGTGCCATCCTTTGGGCTGCGGGCAATGCCAAGACTTGCAGAAGTGAGTATACCGTTGGGTAAGGAGTGCCTTGCAAGCAGGCAGATATGCTTTGCAATGCGTGTGATCGCACCGAAATCCGTAGCATTGGCAATGCAGATAAAGAACTCATCTCCGCCGATACGTCCGATCACATCATTTTTGCGAAGTCCGATGCGGAGCGAAGATACTACATTGACAAGCAGCTGATTACCGGAATCATGACCAAGCTTGCTGTTGAGCTTTCTGAAACCGTCAAGGTCGAGCAGAATGAAGGCGTGTGCTTGGTTGTTGGCAGTCATTTGCTCCACGACATTGGCAAGGGAGGCTTTGTTCAATGCACCGGTAAGCATATCGGTGTCCGCTTCATTGGAAGGGAAGTATTGATTGGGATTGTTCGACATAGGTTTTCAACTCCTTACAAGCGTGCAAAATGCACAGAATCACAAATACTTTATTAATATAATACCACAAATTCCCCAAAAAATCAAGAGGTTGGTATAAAATTCATAAATTATCTAAAATGTATTTATTGCAGTAAAGTAATTTCACATTTTTGTAAAAATAATTGCACTGACTTTGTGAATACTAATGAAAAGAACGATTACAACGAGGTAAAAGCTATGAAGAAATTTACAGGCAGGAGTGTATACGGGGGGATTGCCATCGGCAGGATTTCGGTATTTAACCGGCAGGAGATCATGGTAAAGCGAACCCATGTAACGGATACGGAAGCCGAACTGCGTCGTGTGGAAGCAGCAAAGGAACAGGCATTGGAGCAGCTTCGGGAGATCCACGAAAAGGCACTGCGTGAGGTGGGAGAAACAAATGCACAGATTTTTGAAATTCATCGGATGATGCTGGAGGATGAGGATTACAATGAGTCGATCCGGAACATCATTGAAAGCCAATCGGTCAATGCCGAATATGCAATTGCAGCGACTTCCGACAATTTCACGGAAATGTTCTCCTCTATGGACAATGCCTATATGCAGGCGAGAGCAGCGGATGTGCGTGATATTTCCAACAGGATGCTACGCAATCTTCATGCGGAAAGCAGTGAATCCTCGGGTGAAGGAGGGAAGGTGATCATCTGTGCCGATGATCTTGCACCGAGTGAGACGGTGATGCTGGACAAGGAAAGGGTGCTTGCCTTTGTGACGGCACATGGATCCTCCAATTCGCACACAGCGATTCTGGCAAGAAACATGAATATTCCGGCGATCATCGGCGTTGGAGATGCCTTTCTGGAAGTGATCCGCAACGGCGACAAAGCGATCGTGGATGGTTTTACGGGAGAATTCTTCATCACTCCCGATACGGGCACATTGCAGCGTCTGCTTGCGAAGCAGCGGCGTGATGAGGAAAAGAAGAAGCTGCTGCAGGAACTCAAGGGAAAGGAAAATGTGACCTTGGACGGCACGAGGATCAATATTTATGCCAATATCGGAAGTGCAGAGAATATCGGAGCTGTCCTGCTCAATGATGCGGACGGGATCGGTCTGTTCCGCAGTGAATTCCTGTATCTGGAGAGTGATTCCTATCCCACGGAGGAGCAGCAGTTTACAGTATATCGAAAAGTGCTGGAAAGCATGGCGGGGAAGAAGGTCATCATCCGCACTATGGATATCGGGGCGGATAAACAGGTGGGATATTTCGGGCTGAAGCCGGAGGAAAATCCTGCACTCGGATACCGTGCCATCCGTATCTGTCTGACAAGAACGGAAATTTTCAGAACACAGCTGCGTGCACTCTACAGGGCTTCCACCTACGGAAATCTCGGCATCATGTTTCCGATGCTCACAAGTACCACGGAGCTTCGGCAGATTCTGGATATCTGCAATGCTGTGAAACGGGAGCTGCAGGAGGAGGGGGCGGAAATCTCAGCGAGTACGGAGCTGGGTATTATGATCGAAACACCTGCGGCAGCTCTTATCAGCGATCGTCTTGCCCCGATGGTGGATTTCTTCAGCATCGGAACCAATGATCTGACGCAGTATACGCTTGCCTGTGACAGGCAGAATCCGGAAGTGGAGCAGTTTTGTGATCCGCATCACGAAGCGGTGCTGCGGCTGATTGCGATGTCCGCAGAGAATGCTCACAAGTATGGTGCATGGATCGGCATCTGCGGTGAGTTGGCGGCAGATACGTCACTTACGGAAACCTTCCTGCGAATGGGAATTGATGAGCTTTCCGTGTCGCCGTCATTCGTTCTGAAGGTGAGGGAAGCGGTAAGGGGTATTGATTTGTCCGAAAAGAATTCCGACACAGGGCATAAATAAGTTCATCCGACCTGCGGCAGGCCGGATGAACGCTGAAATTCTTCTTCGGGCTATTGTATTTGTTCGATAAAACTGCGGAGCGTTTCCTCACTCATTGCACCAAGGTAGGATTGGACGATCGCACCATCCTTGTCGATAAAAATACTCAGCGGGATGGAATACGCACCGTAGGCATAGGTTGCCTCATATTTCGTATCGAAATATACGGGGAATGTGTAGCCGTTCTGGGTAAGAAAGCTTTCCACAACGCTCACGGTTTCACGCTGCCCATCCGTGAGATTGACCATCAGAAACTCCACATCTGCACCGTATTCTGCATACAGCTTGTTAAATGCAGGAAGCTCCGACTTGCAGGGACCGCACCATGTTGCCCAGAAATTCAGAACGATGGGTTTGCCGGAATAATCGGAAAGCTTTACAGAATTTCCATTCCGGTCCATCACAGTAAAATCGGGTGCTTTGACCACATTCTGATTTGCGGCGGAGTCGTTGTCCGCTGCAAATTTCTGGGAAAGAAAACGATACCCGATGAATGCACCGCCGAGCAGAACGACGAACAAAATGAGCAGGATAATATATTTTTTGTGTTTCATAATTCACCTCACGAGAAAAATGCCATCAGCTTTCCCATCCATCCAAGAGCAATGGCGATGCCCGTTACGATCAGAAAAATGCCGCTGATGAGATTGATGATACGGTAATGCTTTTTGATAAAGGAAAACGCCGTGTTCAGCTTTTCAATCAATACTGCGGAAATGAGGAAGGGTAAGCCCATGCCAAGCGAGTAGGCGGTAAGCAGCAGTACACCCTGCATCGCAGTACCCGAAGCCGACGCCATCATCAGTGCCGAACCGAGGAAGGCACCCACACAGGGCGTCAGACTGACGGAATAGATCACACCGAACAGGAATGCCGAGAACATACTGTTGATCTCATGCTGCCCCTGTATGCCTTTGAAAAATGGAATGCGGAATACATCCAGATAACTCAGACCGAAGGCAATGACGAGCAGACCGCAGACGATGTTGACAGCTGTTTTGTAGCGTATGAGAAATCCGCCGAGCGTTCCCGCAAAGAGTCCGAGCAGGCTGAAAACCAAAGTGAAGCCCAGAACAAAGGCGGCTGACCTTGTGAAGGTGTGATGCTTTTTGTCGGCATTTCCCGCAAAATAGGAAATATAGATCGGCAGCATCGGCAGCATACACGGCGAAATAAAGGAAATAATTCCCTCAAGAAATGTAATGAGATACTGCATATAATCCCTCCTTGTTCTCCTGAATAATTCTATTATACAATATACAGCATGAAAATACAAGCCCGAATTTTTGACAATAATTCTGATGCACTTGGAATTTGGCTGTATTTGTGATATAATAAAACTATGAGAGGTGATACCATGTCAACAATCAGCAGCCGCAGGGACGCCGCAGACCGTCTGCAGCAGGTTCTGTGTGAATCCGAGCGTCCATCCCTGTTTTTTGAAAATTTGCGGAAGAACGATGGCTTGCTTCCGTGGTTTGCGGAAGCAGCAAAGCTTGTCGGCATTCCGCAGAATGAAAAATACCACCCCGAGGGGGATGTCTGGACGCATACAATGATGGTGCTCGATGAAGCCGCCGGACGACGTGATCGGGTGAGCCGCCCCTATGCATTCATGCTCACTGCACTGACGCACGATTTCGGGAAAATCATCTGCACCGAGGTCGTGAACGGACAGGTGCACGCCTACAGACATGAAACAGAGGGAATACCCCTTGTGAAAACATTTCTGGAGCGTATGGAGATTCCCGATGCGGATCAAGATTATATATGCAATCTGGTGGAGCTGCACATGAAACCGAATATGTATGCCCTGCAGCAGGTATCGGTGAAATCTACGAATAAAATGTTCGATCAGGCACAGGTGCCTGCGGATCTTCTGCAAATTGCCGCATCGGATCATTTTGGTAAGGGCAATCCGGAGAACTACACAGAAATTTCAGCTTTTCTGCAGGAACGCCTTGCAGCGTACTATCGGATCATGTCGAAGCCCCATGTCACAGAAGCGGATCTGCTGGATGCAGGGGCAGCCGTGCATCATCTGCCGGAGCTGATGGCATATGCACGAAAACTGCGGCTTGCCTGCGTGGATAAGGAAACTGCTCTGAAGCAAACGATTGCATTCGGCAGAAAAATGAAATAATAGCTGCAGCATTCTGTCAATCGTGATCTGAAGAATGCTGCGATTTTTTTAAAAAAAGTATTGACAAAGCAAGAATATTATGGTACAATCAATATAGTTAGCCAAAGCTAACTATAAGGAGGAGTATATGAGCATTGTAATAGTTGGTGGAAATGACCGTATGGCAACGAGATATAAAGAGATCTGCAAAGCATTCGATTGCAAGGCAAAGGTATTTACGCAAATGCCAGCAGATTTTGAGAACAAGCTTGGAAATCCCGATCTGATGGTTGTGTTTACCAATACTTGCTCGCATAAAATGGTGAACAGCGTGAATCGGAAATCCGTAAAGAATGCGGTTCCGGTTGCCAAGATTCATAGTGCAAGTGTGAGTGCGTTAAAAAGTGTTTTGGAGCAGTATTGTCGATAACAGAGTTTGAGAGTGGTGCGTTGGCACTCTATTTTTTAAGTCTGTGGTTAGCGTTAGCTAACTGAAAGGAGGAGAAGTATGGAGAATAAAGGATACGATAATTTCGGAAAAAAGCTTGCGATGCATACCGCTCCCACACTGCTTGGAATCAAGTGTGCAAGTCTGGTATCCTTGGGGGCGGACTATGATGAAATCAGAAGTTACGCAGCACATTTCAATCACAGAGCATCTGCGAGGGGGTTGAAAAGCCGTATTTTATGCTGCTGCAGAAATCACACGCTGCTTCTGGTGTATCACGAAAAGCTGCTGACTGCTCGTCTTACGGAGCAAGCGGCAAGAGAGGTACTGGAAAGCTGTGGATATTCTTCCGGATGGAGCTTGGAGGAATGTCTTGCTTTTCTGGGAAAGCGTATCGGATGCAATACTGAATTTCCACATGAAATCGGGATTTTTCTTGGTTATCCGACAGAGGATGTTCTGGGGTTTATTGCAAATCACGGTGATAATTATAAGTTTTGCGGATGCTGGAAGGTTTACGGCTGTGAAGAGAGTGCAAGACGAATATTTGCAAATTACAAAAAGTGCAGAAATTTTCTGTGCAATAAATTAAACGAGGGTGCTGACATATATCAGGCTCTGAAATTATCTTAAATGGAGGTATTATGATGAAAACAGCAGTCATTTACTGGAGCGGAACAGGGAATACAGAGGCAATGGCAAAAGCGGTTGCCGATGGAGCAGGTGCGGAGCTTTATGAGGTATCTGCATTCAGAGGGAGTATTTCGGATTATGATGCGGCTGCCTTTGGCTGCCCTGCAATGGGAGCAGAGGTTCTGGAGGAGAGTGTGTTTGAGCCGTTTTTTACGTCTATTGAATCGCATCTGCAAGGCAAGAAGGTTCTTCTGTTCGGTTCCTACGGATGGGGTGACGGCGAGTGGATGCGTGAATGGGTGGCTCGTGCAAGAGCAAATGGTGCGGAGCTTGTTGTCGATGAGGGATTGATGGTAAATGAAATGCCTTCCGACGATGACTTGGAGAAATGCAGAGTATGCGGAAAAATGCTGCTGCATTAAGAGAAGATGATCGATAGGAATGTTCTGTATTGAAATGCCCTTTTTTGTTAGACGATATGGTGTAGAGAGCTATACCGAAAAGCAAGTCTGACGAAAGGGGGCTTTTTTTATGTCAAAATCAGAAAAATCATGAGATTATTTCCAAATGTACTTGCTTTTTTCGTCAGATTCGATTATAATAGAAGTTAGTGTTATGTGCCTGCAGAAACGGCACAAGAGAGAAAGGAATTGATAGGTATGAAGAAGACATTTACACTGATGACAGCTGCTGCTATGCTGGCTGCAGCCATGACCGCCTGCGGAAGTGTACCCGCAAATACCGTACATAATGCAGATGATCTTGTGAATAAAACCATCGGCTGTCAGCTCGGAACGACGGGCTATGTATTTGCAGGTGATGTGGAGGGTGCGACTGTTGAACCGTACAACAAGGGTGCGGACGCTGTACAGGCACTCAAGCAGGGCAAGGTGGACGCTGTGATTATCGACAGTGAGCCTGCAAAGGTGTTCGTGGATAAGAACGACAGCCTCCAGATCCTTCCCGATCCGTTCGTGGAGGAGGAATATGCAATTGCCTATAAAAAGGGCAATGATGAGCTTGGCGACAAGATTGACGCAGCTCTGACGCAGCTCAAGGAGGATGGCACACTCGCTGAAATCACCACGCATTGGATCGGCGATGATGCGGATTTCGTTTCCTACACACCCGATGCAAGCGTTTCCCGTGACAATGGTAAGCTGATCATGGCAACCAATGCGGAATTTCCTCCCTATGAGAGCATTGAGGACGGCAAGATCGTGGGCATCGACGTGGATATGATGCAGGCGGTCTGCGACGTTCTCGGCATGGAGCTGGAAATTGAAAATATGGAATTCGGCTCCATTATTGCAGCTGTGGATTCCGGCAAGGCAGACGTTGGCGTTGCAGGTCTTTCGGTAACTCCCGACCGTGAGAAGAATGTATCCTTCACACAGGGCTATGCGGTTTCTACGCAGGTGATTATTGTCCGTAAGGATTAAGGAGGCTGCCCGTGAATTTTTTTGAACAATTCGCAGACAAGCTGTATTCGACATTCGTTGAAGATGCACGCTGGACCTATCTGACCGATGGTCTGAAAACCACGCTGATCGTCACATTCTTTGCAGTGATTCTCGGTGTCCTGCTCGGATTTCTGATCGCAGTGATTCGAGCTACCCATGATAAAACGGGCAAGCTTGGCATTCTGAACTTTCTTGCGAAGGTGTATCTGACGGTCATTCGTGGTACACCCGTAGTCGTACAGCTGCTGATCATTTACTTTGTCATTTTCGCATCGGTCAATATTGATAAAACCTTTGTTGCGGTGCTTGCCTTCGGTCTGAATTCCGCAGCGTATGTAGCGGAAATTGTCCGTTCCGGCATCATGTCCATCGACAACGGACAGTTTGAGGCAGGTGCAAGTCTTGGTCTGAATTATCCGAGAACGATGATCTATATCATCATGCCGCAGGCATTCCGCAACATCCTGCCGGCACTTGCCAATGAATTTATCGTACTGCTCAAGGAAACTTCCGTTGCCGGTTACATTGCCCTGACGGATTTGACAAAGGGCGGTGACATTATCCGAAGTGCAACATATGAGGCGTTTCTGCCGCTGATTGCCGTTGCACTGATCTACCTTGTTATGGTAATGATTCTCAGCGGACTCGTGTCCAGACTGGAAAGGAGGCTGTCCAAGAGTGATCGAGGTTAAAGAACTGCACAAGCATTTTGGTGATCTGCACATTCTCAAGGGTATCACCACAAAGATCGAAAAGGGCGAAAAGGTGGTTATCATCGGCCCGTCGGGTTCGGGTAAGAGTACGTTTCTGCGTTGTCTGAACCGTCTGGAGCAGCCCACGGGCGGACAGATCCTGTTCAACGGTGAGGATCTGACAGCGATGAAGGACAATCAGCTTTATGCGGTGCGTGAGAGAATGGGAATGGTATTCCAGCATTTCCACCTGTTTCCGCATCTGACGATTCGTAAAAATATCACGCTCGCTCCCGTCAAGCTCGGACTCATGTCGCAGGCAGAAGCGGATGCAAAGGCGGATGAACTGCTGAAGAAGGTCGGACTTTCCGATAAGGCGGAGCAGTACCCGAATCAGCTCTCCGGCGGTCAGAAGCAGCGTATTGCCATTGCAAGAGCACTTGCAATGAATCCCGAGGTCATGCTGTTTGACGAACCGACTTCCGCACTGGATCCCGAGATGGTCGGGGAGGTACTGGAGCTCATGCGTGAGCTTGCCGAGGAGGGCATGACAATGGTGGTCGTAACCCATGAAATGGGCTTTGCACGTGAGGTTGCATCCCGTGTCATTTTCATGGATGACGGCAGAATTATGGAGGAGAACGAACCGCAGGAGTTCTTTGCAAATCCCCAAAATCCGAGACTTCAGGAATTTCTGTCCAAGGTGCTTTGATATGGCATACACTGTGAAAATAACCGATCATCTGGAAGATGGCGGAGCATGGGTGCGTCATACCGTGTTCATTGATGAGCAGGGATTTCAGGAGGAAATCGACGAAATCGACAAGACCGCATATCATCTGCAGATGTTCGATGAAGGAAAGGTCATAGGTGCGGGACGGATCTTCGTGGAAGAAGGTACTGTCTGGCATATTGGCAGAATTGCCGTGCTTTCCGAATACCGCATGAAGGGTGTCGGCAGACTGATCATGTCGGCACTCGAATCACACGCCAAATCCTGCGGCGGCACTGAAACTGTGCTTTCTGCCCAGTGCCGTGCTGCGGAGTTTTATGTGAAATGCGGCTACATCCAAAAGGGCGATGTCTATTTTGAGGAAGACTGTCCCCATGTGCTGATGGTGAAAATTTTATAACATTGTTATGCTCCGCTTGTCGGGGCATAACTTTTTATATCTATGTTTTCCACTTGACAATCCCTCGCTAATCGGGTAAAATAGAAATGATACGACATATTTCTGAAACAGAAAAGAGATAAAGGCGGTAACACTATGAATACAGCAAGCATACAGGAAGAAATTCTGAAACTCAAAAAAGAAAAGGGCATCTGCATTCTTGCCCATAGCTATCAGGCAAGGGAGATCTGCGAGATCGCCGATTATGTGGGAGATTCCTACCAGCTGAGCGTGTGGGGTGCACAGGAAAAGGCACATACCATGCTCATGTGCGGTGTGCGTTTTATGGCAGAAACCGTGAAAATTCTCTCGCCCGACAAAAAGGTGCTGCTCTCCAGTCCTGTGGCAGGCTGTCCCATGGCAGAACAGATGAGCAAAGAGATGATTGCCCGTATTCGGGAGGAATATCCCGATTATACGGTCGTTGCCTATGTCAACACGACTGCTGCCCTCAAGACCATCTGCGACGTCTGTGTGACTTCCGCATCGGCGGTAAAGATCGTCGGTCAGATTCCGAATGATAAGATCTTGTTCATACCCGACTGCAATCTGGGAGCTTATGTGGCAAAAATGCTGCCCCATAAGACGGTAAAGCTCCTCAACGGCGGCTGTCCGATCCATGCGGCAGTAACGCCCGATGAAGTGAATGCCGCAAAGGCACGCTATCCCGAGGCACAGCTTCTGGTGCATCCTGAGTGTATTCCGGAGGTTGCCGCTGCAGCGGATTTTGTTGGCTCAACAACGGCAATCATGAAGTATGCACAGCAGTCCGATGCCAAGGAATTCATCATCGGTACCGAAATCAGCATTGCAGAGCATCTGCAGTATGATTGTCCCGACAAGCGGTTTTATCCGCTTTCGATGAACCTCATCTGTGCCAACATGAAGGCAACCACATTGATGGATGTGTACCGTGTGCTGCAGGGCGAAGCAGGGGAGGAGATCCTCATGGATGAGCAGACCATTGCCGATGCCAGAAAGTGCATTGATGCAATGATCGCACTGGGAGGTTAAGATGGCAGAAAAGGCAATGCTTGCCATGAGCGGCGGCGTGGATAGTTCCGTAGCTGCTTTTCTGATGCTGGAGCAGGGACACGAATGCGTTGGTGCAACCATGAAACTGTTCACAAGCGGCGATTCGATCGTCTGCGAGAAAGTCTGCGGTGCTCCCGATGATGCCGCAGATGCGGCGGCGGTTGCGGCAAGACTTGGTATAAAGCATCATGTGTTTGATTTTTCCGAGCGTTTTTGCAGCGACGTAATGGCACAGTTTGTGCAGGCATATGAGAGGGGCGAAACTCCAAATCCCTGTGTCGAATGCAACCGCTGTCTGAAATTTGACAGTATGCTGCAAAAAATGCACGAACTCGGGCTTGATTATGTCGTCACCGGACATTACGCACAGGTGGTTTGGGATGAGAACTATGGACGATTCGTCCTGAAAAAGGCAGTGGATGTGACAAAGGATCAAAGCTATTTTCTCTACACGCTTACTCCGCAGCAGCTTTGTCACATTCGTTTTCCACTGGGCGGACTTGAAAAATCCAAAGTGCGTGAGATCGCCGAACAGAATGGATTTATCACCGCACGGAAAAAGGACAGTCAGGACATCTGTTTTGTGCCCGACGGGGATTATGTGGGCTTCATTGAGCGGTTTTCGGGGAAACAATTTCCCGAGGGTGCGTTCACCGATATGCAGGGGAATGTGCTTGGCACGCATCGTGGAATCGTGCATTATACCATTGGACAGCGAAAAGGAATCGGCATTGCCGCAGGGCATCCGATCTATGTGTGCGATATTGACACGGAGCAGAACCGAGTGGTTCTGGGAGAAAATAAGGATCTGTACACGGATATGCTTGTGGCAGACCGTGTGAATCTGATTACCTGTGACAGAATTACAGAACCGATTCGTGTGCTTGCGAAGATTCGTTACCGTCACAAGGAACAGCCTGCGACTGCATGGCAGACGGAGGATGGGCGGCTGTGTGTGAAGTTCGATGAACCACAGCGTGCGGTGACGAAGGGACAGGCAGTTGTGCTGTACCGGGAGGATATTGTGGTCGGCGGCGGCACGATCAAAATCATAAAATAATACAGTAAAGGTGGAGTTTATAATGAATGAAATGATAATTACAGCGGAGAATTTTGAAGCTGAGGTACTGAAATCCGATATTCCCGTGCTGTTGGATTTCTGGGCAACATGGTGCGGACCCTGCATGATGCTCTCGCCGATCGTTGCAGAAATTGCCGAGGCGTATGCGGGTAAAGTCAAGGTTGGAAAGGTCAATGTGGATGAGCAGCCCGCACTTGCCGCAGGATTCCGAATTGCCAGCATTCCGACGCTGATGGTGTTCAAGGATGGAAAACCTGTCAAAACCTCCGTCGGCTATCAGAGCAGAGAACAAATCGAAGCAATGCTTGGATAAGAAAAAAGGATTTTCAGTGTTCATTCAGTCCGCCGCAGGCGGTCTGAATGAACAAATTTATGAGCTTTTCTTCGCCTTTGTTAGAGAAAAGCTCAAGGGAAATGATCGTTTTTGGACAGCTGCAATGGCGATATCCCATAACGGGGTATCGCCATTGCTGTTTGCGGCAGGTGTATATATGTACAAATCGTCAATTCATTCAATGAATATTGGTTAAAAGAAAATCATCCATAATTTGAAAAAACCGATTGACATTGTGAGAATTATCAGATATAATAGAAGTGTATAGCAAAAATATGCTATGTTTGCACAGACTATGGATAATGAGGTGGAATGGTATGAAAAAGAAATTTGGAGCGGTTCTGCTCGCCGGCATGATGGGTTTGTCGGTCTGCAGCGGAATGGCACCGCAGAATGTGCAGGAGGCTTCGGCGGCATCCGGTGTATATCTGGAGAAACTCGACAGAGGTATTACTGCGGTTTCCACAGGCTCGGGAATGCTCGTCAGCTGGCGTTTTCTGGCAAATGATCCGGATGCTGCGATCTTCAAGCTGTATCGTGACGATACGCTTGTCTACACTGCAAATCCGGGGGATGCAACCTGCTATCTTGATGCAGGCGGTAATGCATCAAGCAAGTATCGTGTGGAGACCTATTCAGGAACTTCCAAGCTCAATGAAGCAACCTGTAATTTCACATCGGGCGGCAATTATTTCGACGTAAGACTTGACAAGCCCGGCAGCATTTATTCTCCGAACGACTGCTCTGTCGGCGACGTTGACGGTGACGGCGTGTATGAGTTGTTTGTTAAGTGGGATCCCAATAACTCGCAGGATAACTCCAAGGGTGGCGTGACCGATAAGGTATACATTGATTGCTACAAGCTCAACGGTACGAAACTCTGGCGTATCGACCTGGGTGTGAATATCCGTGCCGGTGCACATTATACGCAGTTCCTCGTTGCCGACTTCGATATGGACGGCAAGGCAGAGATGACCTGCAAGACCGCTGATGGTACCGTGGATGGTACGGGCAAGGTGATAGGCAATGCGAATGCCAATTACAGAAACAGCAGTGGTTACATCCTCTCCGGTCCTGAGTATTATACATTGTTTGATGGTGCAACGGGTGCGGCACTGCATACTGTCAATTATGAGCACCCCAGAGGAGAGGTTTCCAAAAAAACCTGGGGCGATGATTACGGCAACCGCTGCGACCGTTTCCTCGGTTCCGTTGTATACCTTGACGGCGTAAAGCCCAGTGCGGTTTCCGTCAGAGGCTACTACACCAGAATGACCGCCGTTGCGTATGACGTTGTGGATAAGAAGCTCGTCAAGCGTTGGGCATTCGATACAGGATATAATTCCTCTGCTGCAGGCTACGGCAATGGTAACCACAACTGTATGCCCGCCGACGTTGATGGCGATGGCAGACAGGAGCTGGTTCTCGGTTCCACCTGTCTGGATGACAACGGAAAGGTGCTGTGGTGCACGAAAAGAGGTCACGGCGATGCGATGCATCTGAGCGACTTCCTGCCGGATCGTCCCGGTCAGGAGCTTTGGATGTGCCATGAGAATCCCCCCTACGGCGTATCTCTGATCGACGCTGCAAACGGCAATATCATTTTCCATGTGGATAACTCCAAGGATACAGGACGCTGTGCCGCAGGTAACGTCTGGTCCGGCAATAAGGGCGGCGAATTCTGGGGTATGGGCAGAATTTTCAACGGTGCAGGCACTGCACTTTCCGCAGATGTTCCGGCTGTGAACTTCATGATCTACTGGGACGGCGACCTCGAAAGAGAAATTCTCGACGGCGGCGATGCATCACCGGCAACCATTTCCGATATGAATGCAAGCGGCAAGATCTCCAATCTGCTGACAACCACCGGTTATCTCACCTGCAACTCCACAAAGGCAACTCCCAGCCTGTCCGCCGATCTCTTCGGTGACTGGCGTGAGGAGCTGGTTCTCAGAGCTGCCGACGGCAACTCTCTGCGAATTTTCGCAACCACATATGATACGGATTACCGTATCACAACTCTGATGCATGACGCACAGTACAGAATGCAGATTTCTGCACAGAATACTTCCTACAACCAGCCTCCGAACCCGAGCTTCTACCTCGGTTCCGATGCCAATCTCCCGAACCGTCCGAACGGCAGTGTAGCCATCGGCGGCAAGATCGGTGCGAAGATCGACACCAATTATCAGTACACCATTAAGAATGTCAACAGTGGTCTGTATCTTGAAGTTGCAGATTCCGCAGCAGCTGACGGTACAAACGTGCAGCAGGGTACATCGGGTGCAAGAGTCTGGAAGTTTGAGGATGCAGGCGACGGCTATTACTACCTCTATTCCGAGGTTGGCGACGGCAAGACCTATCTGCTCGATCTGGATTCCGGTAAGGTGGATAATGGCACAAATATCGGCATCTGGAGCAATACCAGCAGTGATGCACAGCTCTTTAAGTTTGTCAGCAACGGCGATGGTTCCTACACCATCTGCACAAAGGTAACGACCGATCAGAGCGTACTTGGTGTGAATGGCGGTTCCAAGGAAGAGGGTGCAAATGTTCTTCAGTGGGAGAGCAATGGCTTAGACGACCAGAAGTGGCGTCTGAATATCAGCGGCAGCCTCTTTGAGGATCTGAATGTAACGGATGATACCAAGCAGTTCTGGAAGGTTGACCTGGAAACCAAAACGAATGATCTGATTTTTGGCGACCGTGACTTTACCTATATCCAGCTTCCGTCAGAGCTTGAGGGTGCACAGTCCATTCTGACGGGCTGTGATGCGAAGTATAATACGGGCGATATCGCAACATTTGTTGCCGCAAAGGATGCGACGCTCTATATTGCAATGGATACCCGTGTAACACCCCTGCCGTCATGGATGAACAGCTGGACACAGACCAATATGACTGCCGCAAGCAGCAACGATGTTACCTTCCAGTTCTATTCCAAGGAAGTCAATGCGGGCGATAAGATTACCCTCGGACAGAATGGAATGTCCTCCTACTGCGTAAATTACACAGTCTTTGGTGTGGAGAAGGAAGTGGAAATTCCCACTGAACCTCCCACGACAGAACCTCCCACGACGGAACCTCCTACGACGGAGCCTCCCACGACGGAGCCTCCCACAACAGAGCCTCCTACGACAGAAGCTCCTACAACGCAGCCGCCTACGGATGCACAAGTGCTTTACGGTGACGTCAATCTGGATAAGGATGTGGACATCCTTGATGTCATCGTTCTCAACAGAAGCCTGCTCGGCAGTATCTCTCTGGATGCACAGCAGTCAGCCAATGCCGACTGCAATCTGAACGGCAAGCCGGATGCACCGGACTCTTTGCTGATTCTGAAATTCATTGTAGGTCTTGAAAGCGTTCTGGGCAAGTAGAAATTCACTGGAAGAACGACCAAAATTGTATTTTCTACAAGCTGAACTACCCTGCATAAAGAGCAGGGTAGTTTTGTTTTATGATGGAAGAATTCCCTGTTTTGCGAAGGAATACATTCCCTGAAAATGCTTGACAAATGATTTGAAATGTTGTACACTGTAAATAGAACTGCAGTTCGAATAGTACGTGTTTTTCCGCATATACTAACTGCAGAATGCAATTGTAACATATGCATAAATTTCCAGATGATTTTTGACGAAAAATGGCTGACCGACAGGCAGAAAACCATTGACAGAAATATAACAATGTGTTACAATGATAGTAGGGATGGGAAAACATTCCAGAAATCATGACAAATTCCGAATGCTTTAGAATGGAGAGGAAAACTATGAAAGATGCAAATACAACTGCCAAAACAGAGGTTCTGGTAGACAGCGTGGATGCACTGATGGCGAAGATTCGTGAAGTTCGTGCTGCACAGGCAAAATTTGCAACCTACACACAGGAGCAGGTGGATCGGATTTTCAAGGCTGCAGCAGTTGCGGCGAACCATGCAAGAATTCCGCTGGCAAAGATGGCGGTGGAAGAAACCGGCATGGGCGTTGTTGAGGATAAGGTCATCAAGAACAACTATGCAGCAGAATATATATATAATGCGTTTAAAAACACCAGAACTTGCGGTGTGATCGAGGAAGATAAGGTGTTCGGCACCATTACGATTGCTGAACCCATCGGTGTGGTAGCTGCGGTTATTCCGACGACGAACCCGACCTCTACTGCAATTTTCAAGACGCTGATTTCTTTAAAGACCAGAAATGGCATTATCATCAGCCCCCATCCGAGAGCTAAGAAATCGACCATTGCGGCTGCAAAGATCGTGCTGGAGGCAGCAGTCAAGGCAGGTGCCCCCGAAGGCATCATTGGTTGGATTGACGTGCCTTCACTGGAAATGACCAATACCATCATGAAAGAATCCGACATCATTCTGGCAACTGGCGGCCCCGGCATGGTAAAGGCTGCATATTCCAGCGGTAAGCCCGCACTGGGTGTTGGTGCAGGCAATACTCCTGCAATTATTGATAAGAGTGCGGATATTCAGCTGGCAGTCAATTCCATTATCCACTCCAAGACCTTCGATAACGGTATGATTTGTGCATCCGAGCAGTCCGTCATCGTTGATAAGAGTGTTTATAAGGAAGTTAAGAAGGAATTTACAAAGAGAGGCTGCTATTTCTTGACAGAGGAAGAAACGGAAAAGGTTCGCAAGACCATCATTATCAACGGTGCACTGAATGCTAAAATCGTTGGCCAGCCTGCTGCTAAGATTGCGGAGCTTGCAGGTGTAACGGTGCATCCCGATACAAAGATTATCATTGGTGAAGTTACCAATGTATCCATTGATGAAGAATTTGCACACGAAAAGCTTTCTCCCGTGCTTGCAATGTATAAGTCCGACAGCTTTGAGGATTCTATTGAAATGGCTGACAGACTCGTACAGGACGGCGGATATGGACACACGTCTTCTCTGTATGTGGACGCTGTTCATGAAAGAGCAAAGATCGACGCATTCGGTGCAAGAATGAAGACCTGCCGTATTCTGGTGAATACGCCTTCTTCTCACGGCGGTATCGGCGATCTGTACAACTTCAACCTTGCTCCGTCACTGACGCTGGGCTGCGGTTCATGGGGCGGAAATTCCGTATCCGAGAACGTTGGCGTCAAGCATCTGATTAACATCAAGACCGTGGCAGAGAGGAGAGAGAATATGCTGTGGTTCAGAACACCTCAGAAGGTATACTTCAAGAAGGGCTGTCTGCCGATCGCTCTGGATGAACTGAAGAATGTGCTTGGCAAGAAGCGTGTGTTCCTCGTAACCGACAGCTTCCTGTACAAGAACGGCTATACAAAGTGCATCACTGACAAGCTCGATGAAATGGACATTGCCTATACCGTATTTTCCGATGTAGAGCCGGATCCGACGCTGCTTTCCGCACAGAAGGGTGCAGAAGCAATGTCGAAGTTTGAACCCGACTGCATCATTGCACTGGGCGGCGGTTCCGCAATGGACGCAGCCAAGATCATGTGGGTTCTCTATGAGCATCCCGATGCAGATTTCTTTGACATGGCGATGCGTTTCATCGACATCAGAAAGAGAGTTTATACCTTCCCGAAGATGGGTGAAAAGGCATATTTCATTGCTGTTCCCACATCCTCCGGTACCGGCTCCGAGGTAACACCGTTTGCAGTTATTACCGACCAGAATTCCGGCATCAAGTATCCTCTGGCGGATTATGAGCTGCTGCCGAATATGGCGATCATTGATACCGACCTGATGATGAGTGCACCGAAGGGACTGACCTCCGCATCCGGTATTGATGCACTGACGCACGCTCTGGAAGCATATGCGTCCGTCATGGCAACCGATTATACCGATGGTCTGGCACTCAAGGCAATGAAGAATATTTTCCAGTATCTGCCGATTGCTTATGAGAACGGTGATGATCCCATAGCTCGTGAAAAGATGGCGAATGCTTCCACGATTGCAGGTATGGCATTTGCGAATGCATTCCTCGGCGTATGCCATTCCATGGCACATAAGCTGGGTGCATACCACCACCTGCCGCACGGTGTTGCGAACGCTCTGCTGATTAACGAGGTAATGCGTTTCAACATTTCGGAAGCTCCGAGAAAGATGGGCACCTTCTCCCAGTACCAGTATCCGCAGGCTCTGGAGCGTTACGCAGAATGTGCAAGATTCGTGGGCGTAACGGGCAAGAACGACATGGATGTATTTGAGAAGTTCCTTGCAAAGATCGACGAACTGAAGGAAGCGATCGGCATCAAGAAATGCATCAAGGACTACGGCATTGAGGAATCCGCATTCCTCGAAACGCTTGACGAAATGGTTGAGCAGGCATTTGACGACCAGTGTACAGGTGCAAACCCGAGATATCCGCTGATGAGCGAGATCAAGGAAATGTATCTGAAGGCATATTACGGCAATTAAATCCGAGGGGAGGACTGCATCATGGAAATACTTGCACAGCGTGCGACAAAGGTTGTGTTTCGTGAGGGTGACTATGCGATCAAGGAATTTAACGAGAATTATTCCAAGGCGGACGTACTCAACGAAGCACTGAATCAGGCAAGAGTGGAGGAAACGGGACTGCCGATTCCGAAGCTGATCGAAGTAAAGAAGATCGACAACAAGTGGGCGATCGTGCTGGAGTATGTGGAGGGTAAGACCATTGCACAGCTCATCGAGGAGAATCCTGAGAAGGAAAACGAGTACCTCGAAAAGTTTGTGGATGTACAGCTTTCCATCCATCAGCATCGTGCACCGCTGCTCAACAAGCTCAAGGATAAGATGAACCGCAAGATCTCCGAAACCGAGCTTGACGCAACCACACGTTATGATCTGCATACCCGTCTGGAGGGTATGCCCAAGCATAACAAGGTATGCCACGGCGACCTCGGACTTTCCGACGTGATCATTACTGAAAGCGGCGAAGCATTCATCATTGACTGGGCACATGCCACACAGGGCAATGCCCCTGCCGATGCAGCACGATCCTACCTCAAGCTCTGTCTGGAGGGCAAGGGTGAAATGGCAAGCAAGTACCTCAAGCTGTTCTGCAAAAAGAGCGATACTGCAAAGCAGTACGTGCAGAAGTGGATGCCCATTGTGGCCGCTTCTCAGTCGGTTAAAGGCAACGAGACCGAGCGTGAGCTCCTTTCGAGCTGGGTCGGCGTTGTGGATTATCAGTAATACGGGGTCTTTCCCCCACCCGTAAACCTCGCACTGTAAGGAGCATAGCCCGCTTGCAGTGCC
>JAZNUR010000050.1:0-7747 GCA_045592405.1 Oscillospiraceae bacterium
TTGGCTAGAGTACTCGGTTCATACCCGATTGGTCGCTGGTTCGAATCCTGCTGCCGCTACCATTACGGCCCGTTGGTCAAGAGGTTAAGACACCGCCCTTTCACGGCGGAATCATGGGTTCAATTCCCGTACGGGTCACCACATCACATTCCCACAAATGTCTATTTACTGACATTTGTGGGTTTTGTTTTTTTATAACACCTGCACCGTTAAGTGGTTCTATCACTCCATTACTTTGTTATTCTATTATTCAGTACTTCTTCTACAGCAATGCCACAAACTGCACATATCATCTTGAAAATTGTAATTTTCTCTATTTTGGTTTCATGAATTTTTTATGTCCCTCTGTTTTAACCAGATATCCACTCCCTTTTTACATTCAAAACATTGATTGCATTTTGAAAAACCGAATTACATTATCAACACAAAACCCCGATATTGCATCGGTTATGACACGCACTCATGAAATATGTATTTTTTTTGAATTGCTACCTTTAATTAATATGTTATTAATAAATTTTCAATATCAAATCTTGCTTTTTTGAATAAAACTATTGATTTTACATTTCGATTTTGATATAATAAAGGTAATTTAATCCGCATCATGCGGTATGAGAGGGGAAATATTATGAAAAAACACAAGATTACGGCACTGGCAGCTGCACTATGCCTGCTGTGCACGGGATTACCGATGAATGGTATCCAAAGCAGCATCCATACTTTAACTGCATCTGCTGCCGAAGAAAAGCCTACTTTCGGTGATTTTACCTACTCGGTAGAGGATGGCTGCGTGACGATCACCAGCTGTGATCTCAGCTTGGAAACGGTAGAGATTCCCAAAACCATCGATGGAATGCCCGTTACGAAAATCGGCTCCATCGCTTTCTATGAAAGTGCACTTACCTCCATCGTGATTCCCGAAGGTGTCACTACGATCTGTTCCGGAGCATTCTGGCACAGCAAGAGCCTTGCAGAAGTCAAACTTCCTTCCACACTGACAACCATCGAGAGTTTTGCGTTCAACGATTGTCAGGCTCTCGAAAAGATTGAGATTCCCAAAAGTGTTACTTACATCGGCAATTCCGCACTGGGCGATACACCGTGGATCGCTGCAGAAAAGGAAAAGTCCCCCTTTGTTATTGTCAACGGCATTCTGATTGACGCTACCGACGTGGTTGCCGACAGACTTGCTGAGATTCAGGCAGAAAAGGACAAAGCTGCCGAAGAAGCAGAACAGGCAAAAATCTGGAAGCGTGCATCCATCATTACCAACCAGATCGGTTATTTCACAGATCGTGCCAAAAAGGCAACTCTGATCACGGAAGAGAAAGATTCCATCAAGTTTGAGCTGCTTGACGCTGACGGTAAATCCGTATACAGCGGCGTTTCCACTCCGCACGGATATGATATCGAATCCGATGACAACGTGCAGATTCTTGATTTCAGCGATTTTACCAAGGAAGGTACTTACACACTCAAGGCAGAAACCGGTGAAGAATCCAGAGCGTTCGATATTGGTGTCACCGATACCTATTCCGCTTTGCTGACGGATGCTTTGAACTATTTCTATCAGGCCCGATCCGGTGTGGATATTGAGGCAAAATACATCACTTCCGGCGACGCCGAAGCACTTGCCCGTGATGCAGGACATTCTCCCGACATCGCCGAAGTCTTCCAGGGTACGGGCTACGAAGCCTCTTCCGGTACGCAGGATGTTTCCGGCGGCTGGTACGATGCGGGTGACCACGGCAAATACGTCGTTAACGCAGGTATCTCCCTGTGGCTGGTGCAGAACGAATATGAGCGTGCAGTCCTCAAGGGTACGGCAGACGCTTATCAGGACGGAACAATGCAGATTCCTGAAAATGACAATGGTTATCCCGACCTTCTCGATGAAGCACGATTCGAGATGGAATGGCTGCTTAGAATGATGGTTCAGGACGGCGATTGCAAGGACATGGCATATCACAAGGTTCATGGCATCAAGTGGACGGCACTTGGTCTGAATCCTGCCAATGACACCACTCCCCGCATTCTCATGCCGCCTTCTACGGCTGCTACACTGAATCTTGCTGCTTGTGCTGCACAGTCCTATCGTCTGTGGAAGGATCTGGATGCTGAGTTTGCGGATGAATGCCTGACAGCCGCTAAAAATGCGTATGCTGCTGCAAAGGCTCATCCCGATATGTATGCACCTCTCGTGGAAACCGCTGTTGATGGCGGCGGTGCATACGGCGATGACGTTGTAACCGATGAATTCTACTGGGCTGCCTGCGAGCTGTATGCTGCAACTGGCGATAAGAGCTATTATACCGACCTTCAGGATTCCTCTTGGGCATTTGATGTTCCCGAGGACATGAACGGCGGCGAAGCAACAGGCTTTACAGGCAGCTTTGACTGGGGACATACTGCTGCTCTTGGTTCTCTGACGCTGACGCTCTTCCCGGATGTACTTTCTAAGGATGAGAATACAACTCTCAAGAAGAATCTGCTTGAAACAGCGGATGCATATGTTGCCATTGTCAATGAACAGGGCTACGGCCTCCCCTACAAGGGCACAATGGAGCCCGGCGACAATTTCCCCCGTTACACATGGGGTTCCAACTCCTTTGTTGCTGACAATGCGATTGTTCTGGCTTACGCTCATGATATCAGTGCAGAATCCAAATATCTTGACGGTGCAGTCAGTGCAATGGACTATCTGCTCGGACGCAATCCGCTGGATCTCTCCTATGTTACCGGCTACGGTGTTCACACTTCACAGTACCCGCACCATCGCTGGTGGGCTGTACAGATTAAACCCGTCTTTCCGAAGGCTCCCTGCGGCGTTCTCGTCGGTGGGCCGAACTGCGGTCTGGAAGATCCGGTCATTCAGCGTACCAAATGGAAGGCCGGTAAAATCGCTCCGCAGAAAGTCTACATTGACGATATTGAAGCTTATTCTGTAAATGAGTGCACGATCAACTGGAATGCTCCGCTTGCATGGGTTACTTCCTATCTGTGTGAACAGAGCGGCGGTATTATTGCAAGCCAGCCCTCTGCAGGTGTACAGCTTCCTGAACCGGAAATTCCTGTGGATGACGGCACTCCCGATCCTGTTATTATCACAATTCCTGATGGTGTAACCACCATCGGTGAACAGATTTTTGGCAAGCACAAGTCAAATGTAACAGAAGTAATTCTGCCTGAAAGCGTAACCTCCATCAGCAACGAAGCATTCTATCGCTGTGGACTTCTCAGCAAGCTGACACTGCCGACTTCCATCGAAGCGATCGGTTCTAAGGCATTTGGTGATACAGCATGGCTGAAGGAACAGCTTGCGGATTCCCCGCTGCTCATCATCAACAATATTCTCATCGACGGTACAACAGCTAAGGGAGATGTTGTCATTCCGGATGGTGTTACTGCAATCCTCGGCTCCACCTTCAAACTCAACAAGTCCATCACTTCCGTTGTGATTCCCGAAGGCGTGGAACGCATCGGTGCAAGTGCATTCTACGGATGTGAGGCTCTGACTGATGTAACGCTTCCGGAAAGCCTCAAGGTCATCGAGCAGAGTGCATTCTCCGGCTGCGGACTGACTTCACTGACAATTCCGTCAGGTGTAAAGACAATTGGATTGGAGGCATTTGTAAACTGTACGGATCTTCCCGAGGTTACAATCAATGCTGACGATGCTGTAATCGGTAAGGAAGCATTTGGCTGCACCTCCACATTTACAGCGAACGGTCAGTACTCCTACATTTTCATCCATCTGGTACTTGAAGACTTCATCGTAAAATGTAATTCCGGCTCCACCGGTGAAGAATACGCTAAGACCACCGGTGTACAGGTTGCTTATCTCGATGGCCCTGCAGAACCCGGCGTTGTGTACGGTGATGTCAATGCGGACGGTACAGTTGATGTTCTGGACGTTATTCTCCTGAACAAGGCACTGCTGGGCGGTGCGGAGCTGACAGATGAAGGCGAACGTAATGCCGACGTAGATAAGGACGGTACACCCGGTCCTTCCGACTCCTTGAGTATTCTCAAATACCTTGTTAAGCTGATCGACAAGCTTCCGGTATAATTTTCACAAAGCCTTCAGCCCGCATAAGACGGGCTGAAGGCTTTTATCCGCTTTCTACTGCCCATTCGCAGGATTATCCAGTATCCTGCCATTTTCATCAAATCGTGAACCATGACAGGCACAGTCCCACGAATGCTCGGCTGCATTCCAATGCAATGCACATCCCAGATGCGGACAGCGTTTACCGGTAAAGGATAGCAGATTTGTCAGGGCTTCAAATCCATTCACGAACAGCTGTGGTTTCAGAATACGCCTCGATGGGCTGAAAATATCCGCATACGCATTTTTCTTCCCCTGCACCATATCGGAGAACAGCATTGCCGAGAGCATTGCACCCGTCATGCCCCATTTGTTGAAGCCCGTGCCAGTAAACAGCTGTGCCGTCCGTTTTGAATACTGCCCGATATACAGCATTTCGTCCAGACTCATGCAGTCCTGTGCTGCCCAACGGCAATGTTCCTTTGCGTGAGGATAATGCTGCTGTGCGAAATGCCGAAGCTCCGTCCAGTTTCCGCCATTTTTGCCCGTGCGGTGACCGCCTCCGCCGAGCAGTAATACTTCCCCGTAATTACGAAACGATAATCCCCTTTTGTCTTCATCCACATACATTCCTTCCATATTCTGTGCGTTTTCAAGTGCAAGCACATAGGAACGATGCTGGTAGAGCTTCAGAAAATAGCCTCCATGCTTGTTGATAAAGGGAAAATGTGTTGCGACGATCACTGTTTTTGCACGGATACTCCCCCCGTCCGTAACTGCCGTATTCCCACGCATTTCCTTCACAAAGGTATTCTCATAGATGGGAAGATCCTGTACAATGGCATCGAGGAATTTCAGCGGATGAAACTGTGCCTGTTGTGGAACCATCACCGCACCTGCCGTAGGAAATGGCAGCGGTAATTTCTCGCAAAGCTCTGCCATGCAGCCAATTTTCGAAAGTGCATCCATCTCCGATTCCAGCACTTTCCTGTCACTGACGGAATAGACATAGTTATCCTTTTTCTCATAATCGCAGTCAATTTTGCGGCAAAGCTCCTCATATTTTGAGAAGGCAAGGCGGTTTGCATGAAAGTATTTCTGTGCAGTTTCCAACCCCTCGCTTTTGAGGATTTTATGATAAATCATCCCATGCTGATACGTGATTTTCGCCGTGGTATGTCCCGTTGTTCCGCTGCAAATTCTCCGTTTTTCTGCCAGAATGCAGTCCACACCGCATTGCTTCAAAAAATACGCAGTCAGAATTCCCGTGATCCCTCCTCCGATGATGAGAACATCGGTTTTCTTGTCCCCTTCAAGTTTCGGGAAACCTTGCATCTGCACAGTTTTTTTCCAAATTGATTCCATATTTCCTCCTATCTGAAACGCCGCCCGATGTATCCTCGGACGGCGTAATCATTATAAATCCTGTAAGTCCGCAGCGGTCAGATCATTCTCCACATTATCCCTTGCAAGGTCGTTGTCGATGACCGGGTAGACATCGGAAATCGGCTTTTCCTGCGAGAATGGTTTTGTGTGATACACCTTCTGTGCAGGTGGTCTTGTGCCTGCAATGATGGGGTTTACGTGTGCTTTCCCATGCTTGGCTTTTCCCTGAATTTCCGAAACTGCGGCTGCTGTATTCTTCGGCTGTGTGTGCGTCCAATCGGGACGATTCATGCCTTGTTTTGCCATGTTCATCACCTCAGAAATAGTATGTGAGCGTTTCGTTGAATTATGTATAAGAGCTTGCCTCATCAGGGCAAGCTCTTTTTATTAGTAAACAGACTTGATATTTTCCACATACTGCCGCATTTCTTCCTTGGAAGAAACAGTGTGTGTGCCATTGATGATCTCCTGTTTCTTTGTTTCCGGAAGTGATGCGAATTTCTGCATGGCATCCGGATTCATTGCAAGTGCCATGCCAAGCCCTACGGGCATTTCGTTTTTTTCCATATTTCACCTCAACTGAACGATGGCGGTCTGACATCAGTTTTCGGGAATGGCGTACCCGCAGGCGACGGTTCGGACATACTGAAATACATCTTTGCCGCTTTTGTTGTACCAAAATCACGGTTGGAGCCGCTGATTTGCACCTTGTTGAACGCTTCACGGAACATGGCGTTATGAGCTTCCTCACGATTCAGCAGAAAATCAATGGTTTCACGAACCTTTTTATCCTCGATCTGACGATAAAGATACTCATACACAACTTTGGCTCTCTGTTCGGATGCAATATTGGAAAGCAGATCGGCACAGAGATCACCTGTAACCGAAACATAATCGCCCGTCCATGAATAGCCCGAAGCATTGATGAGTCCGGGATTCAGCCCCATCAGTACATGAGTCTGAATTTCACCCGACGGCACTGCGGCAGCATCTACATCGTGACCATTAAGCAGATTGATGGTCTGTGCCACCATTTCCATATGCCCAAGCTCCTCGGCTGCAATGTCGAGGAACAAGTCCTTGATTTCGGGATCTTTGATACGGAAGCTCTGGGATAGATACTGCATAGCGGCTTTCAGCTCACCGTTTGCACCGCCGAGCTGTTCCTGCAAAAGTGCGGCATACTGCGGATTCGGCTTTTCCACCGCTACCGGATGGAACAGCATTTTTTCATGTTTGAACATAGAATGCACCTCCTTTTCAGGATTAGTGTTACCGTAAAATTAGCTTATATTCAGAATCAGACGGACAGCATGATACCCGTGAAGACAAAATCCGTCTTCACGGGCATGAATTCCTATATAGCAGCTAATGCATTCGCAAGTCTGACCAATTCCTCCATTGTGAGTGCTTCAATACGCACATTGACAGGGATTTCTGCCCGTGCAAATACCTCCTGCATCCGTGCTTTCGGAATTGAAAGACCACCTGCCAGCACGCCGGAAAGCTGTTTTCTTCTCTGGGAAAATCCCACCTTTACCATACGGAAAAACAATGCTTCATCCGCTACCTGCCACGGCTTTTCTTTATGGAGTGTAATCTGAATGACCGCAGAATCCACATTCGGTGCGGGCATAAAGCTGCCCCTCGATACCTGAAAGAGCGTTTTCGCCTGCCCATAATACGCCACAGCAACCGAAACTGCACCTGATTCTCTGCTGCCAATGGGAGCACAGAGCCGCTGGGCTGCTTCCTTCTGCACCATGACGGTGATCGTCTCGATGGGGAGCTTTTCCTCCAAAAGACGCATAATAAGAGGGGATGTGATATAGTACGGCAGATTTGCACAGACTGCCACACGCAATCCTGCGAATTCCTCGGCAATCAGTGCTGCAAGATCGTATTTCATGGCATCGCCATGGATGACCTTCACATTACCGAACTCTGCAAGTGTTTCTTCCAAAATCGGAAACAGCCTGTCATCGAGTTCCACCGCCACAACCTTGCTTGCACGCTTCGCAAGCTCCGCTGTGAGTGTTCCCACACCCGTACCAATCTCCAGCACCCCGAAGCCCTCGGCAGCATTGCCCATTTCGGCAATTTTCGGGCAGACAGTGGGATTGATCAGAAAGTTCTGCCCCAGTGCTTTTGAAAAGTGAAAGCCATGGCGTTCCAGAATATCTCTCACATAACTGATATCCGTCAATTGCTGCATCCGTTCATTCCTCCCATCTCGTTGAGCAGTGCTTCCGCACAACGCATTCCATCCACAGCAGCGGAGGTAATTCCCCCTGCATAACCTGCACCCTCACC
>JAZNUR010000051.1:0-22614 GCA_045592405.1 Oscillospiraceae bacterium
ACTCCCTTTCGGGGGTATTCATCACCCACATTGTAAATTTCAATCCACGCTCCCTGGGTAGGGAGCGACGCGTTTTCGTTTTCTCTTGCAAAATCATTGTTGCCATTTCAATCCACGCTCCCTGAGTAGGGAGCGACATACCAATATGAGCCATCCCAAAAAGCTGTATAATTTCAATCCACGCGCCCTGGGTAGGGAGCGACACCGCAAACGGCATAAACTGGACAGGAATAAACTTATTTCAATCCACGCTCCCTGGGTAGGGAGCGACGTCGGTGTGTAGGCACCGTCAGCGGTGGAAACCAATTTCAATCCACGCTCCCTGGGTAGGGAGCGACCAACGATTTCCAGATCATGTTCGGGTGCTCCACATTTCAATCCACGCTCCCTGGGTAGGGGGCGACTGGCGGATTTCAACTGCTCGTCAGTGGCTTCGGGATTTCAATCCACGCTCCCTGGGTAGGGAGCGACCTAATAGTTCTAAACCAATGCCAATACCACAAACATTTCAATCCACGCTCCCTGGGTAGGGAGCGACCATGGGTTATGTGCTATAGTGGCAAAAGGTAACATAATTTCAATCCACGCTCCCTGGGTAGGGAGCGACCACACAGGGACAAAAAAGATAAAAAATAGACTTGACATTTCAATCCACGCTCCCTGGGTACGGAGCGACAAAGGTAAGGCGGTGATTAAGTGGAGAACATAGAATTTCAATCCACGCTCCCTGGGTAGGGAGCGACAGCCCGTTTTTGATAAAGGTTACCTGCACAGCACTATTTCAATCCACGCTCCCTGGGTAGGGAGCGACTCATGGCGTATGTTCATGCATGACTCTGCCGTCGGCAGTACGAAAATTTTCAGCCCATTGCTGTTCAATATGGATCAATGCCCACTGTCTGCGGCAGAATGCAAAATGCTGGAGTCCTGAAAGCTGCAGATAGTCCTCTTCCCGATACATCACATCATATCCAGAATTTCGGGGCTGATTCCATCGATCTCATTCAGGGTAATTTCGTAATCATCAAAGCTGTGCGGAACAGAAACGCCGTCCTTCAGCTTCACATTCAGTGCACGATGAATCTTTGCAGAACTATGCTTCGGCGTTTTGCAGTCATGCTCCCACCAGTAAACACGGCAGACCTCCATGCTTCCTTCAGGTCTTGCAGAGGATGCGTCATTTTCAAACAATGTACACAGAGCAGTCTTGATTTTTTCAGCATCTTCTGCAGAGAATCCTGTTTTTTCGGCAAGCTGGCAATTGATGCTGCCATGCACCACATACAAACCGAAAGTCACACGATGCTTCATACCCATGGTATCGGACGCCTTGCTTTCCTTACCGCTTTCGCCGTTGACACTCTTGGTGATCTGCATGCTCACAATATCCACAGGGGATGCACTCACTGCCTGCTGGATGCTGACAGGTCCACGAACACCGACAGAAACGGCATCGCCCTTGAATGCGAACACCTGTCCGAAGCTGCGAACGTCAATCCATTCCTCACAAGCCGCTGCAGCAAAGGCACCCCGGTCTGTGTTTTTCCCCTTGCTGATTGCTTTGATCTTCTCATTCTGTCCAACACGGGCATGGAGCGAATCGCATCCGTCATCGCAGCGGTCGTCCGACTGCACAAAGATCTTCTCTCCCATATCCTGCAAACGGTTGCGAATTTTTCTCTTGATGCAGACATCGGAGATTTCGCCGCATCCGTCAAAGGCTTCACGGGGACGGTTGCCATTCAGGGGGTCACCGTTGGGATTCGCATTTGTGGCAGTGATGATCACTGAAAAATCAATTTTGTGGTTCAGCATAATGATTCCTCCTCAGTTTTCTTATGGTCTTTATAAATTTCAGCATTATAATGGTGATAGCCAAGCAAGTATGCGGAAGTAAGCGGACTGTTGTCCGAGAATTCACTCAGTTCAAATCTTTCCATCACAGAATTCAGCATTTTTTCAAAATAAATACTCTTCCCGCCAAGCTTTGTCATGTAAACACGCAGCTGTTTCTCAATCAATGCCCATGTTGTTGACGGACGCTTTGCAAACATAGTCCAATAGCGTTTTGCATTGGTAACACGCTTGCCCTTGTCCGCATCATCATAGGATGCATATTCTGCGGCATCTGCAATGGCAAGCAGACAGCCGAACAGATAGCTGCGGTCGGTTTCATTGGAATCATAAGCCATACTCTGAACGCCTCTCTTTCGGTCAATATTTTGTTTTCGGATCATACCGCAAGCCGTTTCTATCACGGTGCGGTGAAGATAACCATGCTCATAGGCAAGCGGATTCGATGCCTTTTTCACAAGATTCTGCACAAGATCCGCCGGTATCGCTCTCCCCTGCGTGATACAAGGCAGCAGCCGCAGGACATTTTCCTTGATGATTTCGGGCTTGGCTTCCAGATACCCCTTCCCATTCTCCATGCCGTATGCACAATTGATGATCTCCTTAACAGCAAAGGAATTGATACGGCTCGTATGCTGTTTTGAATAAAAACGCATGACAGCGGTTTCAGTATGCCATTTCACAAGCTGTTCCAGAAGACGGGAATGTGCAAGTTCCTCATAGATTGCAATCGAAAGTCGTCCGGTCGTTGCAGCATCCACACCCATCAGCATGACTTTGGATGTGATTTCGAAATCCTTATTCCCGAAGATACTTTTTCGCAGAAAATCACGGTATTTCGGTTCAGTATCGGGCAGCTCGTCTTCTGCAAAATACTCGTCGTCATCGGGATCATAGCCGCTGCCAAGCAGATCGGGCGAATCTTCCAGAGAGCTTGTCCAGACGACAAGTGTCAATGTATCGAACGGGATTCCCTGCCGCTGAATCAGCCAACGCAGTGCATTATGCATTTTCTGGGAAAAGTCATAGCTGATAGAGATTGCCTCCGTTTTATCCGAAAAGCGTCCACGGTAGGTAAAACCGCTTTCGTCATTGGAAGAAATGAGCTTGGCTTTATCGCCTGTATTTCTGATTTTTGACGGATGCTTGTAGGTGACGGGTTCCATTTCCCCAGTTGCATAACAAAGATCGTTTTCTGCCATTTCGTCGCTGTTCCATGCAATAAAGCTGTCATACAGTGTTTTATCAAGCCACGTCTCAGGATTATTTCCGTACACACGGAATCTTACAAATGCATCCTGCTGTGCGATACCTGCAATACTCACCTTTTCTTCCAGCATTTCAGTTTCCGCATTCACCTGCAATACATGACAGTCGATCAGATCCTGCATCAATGTTTTTTCTGCTAAATAGGCATAGATTGCCCTGACAGACGGGTGGGAATGGGCACTGTCTTTCCAGCGTGCAAGCTGTTCAATATAGGCTTTGAAATACTGCTCATTATTCTTATTGACATACTCGCTGTAATCGCCGCATAGATAAATCAGTTTGTCGGCGAGAGGCATTGCACACACTCCGCTTGTACGTCCACCCGAATCTTCTGTGACTGGGATGATCGTATTCAGCCCCTCTTCCTTTGTCAAAGCAACAGCACCCACAAACGTTCCATCCGCTTTAAGCGTGACCTCGATTTGTGCATTGGCTGTCGAATGGGAAACAGGGAGCAAAACCGTTCCATCATGAAAATCATTGCCGCACTGTTGCTCATAGACCCGATACAATTCATCTGTCCAACTCAAACTCTTCACCTCCCGAAAGCAGATCAAGTTCCGGTTCGCAAAGTCCCGTGAAGTTTCCAAGTTCACTTCCAAACGGCTTGATCTCCATAGGCTTGATATGTCGTTTTATCGTACATTCCTTCGGCGGCAAAAATTCAATAATTCCATCCTGCATAACCGGATTCCAGAAGCGTACCGTCATCTGTCCCATGTCATCGGGATTCTCAGCTTCATCAGCATAGGTAAAACCGTGAAGCATCAGACTGTACGGCATGGTTCCCGTTCCGTCATACGCACCTGCTCCCTCGCCGAATACGCAAGGTTCAACATATCCCTGACATTCCCGTGTGCCGAGGAATATATCCCGTCTGCCGCCCCGTTCGATCATTCGTCGTGCAATGTTGTGGTGCTTATGCTCATTGCGATCGTTTTTCAGCTCCGGACGATTCTCATTCCACTCAAAATGTGCCCTCACCTGATAACAGACATCCTCCAGATAGGTGTAGTACGCAAGGTCGTTTCCTCCGCTGTACTTAATCGGACGAATCCCCTTTCGCACGGTGCGTATGGGATTCATGATCCGCACAGAGTCAATGATCCATACCAACGTAGGCTTCCAGTACACGCTGTGCAGGATGCCTTTCAGTGCTTCATAGGTGGGGATCATGTAGGTGCAGCGTTCGCCTCCGGTACGGGTAAGTACATCAGTGAACATGGCATATTTTCCGTACACTTGAAATTCGACCGTGTTGCGATGTTTTGGTTTATCCATTTTATGCTCCTCCTTTTTTACAGCAGCAATACTTCATGCAATCCGCCCTCGGTTGTAATTCCGAAGTCACTGTCATAAAAATGTTCTCTCAGGATCTTTACAATGCAATGCTCAAGATCCCCGCACTTCATATCAAAGATCGCTGCTTCGTCCTCAAGTTTGTGCTGTGTTCCGGCATAAACATTGACAGAATATTTCTGTGCCTTGCCAAGCAGCTCCACAATGCGTTTTGGATTCTGCTCACTGCCAAGATCTGCAATCAGCTGCTTCGCCTCATCGTTATACGGCACGATAACAGCTGATGTATTGTGATCAATGACCTCAAAGAGCCTGCCTGCTTTTTTAAATGCCTGTCCGCAAAATCTCAGCTTCGGTTTCGTCCGGCTGTCAACATGATGCTTGTTCAGTGACAGAAGATTGATCAGATCCTGATCCGTATGTTCTTGCAGCGGATATCGCAGCTTATCGTGTTCACTTTTGTAAAGCTTACGAAAATACTGCACCAGAAGATGCACATTATCCAGATCATCCGCTGCATCTGCAATTTCCCGTGAGATATTTCCGGCATTCTTGATTTCCGCAAGACTGCCAAGCTTTTCCTCCCACAAATGCAGGATGTAAACAGGACAGATCTGTTCGTGTTCTCCATTTCGGTTGCAGCGTCCCGCTGCCTGCACTGCATTATCCATTCCGGCAAGAGAACGCACGACACAGCCAAAAGAAATATCCACGCCTGCCTCTATCAGCTGTGTTGTCACGCAAATGACCGGCTCATGAAGCGACAGCTTTTCTTTCATCGCATCGATGCAGTTCCGGCGATGTGCAGGGCACATATTCGTGCTGAGATGGAACACACTCGCATCTTCTGTGTTTCGCAATCGCTTGTACATTTCTATTGCAGATGACTTTGTGTTCACAATCAGAAGCAGATTTCCATGCTCCCGAAATTTTTCAGAACAAAAATCTGTCGCCTCATCGTAACTCCAGCCGCCTTTCTTTTCCATATAAATCAGATTTGTACGGCGGAACATCTCAAAATCCTCCGCAGTATCGCCCGTCATGCTACTGTTTTCATCCAGCAGCAGCGGAAACTCCCGAAGCTCCTCAAATGGCGGCTGCGTTGCAGAACAAAGCACGATCGTGCTTTTGCATATCCGTGAGAGAAAGTTCATTGCAAGATTGAACAGATACACGCATTTCAGCGGAATGGACTGCACCTCATCAATGATGATAACCGCTTCTGAAAGGCGGTGCATCCTGCGTACCGCACTGTTTTTTCCTGAGAATAACGAATTGAGAAACTGCACCATTGTTGTTGCAATCACCGGGCTGTCCCATTTTTCAGTCCGCAATTCGTATTCATGCAGCATTTCCTTATCATCCGCAAGCTCTGCAAGCATATCGGAATGATGCTCAAGAAATGCGTCTTCACCTGCAATGCTTTTTATCACATCGCTGTTCTGCTCAAGAATTGACATAAACGGTGCGATGTAGATGATTTTCTTCTTATGATATTCTTTTGCATGCTTCACCGCAAAACGAAGTGATGACAGTGTTTTTCCGCCGCCTGTCGGAACAATCAGCTTACAAATACGGACATCATTGGCCGCAAATGCAGCACAGCGATCGGATATACTTTGACGTCGTTTCGAGATCGCATCTGTACGGGAAGAAAACGCAAGGAGTTTTTCTTCCAGCTTGTCACCCATCTCTTTCCAGAGCTGATCCGTATCAAAGCAGATTTCTGTTTGGGTATCCGACATAAAATCCGCTGTATCGGTTCTGTCAGCATCAATCAGAATGGATTGCAGCAGCCGTTCCAGCATCCCCAGATAAAAGGCAAACTGCTCTTTTGAATCCCCTGCCATATTACGCAGCTCTGCTCTGATCGCCTTTACTTCACGAACCGCATCATGCATTCTTGCATCCAGTTCCTTCTCCAGTCCCGATTCATGGAAGTTATGTAAGATCTCCGAATAGTAGCTCTCTTTCTCCGTTCGGCGGCTGTATGTATCTTTACCATCATCGTCCACCCAATCGTTCAGACCATGGTGTGACAGGATAACTCTTCCAATTAAGGATGCAGTCTTACGCAAATCCGCATCTTCTGATCGCTGTGCAAGCTCCTTAAGATATTTTGCACCTGCAAAACTGTGGTCAATCTCCCCACGTCTGCAGGAATTTTCTCCATGAATATACTCGTTGAAAGTCGTAGTCAGCTTCCCGATGTCATGCAACCATCCGGCAATCATTACTGTTTTTTCAAGTTCAACGGAATTTCCATATTGTGCAGCAAGTATCGCAGTCTGTTTGCAATGTGATTCTACGGATTGTTCTGTACGGTCATATCCACGGATATGCGCAGTATACTTCATAGAACACCTCCATTAGAATAATAATAATTTATATATAATATCCTATCACATTAAATAGATTTTGTCAACAATTTGATTCATATTTGTGCCATCAATACAAAAGTGAGGTTCTTGCCTTTAATGAGAAGAACAGATGTATTCTTATTCAAAAAAGTACGTCCAATCATGGACGTACTTTTTTATAATTTCCATCGAATATGTATCTCACGTTCTCCATTTTCACCCGCCATTCCTATTTCCACCGTATCAATGAACTCATCTGCAATACTGCGGTCGAGGTGATCAAAGTGGGTATATTTCTGAATCAGCGACTTCTGACTTTCCGCATTCTCCTGCCGTTTTCGGCATTCATCAAGCTGCTGCCCGATATCTGCCATCTGCACTGCAAGTGCCTGTTCCTCGGCATCCAGACTTTCACGGAATACCGCAAAATCCGCATCAGAAATTATCCCGTCCAGCTTATCCTTATACATGGAAACAAGACGTTTTTTCGCTGCGTTGTGCTGCTGCGTCAGTACTGAAAGACGCTTTTCAAGTGCATTCATCTGTTCCCTGCGGATGTCCGTCAGCTGGATCTCATTGGACTCGCAGTACTGTTCGATGATCTCATTCAGTGCATCAAGGATTTTCTGTTCCAGCACCAGACCGCTGATCGACTTTCGGTTCGGACAATTCATCGCACCTGTTTTGTAAGTGGCACACTGCAGCCCATAATACCGGATTGTCTTTGCCTTATTGTAATACACATTCCGCTTCATGGGTCTGCCGCATACAGCACACTTCACCTTGCCCGAAAGAGGTGACAGCTCCTGCGATCGCTTTCCGACTCTGGTATGGCTGTGCAGACGCTCCTGCGTTCTGTTCCATGTTTCTCTGTCTATGATCGCTTCATGCGTATCCGGAATGCGTATCCATTCATCCTCTGCAACCTTCTTGCGTTTTTTGTTTTTGTAGCTGATGTGATGAGACTTTCCCTGCACCAGTGTACCGATATACATCTCATTTGCGAGGATTTTGGCGACCGTTGACTGCGTCCAAAGCCCCTTCGCATTGCTTGCATCCGCATTGCCATTGACATAATTCGAGCCTTTCTGCCGTTTGTACTCGGTAGGACTGACCACGCCCTGTGCATTCAGTGTTTGTACAATTTTACGGTAGCCATTTCCCTCAATATACATTCCAAAGATCAGCTGAACGATCGGAGCTGTTTCCGGATCCACAACAAGATGATGCTTGTCCTCCGGATCAATGCAGTATCCATATGGCGCAAACGAACCGATGAACTGCCCGTTTTCCCGTTTATAGGCAAGAGTGCGGCGAATCTTGGAGGAGATGTCCTTGACATACATTTCATTGTAGGCACTTGTGAAAAGCCGCATTGTGCTGTAGCTTTCGCTGTCCGTATCCGCATTGTCGGCAACACCGATGAAACGGATGCCCCATTCGAGAAATTTATCATTGATCAACTGCTCAATGACAACAATGTCTCTGGAGAAACGTGACTGATCCTTGCAGAGAACAATATCGATCTTCCCTGCTTCACAATCATGCAGCAGTCTGTGAAATTCCGGACGGCTGCGGTCAATGCCGCTGTAGCCATCGTCGCAGTAGATGTCATAGATTTCCCAGTTCCGTTCATGGCAGTACTTCCGAAGCATTGCCTTCTGATTCTGGATGCTCTGACTGTCATCGCATTTCAACTTCCCCTTGTCCTCAATGGACAAACGACAGTAGATGCCTACCTTCGGCATTGACCTCACCCCCCTTGTTATTTTATGATACATTTACATACTGCACGCAGTCTGTTTTTTCATCTGGATGTTCACGAGCTTCTCCACTTTTGCGGTGACCGCCTTTTTGATCAGCTTCGGATCCGTTGTCTGGAATGTACTTTTGGTATGGATCTTCTCTTTCATTTCGATTCCCCCTTTCTATGCATCCTATGCCGAGCTTCGGGATAGTATGACCACGACTGGGCAACTTGTCCGAAGTCCGATTGTTTTTGGAAATTGATTGACATTGTATCGAAAATATTGTATCGAAAATGATGTAGAATGATTGTAGAACAGTGCAAAATTTGCTGTGTTTTTATTCTACATTCAAATCATAGTAGTTTTCACATAGACAGCTCCTGCCCATGAGTTTCACTGTGCAGTTCTTTCCCCTGCTGCAGCTGTGGAAGCCGCCGACAGCGACAAGTTCTCCTTGTTCAAGACCTGCAAGTACTGTTTTTCAAAACCGATATGTTTTGCCACGATGCTGAGATCAGCATCCTTCGGACGGAAAAATGCAAGAATTCCGCAGTTTCCGATCAGCTTCCCAAGCTTATCTTTCTCAGCCGAAAACTCCTGTGAAGCCAGCAGCATAGACAAGCCATTCTTGCCGCCCTTACGCAGAATGGTACTGATCGGGCCGTCCTTTTCAAGGCACAGGTCTTCAATCTCATCAAGAATCACTGTCCACCTTGCTTTTCGATGATGCTGTTTGTAAGCGTACAGACTCGAAAGCATCATATCGACGAGCTGACTGCTTTTGCGGATACCATCTGCCGAAGTCGAGATAACGGTAATTTTCGCCTTTGAACCAAGGAAATCGTCCCAGCTTTGACGGCACATTTTCAGTCCTTCAAGATCATCGAACATTTCTTCAAGCCGGGCTTTGATCTCTGCCTGATCAGGATTCTTCTCATCAAAGAAGCGTAGCGTTGAGGAAAGATCATGGACTATGCCCTCATCAATTGCCTTCGAAATTTTTGTAAGGCATTTCCGCAAAACTTTTCCCTGCACTTCTCCGGTGATATTTGCAGCAATCGAGAAAATACCGAACAGCCGGTTCTTCTTTTCTATGAGGGACGAACAATTTTCCAGTGACAGCAAGTCAACAGGCATCCCCTTTTGGCTGATCTCCCAGTGGAAAAAGACTTCTTCAACTAAATTCCGGGGCAGGTGCTTTGTCAGCTCCTCTTGGGAAAATGCACCGGTCTGATCGAAGACGATAATTCTGCTCCCAGCCTTTGCACGAATCACCGCCTGCTGGACAAGGAAATACGTCTTTCCGGAACGGGTCCGTCCTGAAACGTAGATGCTTTCCGCCTCATCCGTTGTATCATCAATCACACGTCCTGCGGCCTTGTCATCATTCATACTTACAATCGGTACAAAACCGTCCGGGAAGTCAGATGCTCTGAAGAGGTAGTCCGCATGAGCGAGAGCATTCACCTTCACCATGCTCTTTGGTGTGAGAATCTCCTTCGGGAAGCTGTAGACGCTGACGGTTTCGGTGACCCCGGGAGCTGTTTCGACATCAACATTTCGCTTGAAATTGTTGTTCGCATACAGCTTGCCACAGACTTTCAGTGCCTGAAGCAGCTTGTTTCGTTTCTGCGTTGTTTTCATCAGCGGCAGGATACAATTGTCAAGTACAGACGCCATGATGTTAATGTGTTCAGCATCCACAAAGACCATGCATTTACTCGGATCAAAGAAGGGTGGACCAATCTGATTTGCAATACCAATAGCACCGCATTCAATTGCATCAGAAAGCATTTTCCGGAATTCATTGCTGATCTTTTGATTGGAATTCATCCCCTCTTGGTGATTCATCTTGAGGTAACGAGCGCACTCCATCTTCTCAGCAAGTGTCATCAGATCGTATGAATACAGAATCTCAACGGTCGCCCGAAGCATTCGCTGTGTCATGTAGTATTCTGAGTTATGGATGGTTTTGTTCGAGAAAGCCGTTTCCTCCAGTGCCCACGTTACCAGATTTTCATGTCTGTCCGAATTGGAAAGCAGATCCACCAGAGCACATTCAAACGCACCAGCTGCTTGCTGTAAGCCATGGATGTCCTGAATATCTGCACATTCGTCAAGAGCGAGGAAATACGCTGGAAGCTCTGTGGAAAGAGCACCGGCGTTATCCGATACAACTACGATCAGGTGACGGCTTGCATCTTCATTTCCGTTTCTGCAGCCCAGATCCTGAAGCAGAACCTCCAACCCGGCAGAACGTCTTTTCAGATCCTCAACATAGGATGTGTCACGAAAAACAACAACTCCATCATTTATCAGATCCAGTTCATGCTGGAGAGCAGTCCTGCAATCGGTAAGCGAGCGTACAGTGATACTGTTGCAGTTCTTGTTTTTGAGAAGCGCAATCCCAACCTTGGCATTGGATTCGCTCTGCGGCTCTATGATAATCATATGATCCGGCTGTAGTCCGGCTTCTGCATAGAAAAACAGCAGCAGACTCGTGATTCTGATCGCAAGAAGCAGCTTGTACTGCCAGAACTGTGGCAAATGCTTTTTCAGATGATCAGCAGCATCTGCGAACTTCAGCTCCGTGTGTACCAGTTTTCGTTCGAGAATATCCGGAGCATAATAGCGTTTGAGCTGTGGGACGACAATCTTATCCGAAGCAAAGGTTACTGCTTTATCACCGCACTCTGCCCAGCCCGAACGGGACGGCAGTGTCAGAAATTTGGTGTCATCACCATCCAACAGCTCCTGACAGAATGCCGTCGTGATATACTTGTCAGGGCAGTCGGGGTTACGCTGAAAGCCCGAAAGGAAATGCAGAAAGTTCCGCTTGGTAAATTCCTTGTGTGGGATTACAATCTGCACCGGATCCGTTTTGCCATTGTACTCAACTGTACAATACAACGCATCAAATGTGCCGTCGGGTCGTGGGTTGACTATAAGCTTATCCTTGACCTTCAGCTCGCCGACAAAAACCTCACGATCATTTCGTTCCCGCATATAATAGCGAGATCCGCTCTTGCTGAGACGTCGGGTTTGAAAATCTTTATGCGTCTCGCTGATATGATTGTGGATCACCATATGCGGTGTGAGCCAGTTGCTGCCGCTGATGGGCAGCTGGTCAAAAATATAGGGTTGACAGTACTGGAAAGGGGGACACCACGCCCCTCCGGTACTGTAAGGTGTTCCGCAGCCGTTATAGCCGCCGGGGAACCAGGGTGAATTTCCGAAGTTGTTGAACATAAAAGTTCCTCCTTTTCTTGAGAAAATTTTCCTTGATTACGTTTTTTCGGAAGCAACGCCCTTGGAAATCCTCAAAAATGATGATTTTTTCTGTTTTTGATCGATGTCTTCTTTCAAAAAACGTGAATAGAAAAATTTTTCTGATTTTTTGAGGTATGTTTTTGACCTCGATTATATTATATCATTCTGAAAATGACATGACGTGACACCAAATGACATGCTATGACATCGCAGAATGTCATCCAACTTTTCTGATCGGAGGACTTATATTATGACTTTTGGCGAGTATGTTAGAGCAATACGCTGTATTAGTACAGAGGAAAATAACCCAGATACAGCCATAGCACTTCTAAATATAGTAACAAACAAAGCTTTGGACATTCCGAGATCTGATAAGGAAAAGTCAAATATTACAAGCTACATTCGTGCTGGTCGAAATATTCCTGAGAAATTTGCAAAAGAAATCAAAGGTTTTTACAAGTCAAAGTTTTTAAGGAGTTACCTCACAAGCACATGCACTAAAAATGAACGCAAACACTTGTGCGATGCATTCCGTAAATATTGTCCTGAAATCAATGATAAAAATGCGATCAATCACTCCATCAGACTGTTCGAGGAAATGCTTAATTCAGTAATTACTCAGGAGCGTCCTGAATCACTACATAAAAAGGAAAGCAAACTCTCTAAAAAAGACTTGCAATACATACAAGCAATTATTATGCAAATGCAGTCTACTATGGAGAAAGTTTTAGCTTGTTCAATGTTTAAGAAAAGAACACCTCAACATCGGAAAGAATTTGATCCGCTCTTTGAAGAATTTTTAATGCAGAACCTTGAATTACACAATTATTTTGTCATTTATCCCCAACTTGAACTCATTGATACAGTATTCCGCTTATCTCGTGCACTTGAATTCAGTTTAAGATCAGATTGCCAAATGAACTACTCTCCTGGATTTTACACCCTATTTAATGAGTATAAAAGTTACTTGGACCAGCTCATAAAAACGCTCCATAAACAGTGATCAACTCTAAACAGTTATTGTTTATTACTGCCCCATGATGGGGCTGCAAACACCTTACATTTTATCCAAAAGCCTGTAGTACGTCGATCTTGAAACCCCCAGTTCCCTGATTGCCTCTACAGGCTTTTTGTTTCCGCATCGGACTTCTTCCATTACCTCACGCCAGTGATCGGGCAGGGGAGCAGGGGGTCGTCCGAAGCGGATATTTTTCTTTTTCGCAGCATCAATTCCTTCACGCTGACGGGAGCGTATTTTGTTACGTTCATTTTCAGCAATGCTGCCGAGAACTTCAATCAGGATGGAGTTGATCATGTCCATCACCCACATCTGTTCATCCGGAAATTCAGTCAATGTTGTGGGAATATCAAGTATCTTCACTCTTACACCCATTGCCTTGAATTCTTCAAGTTCTCGCTTAATATCGGACTTGTTTCTGCTGAGTCGGTCGAGTTCCTTGACCACAAGCGTATCCCCCTTACGGAGAATCTGCCGTTTCAGATATTGGTATCCAACACGTTCGGTATCTTTGCCGGATGCCTTATCAATGATGATATTCGGCTCCGGCACTCCGAACCTGATCAGGGCTTCGATCTGCCTGTCCTCATTCTGCTCACGGCTCGATACACGAGCGTATCCATATACACGATTGTCCATATATCCTCCCATCTGTTTCAAAAAGTGATGCCGACTTTCGGAACATCCCAGAAGTCAGAACACCACTTTTTGAAACGCTTTTTTGCCCGTTTTCCGGGTGTTTCGAAATGTATACTTTTTGAAATCCCTCGTTCAGACATGAAAATAGCCCCTGCCGTCTGGCAGGGGCATCCGTTTATTCAATTAATCTTCGACAAGCAGCAGGTGTGATACCTGATTGACTGAGTGCGACGTTACAGACAAATGAACCATCATAGATGATTATGACAGCGAAGTCCTTAGTGATGATGGATGGTTTCGTTTTATATGTCCCTTTCTGCAGAGTGATTGTAATTTTCATTGAGAATCTGCTATCAGGTTAATGATATATATATGAAAACTAATAAAAATAGGACAGTTTTATGAAAATGCAGCACGATCACATGAAATCAGGCTAGTTGCTCTCTATGTATTAAGAATTATGCAGATAATTCACCATTCTAATATATCATAAACATCTGAAGACCATGGCTGTTTGTCGAAAAGTAACATTTTGAGTTCCTCCCCGATGAAAGCAGGGAAGAACTCAAAAGAAATTATAGTTTTGGGTTAGTCTTGATCAAGAGTTATTTGCTAAGAATTCTTCAATTGTAAGTGTACCGCCGGCTCCGGCATATGCGGCATACTGCAGTACTAAGGCTGCATCCAACGCATCAAACGCACCGTCTTGATTCACATCTGCAGCAATTTCCTGTTCTGCCGTCATGCCGCTTCCACCCCCTGCCCCATAGGATGCAGCAGCACTCAAAAGCAAAGCAGCGTCGGTTGCATTAATGACATTATCTGCATTAAGGTCGGCAACAGATGGCTTTGAAGTAGGAACATCCGGTATAGAAGGTTCTGTAGGCGAATCGTTTTCAGTGAAATGAATCACGGCATTCAAAAGTGGTTCATTCTCATAAAAAACATCTACATTATTCCATCTTTCCTCACTGCCATCAAAATACACATCCGTCAAATTACTACAATCCATAAAAGCTCCATCTTCAATGAGCCAGATTGTATTCGGAAGAGATACAGAAGTCAGATTATAACATCCGCTGAACATCATGTTCGGTATCCGGTAAATCCCCTCAGGAATTTCCAGAGAAATGAGATTCTCACAATTCTCAAATGCACCATCAGCAATGCCTTTAATTTCGGCAGGAAGCACCGCTTCAGTCAGATCTGTATCGCCTTCGATCACCCAGCCATCGACATATTTAACACCTGTCTGATTGTTGATGATTGCTGTGTTTTCAAAAGCATTCTGAACGATCCTCTCTACACTGTCAGGAATGTTGATTGAGGCAAGTTTTTCACACATGCCAAAAGCACTTTGACCGATCAAAAGCAATCCCTCTGGTAGGGTTACTGTCTCCAGATTGACACACCCATAAAATGTATCATAACCCAGAGAATCAATGCCACCCAAAATGGTAACTGATGACAAACTTGTACAATACATGAATGTCTCCGATTCAAGAGTACGCAAACTTTCCGGAAGTACAACAGATTTCAAGCTCTTGCAGTTATAGAACGCTTCTCTTCCAATTGTGGTCACACTATCAGGAAGGAAAACTGTGGATAATGCCGGGCTTTCATAGAACAAACATTCTTCAATCACCGTTACATTGTCGGGTATGGTAACAGAGATCAGCTTCTGACAATAATTAAAAGCTTTTGCGTCTATTGTTTCTACACTTTCCGGAACGATGTATTCGAGCGACGATTTATTTGAAGGATAACGCATAAGCCTTGTTTGGGATTTATCAAACAAAACACCATTCCGGCTGCAATAAGCAGGATTGTCTGCGTCAACATTGATGGATTCCAGACCTAAGCATTCATCAAAGGCATATTTTCCAATACTTACAACACTTTCCGGAATCGTAACTGTGGTCAGTTTTTCGCATCGTATCAATGCTCCCTCGCCAATATATTTCACAGTGTCAGGAATGTAAATTGAAGTCAGTTTGTCCGACATAATATCAAAAGCATAATCAATGATTCCCCGTGTACCGTCGCTGAGGACTATATCTGTATCTGCGATATATGGGTATATTTCAACTAACCAACCATCTATATATTTCAGCCCATATCCAGTGTTTGTAATCTCTGTAAACGAAAAAGCACCGCCGCCGATACTTGTCACACTGTCAGGAATGTTCACATCAATAAGATTATCACAGGACCAGAAGGCAGATGCCCCAATAGTCTCAACGCCCTCCGGAATGCTGATCGAAGTAAGATTTCTGCAACACTGAAATGCACCACCGCCAATATACTTTGTTCCCTGCGGGAGCACGATCGATGTAATGCCGTCACACTCAGAGAATGCACAGTCCGCTATTCCCCTTGTTCCATCCGGCAGATTTGCTTCAGTTACATCTGCGTCACACGCAATCACCCAGCCATCAATATACTTTATTCCTGTTTGATCGTTGAGAATCGCTGTATTCAGGAATGCATTCTCGTATACTTTTGTCACACTATCCGGAATCGTCACGAAAACGAGATCGTTACATGATTCAAACGCATTTCGACCAATCGCAGTGACAGGTACTCCTTCAATTTCTGCTGGAATATCAATTGTAGTTACGGATGAATCACAATAGGTGATCTCTATATAATCTCCGTAATTTATATAAGAAAAAATATCGGTATATCCGTATTCTTCATACGCATTTGCGGTAATTACGCTTTCAAATACCGGTACTACAGTCATGGTACCTGTCAAAAGCATTGTACAAGCAGTCAATGCTGCAATTTTCCTTGTAATCTGTTTCATATAAACTGTCCTTTCTATAATTCTATAAACTCAAAAGATTACGAATTCCCGCTCCCCTGTATGGTAGATATGGAGAGCGGATTCGTTATCAAACAATCATGCCGTAAAAAAATCATCGAAGGAGCCAGTATAACCCGATCCGACAGCCGCTGCATAGCGGAGAACTTCAGCGGCGTCCACAGCGTTGCATTCGCCGTCACCATTGACATCGGCGGCAAGCTCCTGTGTTTCCGTCAGTCCGCTTTCACCGCCGGAACCAACCGAAGCGGCAGCCACCAGAATCATTGCAGCATCCACTGCGTTGACCTGACCGTCTTCATCCAGATCACCCAGCAGATAGCTCACAGGCTCTTCTCCGCCGCAGATGGTACAAATACCATCAGTATAGCTGTGCTCACAATACATCCAGTAACTGAGCGTCAACTCACCTGTGTAATCACCCGTTCCGGTGATGGTCAGCGTGTACGCACCGACTTCCTTGGCGGTGGTATCGCCGGACAGGGTGTAATCCGTACCCTCGGTGAGGGACACACCACCATAGCTCACGACAGGGCTTGCAGTCTGGGTCGTGCCGTCATAAACCATATCCTCCAGCACGATGGATGTACCGGAGATCGTTATCTGTGCGGGAACGGCAAGCATTACGGCGTCCGCTACGTCCTCGATGGGAGTGTAGGTGATGTCGAGTGTGCCGTCGTTTGCGGAAACATACTGGTTCAGGTAGAGCAGGTTGTCCGCAGAGAGCGGATTTTCAGCGGTGTCGGAACGCAGGACGTAGAAGTTGTAGAGCGTGTCCGGCAGGAGGTCGGTGTAAGATTTTGTGGCTGCCGTGCCGCTTGTTGCGAGGGGGACAGTGGATTTAGCGGCGTTGGTGAGAGCTTCTGCTGTGAGGGATGTGACTGCTGTGCTGCCGCCAATGGCGACACCGTCCATGATTTTGATGGGGGTGGGGCTGCTCTTCGTGGTGCCGTCTCCGAGCTGCCCAAAATAATTATATCCCCACATGTATAGGCTACCATCCTCCGTGATTGCTGCACTATGGTCAGATTTAAGAATGACCGATACAACATTGTCCATAATTTTAATGGGGATGTCACTGTCAATACCTGCATCATACTCCTCACTTGAACCCCAGATGCTACCATTGCCGAGTTCACCAGAGTAATTATATCCCCACATATACAGACTGCCATCCTCCGTGATGGCAGCACTGTAATACTCTTCAAGACTGACTGCTACAACATTGTCCATAATTTTGATGGGGGTGGCACTGTCAATGCCTGCATCATACTCTCCTCTTAGACCACCATGGCTACCATTACCGAGCTGTCCATAATAATTACACCCCCACATATACAGACTGCCGTCCTCCGTGATGGCGGCGCTGTGATTCCATCCAAGACTGAACGCTGCCACATTATCCATGATTTTGATGGGGGTAGAGCTGTCCTCCGTGGTGCCGTTGCCGAGCTGACCATCCCCATTACTTCCCCACATATACAGACTGCCGTCCTCCGTGATTGCTGCACTATGATTCTTCCCAAGATTGACCTCTGTGACATTATCCATGATTTTGCTGGGAGTAGGAATATAATCGCCATTAAATGTCTCCCATTGATATAGACTACCGTCCTTTGTAATGGCAGCGGTGGTCCACCCGTTATAGCTGAATCCTCTAACATTGTCCAACATTTTAATAGGCTTAGGCTGAGCATCTCCCCATTGGAATAAACTGCCATCCTCTGTAATGGCTATACTGCTATCCTCTTCAAGACTAACCGACACTACATTCTCCATAATTTTGATTGGATTACCACTATCAATACCTGCATCAAATGTTAGCTGTTTCCCACCTATATTCCCGTCTCCAAGCTGACCATCAAAATTACTTCCCCACAAATACAGGCTACCATCCATTTTAATAGCGGCAGCATGAAAATTACCTATATCGAAAGCTGAAACATTATCCATAATTTTGGTGGGAATGGGGCCATGAGCTATGAGACCGTACCTATCGTCTCCCCATATGTATAAGCTACCATCCTTTTTCAGAGCACCACTGCCATAGAAACCACAAGCGACCGGCGAAACTGTAAATTCCATCGGCGGCGGTAAAATTATCGTCACTACCGTCCCCTCCGCTTCCACAGTACAGGTCTGTGACTTGAAACGGTACCCCTTTGCAGACGCTTTAATGGTGCGGTCGCCCTGCGGGATGCGAAGCACGGCAGTACCGTTTGCACCTGTGAGGACGGCATCTTCACTTCCCGCATAGGTCACAGAAGCCCCTGCAATCCGCTTGCCCTGCTCATCTTCTACGGTGACAGTTACCTTGGGCAGTGTGCTTTTCAGCACGACCTCCAAACTCCGGAAATCAGCATTGAATGTGAATTCACATCTCTTCGTTTCATAGTTCTCCTTGGAAACAATTGTGGTGTAGTCTCCCTCTTCCAGCTGTATCTCACAGATACCATCAGCATCTGTCTGCGAATTAGGCTGGTAGATTCCGGAAATCAAAACAGTTGCATTCTGGAGCGGCTGACCATCCTCGTCAACAACACGCACATAGAAATCGGGGATGGCAACCAGCTTGAAGGTCAGATCCTGTCCCTCATCGAAAATGGTGATCGTATGCGTCTGTGTCCGATAACTATTTCTGCTGACAGTCAGTTCGTATGTACCATTAGACAGCTCCAGTTCGGCATTTCCATCCATATCTGTGTATTCTGTACTGCCTATCTTGCTGATCTCTACCATTGACAGAGGTTCCCCAGCTTCATCCGTCACATGAATGGATACCTTGTGCTCAACCGGCGAGAGCATGATCTCGTGCTGATTCGTCTTTTTTCCATTAATATCGATGCTTCCGCCTTTACTCACACTGATAATAACATTTGATGACCTGTCATTGAACCGTTCCTTCGTAGCGTGAACGGCTGTAGTACCCTCACAGAGGTAGACAACAGCCTTACCATCCGCATCGGTCAGAAGTGCATCCTCCACCAACGAACATCCATAAGATGATGTCTGTATCATCACCCGATCCGGTGACGAAAATATCAGACTCACTCCCTCAATCGGTTTATAACTCAAATCGATATATTGTAATTCTACCTTGTACAGCATATGCGGACAATGACCGAAACCAAATTTCTTATAATCAAAGGTATAGTAAAAATCGTCGAATTTTTTAGTATATCCCAGTATATCAATGGTTATGGGATCATGGAATATATTGTTTGCCAATTCAAGTTTCGCATTCAGCGTCAGCCTGAAATTAAAGTCACCATTTATGCAACTTTTACATGCATGATAGCTTTTTATTGGTTCGACTTTTGATTCAAGCGAGCCTTCCATTTTCCCTATTGCTTCTACTCCAACTTCGCTGGTGATCTCCAGATTAAGTACTTTTTCATGTATTACTTTTGCTCTGGGCTGTAAATCTACTCCAAAAAAGATACTGACTTCGTTTTTCACTTCAGCTTTAAAAACGGGGGCTCTGGATATGTTTTCACTGATACCATCAACAAGATTGAAACGGACACCTGCACTGCCATACCATTTTCCGCTCAATTCCAGATCTTTATCCACTCTTAGAATAATGGCTGGTGTAATTTCAATTATTAGTCCCTTAATTGGGCTAAAGCCCAAAACTCCGATAGGAAATTTCAAAGCAACCGAACCGCTGGCTGTGATAGAAAATCCACATGAAAAACCAATCAGGAGTTCTGTATAATCGATATCTTCTGCTATATATTCCCGAAACGAAACACCGGCTTTAAAATCAACGCCGCCGCTCACTTCTACTGATCCTTCAAAATACTCCTCCATAAAATCAATTTCATTTTCATCTCTATTCGGATATTTGGCATCCAACGTATAAGAAAGCTCCAGTCCTGAAGTATCCAATAACCCATCAAGATAGTCGCTGTCCTCGTCAATCGGTTCATTCGCCTTTGACAGTTTTGCGGAAGAAGTCGTTTGATCAGACGATGTTTCCTTGATTACATCGGCATTTTCATCCACAACTTCGGCACCCTCCGCAGGAGTGATCTCGGCATCATCCATGTTCTGCTGAATATCAATACGCACATATTCAAAGATTTCATCCATAGAAACGCCGCCGCCAGTAATTGTAACGGTAGTGCCATCCACTTCCATCCGTGCAATTCTGGCAATGAGCAGGTCATTTTCACCGTACTGATAGGCGAAAATATCCCCCTCCTCCAGCGAAAGGAAGCTGTCGTCAGCATTCTCAATGACATACATACATGCCGCATCGTCAGCGGATGCAACCACATTGTATCCCTCGTTGTTCTGTGGAATGAGGATGGTGCTCTCCTCATAGACTGCGAAGTTATTTGTCAGGTCGTCATCGAAATTCAGAACACGCTCCGCATCGAAATCGTCCACGGTTTTGGAGAAGAACTCCTGCATCTTCTGTGTGTAGTTAGGATTTTTGTAAACAGTACACATCGGAGCAAGTCCGAGACTATCAATGAGATAGCCCTTCAGATAGAAATACTTTGGCATTTCATCAATCTCGATACTGACGGTCGCCCTTGTCTGATCGTGCAGTACCTCAGTGCTTCCGGTGGCAAGCAATGTTTCGCCGGACTCGTCATAAACCCCGACAACAAGGGTGCAGGGGGCGACTGTCTGAAATTCGACATTTGCCTGTGTACCGTCCATTTCGATAGAGAAGACATTGCATCCGTTGTTGGCAAGCTGTTCTTCCTGTTCGGCACTGATCTCCTTGGCAAGGATACTGCCGAAGGAATTGGTCGATTCAACGTTGATCTCATCATTTGATAATGAAACATTTTCGGCAGCAGATTTCCCTGTTTCTGCTCCGGCGGTAATTGTTTGTACTGCTGTTGTAAACACCATCACATTCGCTAACAATGCTGCTGCTATTCTTCGTACAATCATCGTTTTTACCTCTCAAATTTTAAAATCAAGTAATGCATAATACTTTTGACTCAATTAAAAGCCCTATATTTTAAGGGTATTAGCGTCTCGTGCACTACTGGTTCCTTTTACTATGTTTTAATTATACATAGATTTTTATTTAATGTCAAGAGAATCAATTGAAGCCCGGCCATCCGGCCGGGCAAATCTTTTTCTTTGTTACTATAGTTATCCCATTCTAATTCGTCTTTTCAAAATCCAGCCATACATCATGCCCTGTCACCATACTCACATGATCACAGAATCTCTGCATCTCCACCCATCCACTGTGAAACATCATCCCATTCACAAAGCTCACGGAATTTACCACAATATGGGTATGATAAAAGGACTTACCATGGTGATCCTCGTAATGCGTACACTGCACCGTCTGAAACCTGTCCGCATAATAGGAAGCGAGTAATTCTGTATACCGGCAGGCGGTTGCCGGATCCCTTACGGTATTATCATAAATCACGATAATATGCACGATCTGATTGCCGCTTGTCTTCCCGAAATAAGCCTTTACATCGTACATCTGATCAGGTATCGCCTTTTTTGAATAGGGATCCACACCATTGCCGCTCAAGGACAGCGGCGCCTCCCCCTTCTTATCATGTACATAGCCTGTAGCACAATGCAGATAAGCATCACCACCAGTGATGTCCCGTTTTACTTTAACGATGTCCATAATTTGCTCATCTCCCTTCTTATCTTCCAGATCCTTTTTTCTTTCAACAGTTCCGGCGCATACTCCATCACAACAGCAATTGCTTCATTGACAATATTCTGCAGACGCACCACTAGTTCCGGTGTGAGCAGGTTCTCACCATGCATCGCAGTTGTAATGATGTAATTGCTCATCGTCATGCCATGTCGTTCAGCCTGTTTCTTCACCCACTGATGCTGTTCTTCGGTCAGTCGGATTGACGTGACCATACCTTTCTTCTCTTTTGGATCTCTCATAGAGAATCCCTCCTTACATGATATTTTAGCGACTTCAGGGAATGTCATAAATGTGTATATCCTCAATATGAGATTATTTTTTCTCTATATTTCTACATATACAAGCGCTCCCTTCGGTCGCTATTATCATATAGTATTACATTTTTAAAATATTTCCTATTTTTCCGATTCTCCAAATGTATATTATTAAATTGCATACAGAGAAAGCCGCCAACATGGCGGCTTTCTTCATGTACAGCAAATCTGATTTATGGAGGATTCATATGTTTCAAAACCCCAGATATCTGACAAGAGGCGTGCAGGACACCATCCCACCGGAATTGCAGATTCTCATGTGGAATGCCCTCGAAGCTGTTCCCGAACCTGTCGATTACTTCCAAGTCTTCAGGCTCTCATTCCTGAACGGCATCCAGTGCATTGAACATGAACAGG